>DASPVP010000083.1:0-15903 GCA_035622315.1 Candidatus Acidiferrales bacterium | reverse complement strand
TAGGCGGCGAACTCGCGCAGGCTCGCCGGCGCCTCGCTCCAGAGCACCGCGCGAGCGTCCATGCCCGCGTCGTTGCACGCGTCGACGGTCTCTACTTCGGAGTTGGTCCCTGGAAAGACGAGCACGGCGACGCGTGGCCTGGTCACGCGAACAATTCCTCGAGCGGCCGCATCCACGCGCGGGCGAGCTCCGCGAGCGGCAGGTCGCAAGCGCCGGAAACCGAGAGCGTGGCGCCGCCGGTTCTGCCGATCTCTGTGGGTCGCGCGCCGTGCGCCTGCGCTGCGCGTTCGAATTCGTCTGCACGATCGGGAGAGACGGCGACGACGAAACCACCCGCCTCGCCGAACAGCGCAGCCGACAGAGGGATACCCGGCGCCCAAGTGTTGGGTTCCGTAAGGGTTGCGCCGATCGTGCCTCGGCCTTCGCCGCCCAGGCACATCTCTGCCACGCACCCCAGCAGGCCGCCGTCCGAAATGTCGTGCGCGGCGCTGATGCTGCCGGAGCGGATGCCGTCCACGACCGCGCGGATGCTCGCGTTGACCTCATCGTAATCGAGGGCAGGTAACCTGCCGGAAGGACGGAGCTGTAGCACGTCTGCGAGCACCGATCCGCCCACACTGGCGTTGCGCGCGCCGAAAAGGTAGAGACGCTGTTCTCCCGCCACGAACTGCATCGTGACCGTTTTGGCCACGTCGTGAATGCGCCCGATGCACGCGACGATGGCCGAAGGCACGATCGCGCTGCCGCTCGCCGAGTGGTTGTAAAGGCTGACATTGCCGCTCACAAAGGGCAGACCGTGTTCCGAAGCGACTGTGATGGCTCGCCCCGCCTCGGCGAGTCCTTCGATGCCGTCCGAGAGTTCGCGATAGGCGACCGGATCTTCTGGGTTCCCGTAGTTGAGACAGTCGGTCAGGCCGATCGGCATCGCACCAACGGCCGCGACGTTCCGAGCCGATTCGACGACCGCGTGTGCCGCCGCGAGCTTCGCCGAGATCGCGCCGTAGCGCGCGTTGCCATCGACCGAGAGCGCGATCGCGCGTGGCGACGGACGTTGGATGACGAGCACACCAGCATCTGCGTAGCCCGAAGGTATGGCCGTCGCGCCGCGCACAACCGTGTCGTAGTGCTCGATGATCGGCCGGCGGCTGCAGACGTCCTTGTGCGCGAGCACCTGTAAGAGCGTCCTGGCGACGTCACTCAGGACTGGTGGCGCCACTTGGGCAGGCGCATCGGTTTTGGGCGCGAGTTTCCATTGCGAGCGCACCGGTTCGGTCAAGACATCGATGGGCACATCGCACACGGGCGAACGTGCAGCGCGCACCACGTACCGCCGCTCACGCGTGACCGTGCCGATCACGGCCGCGCGCGCGTTCGCCGAAACGTTGGGCAGCGTGAAGCGTTCGTTGTACAGCGACAGCAGTTGTGGCGTGAACGAGGGCGGCACGGCCCAGAGCATGCGCTCTTGCGTCTCGGCCATGAGCACGACGAAGGGAGGCAACCCTCTGACGGCGACCGGCACGGCGTCGAGATCGATCCGCGCGCCGAAGCCGCCCGCGCTGCAAAGCTCGGACGAGCTGCCCATGATTCCGCCGGCGCCGAGGTCTTTGAAACCGACGCGCAAGTCTTGCTCGCGGATCAGGTCGAAGGCCGCATAGCTCGCACGCATGATGACGTTCTTCAAGAACGGATCGGGGACTTGGACCGCGCTCTTGTTGGCATGCGCGAGCGCGGCGTCGAGCGTCAGCGACGCGAAGGCGGCGCCCCCAAACCCCGAAGCGTCCGTCGCTTTCCCCACGAGGACGAGTTCGTATCCCTCGCCCCCTTCGGGCACGCGGCTATGGATGATCCGGTCGCGCTCGACGAACCCTAATGCGACGACGTTGACGAGGCAATTATCGCGGTACGAAGGATGGAAATAGACGTCTCCCGCCAGGTTGGGAACGCCGACGGCGTTGCCATAGGCTGCGATGCCGTCCACCACGCCCGACGCGACGTACGCAGCGTGTGGTCCCGTTTCGGGTGGGGCGAAGCGTAGGGGATCGGCGCTCGCCACCACCTGCGCGCCCATGCACAGGACGTCACGCAGGATCCCACCGACGCCTGTGGCCGCACCCTCGAACGGCACGACCTGCGAGGGGTGATTGTGGCTCTCGTGCGCAACGACGACGCCGTATTCTTTGCCGTCGATTTCTCCCGCGCGAAGGATCCCTGCGTCTTCACCGACGCCGACGAGCACGTCCGGGCTTTGTGTCGGCAGGGCCGACAAGAACGCACGACTGCTCTTGTACGAGCAGTGCTCGCTCCACTGGATGGAGAACGCGTGCGCCTCGGCGCGCGTCGGATCGCGTCCGAGACGTTCACGGATAGCGCGCAGTTCGTCGGGTGTGAGCGCGAGCGCCTCGCATTCGGCGAGGCGCTTGAGGTCTTCATCGCTGCCTTGCAGCGGGAGAGCTTGAGCGGAGAGCGCGACGAGGTCGGCCGTGCCCGCTCTTCCCATCAGGCGCCCGCTTTGCCGTTCCCCGCAGGCGCGTTCTGGCGAGCGTCGGCCTCTTGTATCTGCATCCGGTTGCGATATTGGCTGACGACGACGCGTCCGTAGATCACGGGATCGTCGGCACCAAGGATCTTGGCCGCTGCGAGTGCGGCGTTGTCCGGATCGAGCACGACCATGCTCGCCACGCCGCCCGGCAACGCCAAACTCGAGATGACCTCCATGCCGCCCCAGGTGGATCCGAGCACCGGCGAGGCGATCACGGGATTGGCCGTGGCCGCATCGACGAACGCCGAGAGCGCGTTGCTGCGGCCGGCAATGGTGATGAACACGACGCGCCCGAGCATGTTGTCGACTTGCTGGACTTTCTGCAGCGCGAAGAGCGGCGTCTTGTGGGCCGATGCGACCTGCTGCCGTGACGGCACGCCAAACCCAGTGAGCGCCGCGGCGATCTTGTCCGCGTGTCCCTTGTCGGATGACGAACCCATGATGATGGAGACGAATCCGCCGCTGCGCTTTGCGAACCGCCCGACGCGCTCAGCGACTTCTTCGTATTTGGACTTGACGGCATCCAGATCCGAGGCGCTCGGTACTGCGATATTGCGGTAGATCTGCTTGTCGAGCATGAGCGTCTGGTCGCCCGCCGGCCAGATGCGCCACGAATCGTTGTCGATGACGTCGGCCAGCAATATCTCGGTGGCGCCATCTTTCGTCTTCGCGCGTCCGAATTCGACCTTGAGATCGACGAGCAAGACCTCTTGCAGGCGCCAGGAGTGCGCAAGGATGTCGAACACCAAGCGCGCGTAGTCGGACATAATCGCGACCTCGTCCGCGCTCGCGATCTTCTCTTCGACGATCTGCTCTGCCGTGTATTGCGGGTCATGGCGCGCGTCGTCTTTGAAGAAATACTCGACGATGCGGGGGGCGAAGACGGTGCCGGATTTCACGCCCGGGTTGCGCTTGAGATAGGAGCCCGCGGCGATGCCGCGGACGACGACTTCGATCGGGATCATCTCGCACTGGCGGACGACCATCTCGTTTTGATCTTCGTCCTCGCCGCCGCTGATGAAGTGCGTCGGGACGCCCGCCGCATTGAGGAGACGATAGACGCGGCTCGTGGTGAGCGCCGCCAGGCGGCCTTTGCCTGCTATCGTGTGGCGCTTCGCGCCGTCGCCCGCCGTGATGTTGTCCTGTTGGACCACGACGAGGGTCTCGGCTTGGCTTGGGTTCTGATAGAGGACCTTGGTCTTGCCACGGCCTACCTCAGCGCCTTTGTTCATGCTTTGTCCTCTTGAAGCTCGAGAAGGGATGCGGCAAACTTTCGCGCCCGCGAGGCGGCAAGCCCTGTATGCGCTTCCACTTTCATCGCTCGCTCGATCTCGCCGGGACCGAGGTACCTGTGGATAAGTTCGTCCTCGCGCAACAGGCGTACGAGCGGGTTGTCGCGACCGGCCTCGAGCTCCGCCCAGGCTTTCATCGAAAGGTCGCGGAGCCGCTCGTGGAGCGCCTGGCGGTCAGCGCCCTGGCGCGCCGCCGCCATGAGCACCGCTTCCGTGCAGGCGAAGGGCCCGAAACGCGCGAGGTTTCGGGCGATCGCGGCCTTGTCGACGCGCAGACCCGTGATCACCTTGCGCACGAGCGATGCTAGCTCGTCGGCTGCCAGAAACGATTCTGGGATGATGGTGCGCCGGTTCGCCGAGTCGTCGAGGGTCCGTTCGAGAAGATTGTCGGCGGCGTTTTGCCAGGCGATCTGCGCGTACGCTGCTGGGATCCGCGCGATGGAATTGATCCGCTCGGCAAGCATAGGGTTGCGCTTGAAGGGCATAGAGGACGAGCCGACTTGTTTGCGACCGAACGGCTCGCCGAGCTCGCCGAACGGACTTGAGGCGAGCACGCGGACGTCGAAGGCGAACTTGGAACACGATGCTGCGAAGCCGGCGATCGCAGAGAGGACGAGGTAGTCGAGCTTGCGGGGATAGGTCTGACCGCTGACGGCGACCGATGCGAGGTCCAATGCTTCGAGCACGTCACGCTCAAGGTCATCTGGAGTCCGCGATGTGGCATCGAGCAGCCTTTGGTACGAGGCCGACGTGCCCACGGCGCCGCGCAGACCTTTGCTCGGGAGCCAGGCTGCAATGCGCCGCAACTCATGGTAGTCGAGCAGCATGTCTTGCGCCCACATCGCAAGCCGCATGCCGAGCGTCGTGGGTTCGGCCGCTTGAAGGTGCGTGTAGCCCATGGCCGGGAGATCGGCGAGCTCGTCGATCTTGCCGGCGAACGCGCGCAGCACATCGCGGATCGCGCCGAGCAACAGGGCGAGGCCGGCTTTCATGCGCACGGTCTCGACGTTGTCCTCGACGTCCATGGACGTCGCCCCGAGGTGCAGCTTACCGCCGCCCGTTTTCGCTTGCGATGCGAAGACGCGCAGCTCGGCCATCAAATCGTGGCCGATCTCTGCTTCGATGGCGTGGGCTGCGGCGATGTCCACGTCGTCGACGTGGCGGCGGAGATCGGCGAGCTCGTCGTCGCTGACGAGACCCGCCTTCGCTTGGGCTTGCGCGAGGCTCAGCCAGAGCTTGCGCCACATGCGGCGCTTGGTCTGCTCGGAGAAAAGCGAGCGCATCTCGGCGCTCCCGTAACGCCACGAGAAGGGCGACTGATAGGAGTCGCTCACGCTGCCTTGCTCATGAAGCGAATTTCGAAAAGCATGTAGCCGCGCACCTTTAGGTGCGCCTCGCAATTTCGGGGCGATTTGCAATCGCCCCCTACGCAAGTGCTTTTTGCGTGCAGAGGCGGATGATCAGCTCGTCGAGCGCTTGATCCGGGGCGCGCTTTCCGGTCAGCGAGTCTTCGAGCGCGCGCATCGTCAAGCGCACGTTGTCGCGGGCTTGCTGCACCGAGCGCTTGCGAGCGAAATCCCACAGCTTGATCGCGCGGAAGGGCGACTGGCCGGTGGCCGCTGCCCAAGCGTTCGGATTTGCTCCGCTCGTGAGCTCCCACGCGATCTGCGCGTCGCCCGCGAGCCAGATGAGGGGCCCCGGTGCATCTTCCGGCCGGCTGACCATTTCGCGCGCCACCCGCAGGGCAGCATTGAGATCGCCTCGCGCGACCGCGTTGCCGAGGTCCCACAGCTTCGGGTCGCCGGGCGGTTTCACATATTCCTCGGCAGCGGCCTTCGTGATCTTCTTCGCCACGAGCGCCAAGCGCTCGAGGGAGTTGCGGATCTCGTCGACGCTTTCGAAGCCGGCGAGATAGCGGCGCGCACCCACATCGACCGTCACCCCGATCTCAGAGGCTTGGCGATCGATGTAGCGTTCGCGATCGGCGTCGCCCAGCGTCGTGTCGATGAGGAGCGCATCCGGATGGACGCTCGCAAAGCCCGCGGCGTCGACCTTGTCCTTCGGCGCCTTGCCACGCTGCGGCCGTCCTTCGCCCGAGTCGTCGATGATGAGCAACGCCTGCTCTGGGATTTCGCCGATCGCATCGCGCAGCGCGATGCGGTCGTCGTTCTTCAGATCGCTGACGCCGCGCACGGTGACGATGCGGCGCTCGGACAAGAACGGCAGCGCGGCCACCTTTTCGCCGAGCCCGGAGAAATCGCTGGTGGTCGCAGCGTCGATCGTGTCGACGTTGAGCGGGCGCAGCGATTCGTCCGGCAAGACGCTTTCGACGACCTGTCGCAGGATCTCATCGGCGAGCAGATGCTCTTTGCCCGCGATCACGATCAGCGAGGGAAGCGGCGAGGGCGGCGAGCCGACGTACTGCAAATACCCGATCTTGCGTGCGGAGGTTGGGCTCACGAGCGGACCTTCGGCGCTGCGGGCCCTTGGACCAGCAAAGCGTCGATCGCCGATTTGAACGGCGGCTCGATCGCGCCCCGCTCGGTGACGAGGGCGCTGACGTTGTGCGCGGGCGTCACGTCGAAGGCGGGGTTTGCAGCTTGCGTGTCCGGCGGGCTCGAACGCGCGTTTAAGAACGACGTGACTTCGGACGGATTGCGCTCTTCGATCTTGATGTCGGAACCGGCGGCGAGGTTAGGGTCGAACGTCGAGAGCGGTGCCGCGACGAGGAACGGCAGTCCGTGCGCCCGCGCGGCAAGCGAGAGCGCGTAGGTGCCGATCTTGTTGGCGATGTCGCCGTTGCGCGCGATGCGATCGGCGCCGACCACGACCGCGTCGACCTCTCCGCGCTGCATGAAGTGCGCCGCCATACTGTCGGTGATGAGCGTGTGGGGGATGCCGTCCTGTTGGAGCTCCCAGGCCGTTAAGCGGGCGCCCTGTAGCACGGGCCTCGTCTCGTCCACGAAGACCCGTTCGAGACCGCCCGCCTTCCATAACGACCGCACGACCCCGAGCGCGGTGCCGTAGCCGCCCGTAGCGAGGTCGCCTGTGTTGCAGTGCGTGAGGACGCGCAAGCGGCTCGCCCCATGCGCGGGTGAGGGCGGGCCTGAAGGTCGGCCGCCACGCTTCATAAGATATGCGGCGCCGTGGTCGCCGATGCGCTTGCATGCCTCAATGTCTTCGCGATGGATGGCCTCAGCCGCTCGATCCAAAGCCTCGGCGGTTGCTTGCAGCGAGGCGCCACTCGAGAGGCATTCGCCCGCCGTCGCAAGCTGACGCTGCACCGCCCAGGAGAGATTGACGGCTGTGGGTCGCACTGCGACGAGGCCGGCAGCTGCTTGGCTAAGCCGCTCGAGAAATGCATCCTTATCCAGCGCAACGTCCGCGAGTTCGTGTGCTTCAATCGCCATCGCATAGGCCGCAGCGATGCCGATCGCGGGCGCGCCTCGGACGCGCAGCTGCTTGATGGCGCCGGCGACTTCAGGGAGCGTGCGCAGTTCCAGAAAGATGCTCGCTGCGGGCAGCTGCGTCTGGTCCAACAGGTGGAGCACACCCGGGCGATAGCTGATGTGAGCGGGCGTCACGCGCGGCCTCGGGTCTTTTTTCGCAACTGCACCATCGAGACGCCGCTCTGCGCCGCCTCGTAGCCTTTGTTCGTGCGCTGCTTCTTCTTATTATGATCGCTCCGGCCCACGCGGACGGCGGCAGCGCGGTCGAGCGCTTGACGCACGTTCTCGGTCGTCAGCACGCCGAAAATCACCGGCACGCCGGTGCGCAAACCGACCTCTGCGATGCCGTCCGCGGTGCGCGCCGCGACGTAGTAGAAGTGTGGAGTCTCACCTTTGATGATGCACCCGAGGCAGACGATCGCGTCGTACTTTCGGGATTGCGCGAGCCATAACGCTGCGAGCGGAAGCTCGAACGAACCCGGCACCTCGAAGACGTGGATGTTGCGCGCGGGAACTCGCGCGTCGGCAAAGCCTCGCTGCGCGCCTTCGAGCAGTCTCGCGGTGATGTTGCCGTTGAAAAGCGCGCGGACGATAGCGAACCGCACGCGCTAGCCTTCTACCGTTTTGCCCTCAGCCGCGGGCCTGTCGCCGAGCTCGATGAGATGGCCGAGCTTGTCGCGCTTGGTCTGCAGATAGGGTGCGTTGTACTCGTCGCTGTCGGTGATGAGCGGCACGCGCCCCATGATGCGCAAACCATAGCCCTCGAGCCCGACGATCTTGCGCGGGTTGTTCGTCATGTTCTTCAATTCGCGCACGCCCAGGTCGTAGAGGATCTGCGATCCGATCCCGTAGTCGCGCTTGTCCACGGGTAGGCCAAGCTTCTCATTAGCCTCGGCAGTGTCCGCGCCTTGGTCTTGGAGCTCGTAGGCCCGCAGCTTGTTGGCGAGCCCGATACCGCGGCCTTCTTGGTGCAGATAGAGGAAGACGCCACGCCCGGCTTTTGCGATTGTCTGCAACGCGACGTCGCGCTGCGCAGCGCAATCGCAGCGACGGCTGCCGAGCGCGTCGCCGGTCAAGCATTCCGAGTGCACGCGAACCAAAATATCCTTGCCGTCGCCGATCTCCCCCATGACCATGGCGACGTGGCACGCGTCGTCGACGAGCGACTCGTAGGCGTAACCCGTGAATTGGCCATAGCGTGTGGGCAGCTTGAACGTCGCGATGCGCTGCACGAGCTTCTCGTTGCGCATGCGATAGGCGATGAGGTCTTTGACGGTGATGAGCTTGAGGTCGTGGTCTGTGCCGAAGCGCTCCAGCGCGGCGCGGCGCATCATCGTGCCGTCGCCCGCCAGGATCTCGCAGATGATGCCCGCGGGGTAGAGGCCCGCGAGGCGGGCGAGATCAACGGCAGCTTCGGTCTGGCCCGCGCGTACGAGCACACCGCCGTCACGCGCGCGCAACGGGAAGGTGTGGCCAGGGCTCACGAAGTCGCCCGGCTTGGCGTGGGGATCGAGCAGCGTGCTGATGGTGGTCGCGCGATCGTGCGCGGAGATCCCGGTGGTCGTGTGGTGACGCGCTTCGAGCGATACCGTGAACGCGGTCTCGAGCCGCGAAGTGTTCTCGGCCACCATCATCGGGATGTGCAGCTCGTCCAGCCGTTTCCCGATCATCGGCACGCAGATCAGCCCTCGGCCGTACTTGGTCATGAAATTGACGGCATCCGGCGTGACCATCTGCGCCGCCATGGTCAGATCGCCTTCGTTTTCGCGATCCTCATCATCCATGACGATGACCATCTTCCCGGCGCGGATGTCAGCGATGGCTTCTTCTATGGTGGCAAGCGGCATAGTGTCCTCGGGCGACCGGATTTTAGCGCTCCCGGCCCGATCCTAGGAGTGCCGCCACGTAGCGGGCGACTGGATCGACTTCTACATTTAAGGAAAGCCCAGCGGTTTTCCGCCCCAGAGTTGTGCGTTTTAGCGTCTCGGGTATCAGGGCTATCGCAAAGCGGCCAGCCGCCGTCTTCGCGACGGTCAGGCTCACCCCGTCGAGCGCAACGTATCCCTTCTCGACGATCAAACGCTCGAGGCCCGCCGGCGTCGAGCACCACATGCGAACACCTTGGCCTTCCGGTTCGATGCTGAGGATCTCGCTCGTAACATCGACGTGCCCGTAGACCAAATGGCCGCCGAGTTGATCCCCGACGCGCAGGCTCTGTTCCCAATTCACGGTATCGCCCGCTTTCAGCGATCCGAGATTGCTGCGCGCGAGCGTCTCGGGCACGACATCGAAGCTGACCTCGGTCGTGCTGATCGTTTTCGCCGTCAGACACACGCCGTTGATCGCGACGCTGTCGCCCGGCGCGAGCGGCCGTTCATCTCGCGGGTTGACGACGATCAGTTCTTTTCCGTTGTGGTCTCCCGTGGCCTTGAGCACTTCGCTACTGTGGGAGATGAGGCCGGTGAACACTATGCGCCGCGCTTTCCGGTGACGAGCCAATCGTCGCCGATGCGTTTGACGCTCTCGAGATCGAGCGCGACGTCGACCGCGCCCGCAAGAACGTCAACCGACTCGTAGCCTGCAAGCAGACGCGGGGCGAGGATCCAGGCGAATTCGTCTACGTCGCGCTGAGCCGCAAGCGCTGCCGCCAATGTGGGTCCGCCCTCGCAGAGAACGGAGACGATCCCCTCGGCGCCGAGTGCTTGCAACATGCCCGAAAGATCGACACGGTCGTCCGCGCCGCGCGCGCACACCAAGACGCGAACGCCGAGCCTCGCGAGCTCGTCTCGCGTTTGCTGTGGCATCAGATCGGTGGTCGCCACGATCGTGGCAAAGCGCTTCTGATCGCGGAAGACCTTCGCCGTACGCGGCGCACGGCCGTGGGAGTCGACGACGATCCGGCGGTATGGCACCACGCGATTGCGATAGGGTCGGACGGTCAAAAGCGGATCGTCGATCGTCACGGTGCCGGCACCGACCATGACCGCGTCGTGATCGTAGCGCAGCGCGCGAACGAGTCTCGCCGCGCGGGTACCCGAAAGCTGACGGCGCTCACCGGGCCGCGCTGCGATCTTCCCGTTGAGCGCTTGCGACATCTTGAGCGTGACGAAAGGCCTGCCCGTCGCGCGGTGCCGCAGGTACATGCGATTGAGATGGGCGGCCTCCGCGGCCGCAATGCCCACGTCAACTTGGATCCCAGCCTCGCGCAGACGCGCGTGCCCCGTGCCGCGTACCTGCAAATCAGGATCTTCGATCGCGCTCACCACGCGGGTAATCCCCGCCTCGGCGATGGCGTTTGCGCACGGCGGCGTTCGGCCCTGATGCGCGCATGGCTCGAGCGTGACGTACAGCGTCGCACCTTTTGCACGGCCGCCCGCTTCGCGGATGGCGACCGCTTCGGCGTGGTCGGACCCAGCCCGTTCGTGGAATCCCGAGCCCACGACCGTGCCGCTCGCGTCGACGACAAGTGCGCCGACGAGCGGATTCGGACTCGTGTTTCCCTTGCCACGCGCGGCCAAGCGCAAGGCCTGCCGCATGAAGCGCTCCTCGCTCATGACGCCCTGGACCAAATCCGAAGGCGCGTGAAAAAGTCGCGGTGATGAAGCTGATCGATCTGGCGCTGCGGCATTGCCGGTTGCTGTTCGACGTCGCGGTTCCCGTTCGCTGCGCCGCGTGCGGGGTGCACGGCGACCAGGTCTGCACTTCGTGCCGCCGCTCTTTGGCCGCACGGCCGCTGCTCGTCCGTTCCGAGGGCGGTGATATTCCTCGCGTCAGCGCCTTGGGTCCGCATTGCGGGGCGCTCCGCGTCGCTGTTCTCGGACTGAAATACCGCAACCGGTTGGATGCGGCAGTTATCCTCGGCGGCATTCTCGGCCGCAAGCTCAGCATGACCTACGATTGCGTGGTGCCGGTTCCGCTGCACGACCGCAGGCTTGCCATCCGCGGCTACAACCAAGCAGAGGCTATCGCACGCGGAATCGCTCGCACGTCCGCGCGCGACGTCGTGACCGATGCGTTGGTTCGCGTGCGCCCAACGCACGCGCAGAGCTCGCTCGCGCTTGCCGAGCGCGCGGAGAACGTGGCCAATGCTTTTGCGCTCGGTCGCACAGCGGTCAGGCTGCGTGACCGGCGCGTCTTGCTCGTCGACGACGTCGTGACGACAGGTGCCACCGTCGGCGCATGCGCACAAGCGCTGCGCGAAGCGGGCATCGGCGCGCTTCACGTGGCGGCTCTGGCGATCAGACTCTAAGCGCGTGCGAGGTGCGCACCTCTGCCGAATTCTCCGCCGGCCACAGATGCTTCGGGATCGACCACAGCTTCGTCCGCGATCACCGCACCCGCGACCTTGGCGCGCGCTCCCACGCGGACACTGCGCCAGAGGATCGAATCCGACACGATAGCGCCATCGGCGATCTCACACGCCCCGCCTAGACACACGGGAGCGACGAGTTTCGCGCTGGGCGCGACCACGGCACGTGCTCCCAACAGCACGCCGTCGGATATGCGCGCACCGTCGGGCGGTTGCAGCGCGACCCGCCCTGCGAGCGCATCGCGGTGGACCCTGCGATACTCGCCCGGCGTTCCGATGTCGCACCAATATGCTTGCTGCCGCATGCCGTAGAAGGCGGCGCCGGCAGCGAGTAGCCCCGGGAACACCTGCTTGCCGAAATCGTAGAACGTTTTTTGGGGAATGCGCTCGAGCAAGCGGGGCTCGAAGATGTAGACGCCGGTGTTCGCGAGCTTGCTCTTCTCGGTGCCGGGCGCCGGTTTTTCTTGGAACTCGGTGATGCGGCCGTCAGCGTCGACGATCACCGCGCCGTACTGGGAAACGTCGGGGACGTCCGCGAGCACGATCGTCGCTTCCGCCCGGCGTCGTTTGTGGAAGCGCAGCGCGCTTTCGAGGTCGATATCCGTGACGTCGTCGCAGCCGATGACTACGAAGGTCTCTTGAAATCGGTCCGCGAGCGCTCGCACGGAGCCCGCGCTCCCCATGAGCTCGGGTTCGCGCAGATAGAAGATGTCGACACCGAAGCGCGACCCGTTACCGACGTAGCCGGTCACGGCTTCGGGGAAATAGTGCACGTTGATGGCGATGTCGTCGACCCCGTAGCGCTTGAGGTAGTCGATGACATGGCCCACCACGGGGCGATCGAGGACGGGCACGAGCGGTTTCGGCAAGTCGAGCGTAAGCGGATAGAGCCGAGTGGAAAGGCCACCGGCGAGGATCATGCCCTTCATTGTCGCTGCGTTTTTGACAGCGCCCGGCTATTGTCCTGAAGCGGAGCGCGCGCTCGTGCGGCGTTCACGTAGCGCCTGCAGCGCGACGAGCACCGCGAATTGCGGCAGGGCGAGTTGCCGTCCGAGCCTGCGTGGTTCGCGGACCAAGCGGTAGAGCCACTCCAGCCCTAGCCGCCGGGCGGCGCTCGGCGCGCGTTGCGCCTTTCCTGAGATCACGTCGAAGGTGCCCCCCACGCCCATGCACGTCACGCCCTCGAGCGTCGCCGCCTGGTTGTGGATCCAAAACTCTTGTCGCGGAAAGCCAAGCGCGACGAACGCGAGCGCAGCGCCTGACTCGCGGACCTTTGACGCGACGGCGTCGTCCTGCGACGCATCGAAGTAGCCGTGCTGCGTGCCCGCGATGCGCAGCTTGGGATGCGCGCCACTGAGAGCGACCGCCGCTGTTTGCGCGACGCCCGGTTCGCCGCCAAGCAGAAAGACGGAGACGCCGCTTTGCGCGCATGCCGCGCAAAGAACATCGACGAGTTCGATGCCGGGCACGCGTTCGGACACGGGGCAACCCAGCATTCGGGCGGCCTGGACGATGCCGATCGTATCGGGCACGACGAGGTCGGCCGCGTTGACAAGCGCGCGATAGGCGGGGTCGCGCCGCGCGTACATGGCCATCTCGCTGCCAAAGGTGACGACGTGCGCGAAGCGGGGTACCGCAACGAACGAGAGGATGCGGCGTTGCGCTTCGTGCATGTCCACGGCGTCGACACGCGTTCCGAGGACGTAACAGGTGCGGGGCGCAGGCTCGTTAGCGAGCAGGAGCGCCCACTCCGGCCGGTACCCACGGCGCGATCGCGGCGCGCAAGGCCCGCTCTTGCTCCGCGGTGAGATCGCACAAGGGTGGTCTGCACGCCCCGGTCGCAAACCCAAAGGCCTGCATCGCCGCTTTTACCGGGATCGGCGATGTCACGGCGAAGAGCGCGCGGAAAAGCGATGCGAGCTTGTGATGGACCCGCGCAGCTTCGCCGGTATCGCCGGCCGCGAACGCGGCCAGCATTGCGGCGACATCGTCGCCCGCGACGTGACTCACGACGCTGACGACGCCGCACGCTCCAACCGCGGCCGATGGCAAAGCGAGGTAGTCGTCGCCGCTGTACACGGAAAAGTCTTCAGGCGTCCGCGCCGCGATCTCGGCGAGTTGCTGCACGTCGCCGCTCGATTCTTTGACCGCGACGATCGCTGGATGGGCTGAGAGCGTCAGAATGGTGTCGGGAAGGATGTTGACCCCGGTCCGCCCGGGGATGTTGTATATCATGAGAGGCAACGTCGTCGCATCCGCGATCGCTGTGAAATGACGGATGAGACCTGGCTGCGGTGGCTTGTTGTAGTAGGGACCCACCGCCATGACCCCATCCACGCCGCAGGCCGCGGCCTGCTTCGCGAACTCGGCCGAGCGGCGCGTGTCGTTCGTGCCGACGTTGGCGATGACCGCGATCCTCTTGCCGACCGCGCTGACGATCGCGCGGAAGAGGCCGAGCTTCTCGGCATCGTCCAGCGTGGGCCCTTCGCCGGTCGTGCCGGCGACGACCACGGCGGAGGTGCCGTGCTCGCTCAACCAGACGGCAAGGCGCGCGGCTTCCGCTTCATCGACGCTGCCGTCGCGTCGCATGGGCGTGATCATCGCCGTGACCACGCGGCCGAATCGTCCTCGTCTCATGCTGTCTTGCGCTTTCTGTCCTTTAGCCTCACGAGGGCTCGCCGCTCGAGCCAAGATCGAAGCGTTCGTGCAGCGCGTTCTCGGCGCTCGCCGCGAGCGATCCTGGGACCAAGAGAGAGATCGTGATGTTCGAGTCTGTGCTGTGGATGATCGGAACGCCTGCATCGCTGAGCGCTCGCACCGCTTGGTACATGACGCCCGGCGTGCCGCGCATCCCGGCGCCCACAACCGAGATCTTCGCGCAGTCGCGGCGCGTCCGTACCGCGAGGGGCAGCGGTTCCAGACACTGATGCGCCCGCGTGTCGTCCCCGCCGCGCACGATGAAGAACAAGCCCGCGGAATTCACGTTGACGCAGTCGATGCTGATGCGAGCATCCGCGAGCGCACGGAACGCTTGCTGCTCCCAGCCGCCCGGCAATACCGCTGCTTCGGGCACGACATGCATGAAGCTGAAGCCGAAGGATGTCGCCACGCCGCTGACGGGGTGGTCGCTTGCGCCGGCCAGAGGCCCGACGCGGGTGCCGGAACCGCTGCGCAGGCCACGCACCGAGTATTCGAGTTGTGCGACGCGCGCCATATCGGCGGCTTTGTCGTGCATTACCGTCGCGCCGTGCTCGGACAGCTCGGTGACCTCCTCGAACGTGAGCGCGGGGATCGTCTTCGCACCTGCCACCCGCTTCGGGTCGGCCGTCATTACGCCGTCGACGTCTGTGTAGATCTCGAGCGTCGCACGGTCGAGCGCCTGCGCCAAGACCACAGCCGTGAGGTCGCTGCCACCGCGCCCGAGCGTGGTCACCGCGCCGTCTTCCGTCTGCCCCTGAAAACCGCTGACGACCGGCGTCACGCCCGCGTCGAGCAAAGCATGCAGCGGCGTGAGATCCACCCCCAGAACTTTGGCCGCGCCGAAGGTCGCGTCGGTGAGGACGCCAGCCTGGCCGCCGGTCAGCGCTCGAGCGGGAATGCCCTTGCGTTCCAAAAGTTCGGCGAGCACGACGGAACTGATGATCTCGCCGCACGCGAGCAGCAGATCCGCGTTCGGACCTGATTCGGCATGGTCGATCAGCCCGAGCAGCGTGTCGGTGGCGTACGCCTGCGGCTGTCGGCCCATCGCAGAGGCGACAACGACCACGCGCTGGCCCGCCTGCAAGGCCTGACCGATGCGCGCCGCCGCTGCCTCGCGCAAGTCGTTTGAGGCGAGCGACGATCCGCCGAACTTCATCACGACCGTGGTGCCCGCTACTTTGGGGCTTTTCATACGGGTGCGTTCGCGCGCAGCGCAAGCGCGGCCTCGGCGATCTGGACGGCATTGGTCGCCGCCCCCTTGCGCAGATTGTCGCAGACCACCCAAGCGAGGAACGCTCCCGGGTGCGCGGTGTCCGGTCGTAGGCGGCCGACGAACACCGCATCGCTGCCGGCTGCGTCAAGAGGCGTGGCGTAGTCGGCGCCGTCCATGAACGTGACGCCGGCGGCTTCGCGCAGGGCTGCGGCGATCTGTCCTCGCGTCGCGCGATCGCGCGGTTCGAAGGCCACGGCTTCTGCATGCGAGATCGCGACTGGCACGCGCACCGATGTCGCCGACACGGCGAGCTGCGGGTCCTCGAGGATCTTCGCGAGTTCTGCCGCGATCTTGCGCTCTTCTTCTCCGTAGCCCGACTCGTCGAACGGCCCGTTCTCGGG
>DASPVP010000082.1:0-4965 GCA_035622315.1 Candidatus Acidiferrales bacterium | reverse complement strand
TCGCGTCCCAAACGCGACGCTCTACCAGGCTGAGCTACCGCCCGTCACATAATGTTTCGGCAATTTGACCTCAAATCTTCCAGCCGAACTGTTTGGCCGTTTTGCGGCGATGACAATTTGCGCAGCGGAGGTCGCACTTTGTAATCTCCTCCGATATTAACTGCCAATCCCTCCCAAGTCGAATCATCATGCATATTTCCGCTCGTTTGACGCCCCTCACGTGGTCAAATTCGAGTACGACGGGATCACGCTCACCGCAATCCACACAAGCCTTGTTCTTCTTGTAGTCTTGAATCTTTCGAGCCAACTCATTTCTTGTAAGCTTTTGGCGCTGGTAACGCCGAGCATTGTGCAGCTTTGAGTGTTTCGTGTAGTGATGCTGACAATATTCCCGCTGGCATTCCCGGCAATAGGAACACGGATCTACCATGCCCTTCGTTCTGTTTGAAAATTGGTCCAGAAGTTTGGCATGACCGCATCGGGGACAACGTTTTGATTCCACAGAAGGGATGAGATGGAAGAGTTTAGCTTGATCAGCGAAGGATGGCATGACCATTCTTCACGCACTTGTGTTCGGTTGTCTAGGGGTACGAGATGCGTGAAAGAAAACAATTTCGCATGGGTTCGCTTGATGGGTGTGTGATGGACAAATCCGAATTATTGACGTTCCTTCGCGGTTACAAATTGGGCGTGCAGAGCTCGGTCGCTCCGAACGGAGCAGTGCAGAGCGCAGTCGTCGGGTTTGCAGTATCTGATAAGTTTGAGCTCTTCTTCGACACGGTGGACACGGCGCGCAAGGTCGCGAATCTGCGGCGAAATCCAAAGGCCGCCTTTGTCATAGGAGGCCTGACCGACGGAGATGAGCGCACCGTGCAATACGAAGGGATCGCCGACGAACCAACGGGCGCTCAGCTAGAGGCGCTCAAGAAGGTCTACTTCAGTGTCTTTCCTGACGGGCCGCAACGTCAATCATGGCCTGGTATCTGTTACGTCCGCGTTAAGCCGACTTGGATTCGATACTCGGACTACAACGTCGGGCCGCCTGAGATCGTTGAGTTTACCTCCGACCAGTTGCGATAACTCGTGCGCTACTGACCAGAGCGAAGCTACGATGAGAGCTAGCGCGTGACGAGAGAGGCTATGATCGCTTGTAGTTCGCGGATGGCTCGGCCGCGATGCGAAACCGCGTGCTTGCGTGACGAGTCGACCTCGCCGAACGTCGCGTCGTACGGAGTGTAGTAAAAGATAGGATCGTATCCGAAGCCACGACCGCCACGTGGAGCATCTGCGACAAACCCGCGTACCTCGCCACGTGCGATGACCGGCTGGTATCCAGGAACCACGAGCGCGCAGACCGAGACGAAGCGCGCCCCGCGATCTCTAGTGCCAATTGCGCGCAGGATATGTTCGTTGCGCACAGCTGATGGTGCGCCCGCATATGGGGTACGCGCCGAAACGACGCCGGGCTGACCACCGAGCGCATCGACCTCGATGCCGGAGTCGTCCGCTAAAGCCGGCCCGCGCAAGAGGTCCGCGAGGGCGCTCGCTTTGAGCACCGCGTTCTCTTCATACGTCGCTCCATGTTCCTCGACGTCCGGATACTCGGGGCCTGCGATCTTGACTGCTGGAAGGAACGAACCCCAAAGCTCCATGATCTCGCGAAACTTATCGACGTTCTTCGTCGCGACGGTGATAGGCACGTGGGAATCGAGCCGCAGCTCGTGCCAGTCGCGCAACTTCTCGGTGGTCGACACGCTCGTCAATCGCGCTGCAGTTTGAGTACCGCCATGAACGCCTCTTGCGGCAGCTCGACGTTGCCCACTTGCTTCATCCGGCGTTTGCCTTCTTTTTGTTTTTCCAACAACTTGCGCTTACGCGTGATATCGCCGCCGTAACACTTCGCCAGCACGTTTTTGCGCATGGCTTTCACCGTCTCGCGCGCGATGATCTTGTTGCCGATCGCGGCCTGGATAGGCACGTCGAACAGCTGCCGCGGGATGACCTCGCGCAGGCGCTCGGCGAGCTTCCGTCCCCAGTGCGCCGCCTTGTCTCTGTGGATGATGAAGGACAACGCGTCGACAGGCTCGCCGTTGAGCAAAATCTCCAGCTTTACGAGGTCGCCTGGCCGGAAGCCGATGATCTCGTAGTCCATGCTCGCGTAGCCTTTGGTCCGCGATTTGAGCTGATCGAAAAAGTCGATAATGACCTCAGCCAGCGGGATCTCGTACGAGAAGATCACGCGCAAGGGCGAGATGTAGTCCATCGAGATCATCGTGCCGCGATGGCTTTGGCACAGCTCCATGATCGCGCCGATGTACTCGGCAGGCGAGATGATCGAGCAGCGCACGTATGGCTCTTCTATTGAAGCGATCGTCGGCGGCGCGGGAAGCTTCGCCGGGTTCTCGATGATGAGCGCTTCGCCCGCATGCGTATTCACGTGATACACAACCGAAGGCGACGTCGCGATCAGGCCAACCGCATACTCGCGCTCGAGGCGTTCTTGCACGATCTCCATGTGCAGCAGGCCTAGGAATCCGCAGCGGAATCCGAAGCCGAGCGCGATCGAGGATTCTGGTTCGTACGAGAGCGATGCATCGTTGAGCTTCAACTTCTCTAAGGCATCGCGCAGGTCGCCGTATTCCGAGCCTTCGTTTGCGTACAATCCGCAGTACACCATCGGCGTCACCCGGCGATATCCGGGTAGCGGTACGTGCGCCGGCCGGTCAGCATCGGTGAGCGTATCGCCGACCGCGATCTCTGACAACGATTTGATGTTCGCGATGACGTAGCCGACATCGCCGATCTCGAGGCTCTGCGACGGTCGCATGTCAGGCCGGAACGTCCCCACCTCGAGCACTTCGAAGACGCGGTCACCAGCCATCGAGCGGATGCGCATACCAGAATGCAAGGCTCCGTCGAAAACGCGGACGTAGCAGATCACACCGCGGTAGGGATCGTATTGCGAATCGAACACGAGCGCGCGCAGGTGCTCCGTGCTCCCCTTGGGCGGCGGAATGCGCGTGACGATCGCCTCGAGGATCTCTTCGATGCCGATCCCCTCCTTGGCTGAAGCTTTGATACTCTTCTCGTGCTCGATGAGGAGTGTATCTTCTACATCACGCGCGACCCCTGCGGCGTCGGCAGAGGGCAGGTCGATCTTGTTGATGACCGGGATGATCTCGAGTTTCGCCTCGCTCGCGAGATAGAAGTTCGCCAGCGTCTGCGCTTCGATGCCTTGGGAAGCATCGATGACGAGCAGCGCGCCCTCGCACGCCGAGAGCGAACGCGACACCTCATACGAGAAATCCACGTGACCCGGCGTGTCGATGAGGTTGAGCTCGTACTGCTGCCCGTCTTTCGCGCGGTACTCTAGGGTCACTGGATGCGCCTTGATCGTGATGCCACGCTCGCGTTCCAAGTCCATAGAATCCAGGACCTGCTCTTGCATCTGGCGCGCTGCAAGCGTCCCCGTCAGCTCCAATAGCCTGTCGGAGAGGGTGGTCTTCCCGTGATCGATATGCGCGATGATGCAGAAGTTTCTGACGCGCTCGTTGATGCGCTGTGCAGGCGCGCGATGGGTCATACCCGATGATACGCGAAGCGAACCGCAAGGTCCGCTGGTGCGAAGGTTGGTGCTACTTTGGAAGGGGAGAAGCTGGGCTCAGTTTATCGTGGCGGCGCCGAGCGGTGCTTCGGTCGCGGTCGAGGGCGAGATGGTCTTCACGCTTCCGTCAAGGAACGGCGTGGGATCGATCGGACGGCCCCACAGCTCGATCTGATAGTGGCAGTGCGGGCCGGTCGCAAAGCCGGTCTCACCGACCAACGCGATCTCTTGCCCCTTCTTCACCTCTTGCCCAGTGCTGACGAGCACCTCCGACGCGTGCGCGTACATCGTGCGCAGCCCATTACCGTGGTCGATGACGACGCGTAGGCCGTATCCGTAATACCAACCCGCCTCGACCACAACCCCTGTCGCGGTCGCGTAGATCGGCGCACCATAGTCGTTCACGATGTCGAGCCCCGGGTGGAACTCCGTGTCAGGATACGAGCGATACCCAAAACCGGATGAGATGTATCCGAGGGTCGGCCAGATCGATGGTATCCCGGCGAAGTATCGCTCGCGCGCCAGCTCGGCTGCGATCTTGCGCTCCGCTGCAGCTTGGATCGTGGACTCGAGCGCGTTCGTCTGTCGTCCAGTCGACACCATAGCGTCGGACAACGACTTGAGTTCCGATGCTTCAGCCTCGAAACCGAATTGGCTTTGCGCGCCCAATCCCACAAGCCATGCGAGGACTCGCCTCCACGCGGGTGGGTCGACGGCGCTGAATTGCGTGTGCGTATGTACGGCCGTCTTCGCGGCAGCCTCGTGCGCGGGGGCTGCAGCTGGTGCGATGACCTTCGCGTAGCGGCGCATCTCGTCGTCCTCGTGCTGCAGCTTGCCGACCTTCTGCCAGAGCAAGCGCGTCTCTTTGGTGAACGCGGCAAGCTCTTGATGCTGCTGGGCATCCACTTTGGCGAGCGTGCGCGCACGTGCCTCAGCCGCTCGTACATCGGCGACGTGCACCCAGAAGAAAAATCCGACAAGCAGCACTGCCGCAAGACCGGCCAAGGTGAGATGCCGGTGCGACAGCTCGACCTTATAGATCGACCCGCCGCTGTGCGGCACGATCTTCACGAGCAGGCGACGATATGGACATGTCGCCACGCGTACGAACTGTGCGAAGCGCTGCCGAAAAGTTATAGGTTGAGTGGTGGCGCCGCGAGCTGGTGCGGAGGTCACGCCCGGCGGTGCGGGTTTGCCCACGGTCGCCGCGAGCTTGCCCGGAGCGGCTGTGGCTGTGCCGCAGGTCGGCGTGGCGCCAGCCTGGGAAGGTGTGGTAGTCGCCTGTGTGGCTGGAAGGTCAGCTGGCGCGAGCGAGTTCCACAGCTCGGCGTTCTTCGTCACTTAGGTCCTTGTCCGCCGTG
>DASPVP010000081.1:0-4030 GCA_035622315.1 Candidatus Acidiferrales bacterium | reverse complement strand
CGCATCGCTTGCGTCTGCGCCTTCATCTCCTGCTCTTGCGCGAGCGCCGCGTACTGCCGCTCGGCCGCTTTGGCCTGCGCGACCTTGCGATCGGCCTCGGCTTGCGCCGTCTGCAGATCCGCGCCGACGTTGCGGCCGACGTCGACGTCGGCGATGTCGATGGAGACGATCTCGAACGCGGTGCCCGCATCGAGTCCTTTGGCGAGGACGGTCTTCGAGATGTGGTCGGGATTTTCCAAAACCTCTTTATAGGTGCTGTCGCTGCCGATCGCCGCGACCACGCCCTCACCCACGCGTGCAATGACGGTGGCTTCGCCCGCGCCGCCCACGTAGCGGTCGATGGCCGCGCGCACGGTGACGCGCGCTTTCACGTTCAGCTGGATGCCGTCTTTGGCCACGCCTTGGAAGGTAGGCGTCTCGATGACTTTCGGATTGACGGACATCTGCACGGCTTCTTGCGGATTGCGCCCCGCGAGGTCGATCGCGCAGGCGGCCTCCCACGTCAACGGGATCTGTGCGCGCTGCGCGGCGATGAGGGCCTGCGTCACGATGTCGATGTGCCCTTGCGCGAGGTATTGCGATTGCATCTGATCGGCCGTGACCAGCAAACCGGCTTTGCGCGCCGTGACGAGCGCGTCGACGATCACGCTCGGCGGCACGCGCATCAAACGCATGCGCACGAGACTGAAGATCCCAAGATGCACCCCGGCGGCCTGCGCGCGGATCCATTGGCCGAACGGGAAGTAGTACAAGAACATGAAGAACAGGATAATCGCGATGAACGCGAGCACGATGACCACGAACGATCCGAATTCCACGCGTGCGCTCCTTTAGGCCCGGGTGACGAACACTTTCGCGCCTTCGACGCGCTTGACGACGATCGCGGTCTGCGCGGGGATATAGTCGCCGTCGCTTTGCACCTGGTAGCGATTGCCGTTGATCACGGCGACGCCCGCCGGTCGCAGAAACGATTGCGCCACACCGCGTGCGCCCATGAGGTCGGGGAGCGGCCGCGCCGCGATATATCCTTCAGCGGTTGATTGCGCGCCGGCGAAAGCGAGGCGCCGCAAGAAGGCGCTCTCGGGCAGCCAGCGCAGCGCGAGGAAGAAAACGCCCACCGCAAGCGTCAAAGACAACGCGGTCGCCACTACGCCGACGTACCACGCGCCAAAGGCGAGCACGATGCTCGTCAAGATGAGCAACGAGCCGACCAAGCCCGAGATGCCGTGTCCGGGCAGCACGTGCAATTCGAAGAGCAGCGCGAGGATGCCAAGCCCGAAAATGGCGAGCACGGTCCAGTTCGAGAACCCCGCAACGATGTGCGCGCCGAAGAAGAGCACGAGCGCCGCTACCCCGATGATCCCCGCGATCGCGTGCAGCGTCTGCATCTCGATGAGCAGACCCAAGAAGCCGATCGTGAGCAGGAGTCCTGACACGATAGGATCCGCGGCGAACTGCGCGATGCGCTCGCCCAACGTCTGCGAGGAGATGGCAAGCCGTGGCTGGTGGTAGCCTGCCATCGCAAGGGCGCCGATCTCGCTCGGCGTGATGCCGTCGATGAAGTGCAGGTTGAGCGCCTGCTCGGGGGACAACGAGAGGATCTGGCCCTTCGCCTTGAGCTTGGGGATCACGACGTCGGGATCCGTCATGCCGGCGGCGACGTCTGTGTTGCGGTGGTGCGCTTCTGCCAGCGAGACGAATTCCGCGTGGAGCGCGGAGATCGTCTTCGCGGTCGACGGTATTGGTTCGGCCGCGCCGATGCTCGCGCCGGGCGCCATGTAGATCTTGTCGCACGACAGCGCGATCAAGGCGCCCGCAGACCAGGCGCGTTCTTTGACGTACGCGATCGTCGGCAGCCCCGAATTCAAGAGCGCATCCTTGATGTCGTTGGCGTCGTCGACGACGCCGCCGTTGGTGGCCAACACGACCAGAATGGCGCTTGCGCCGTTGCGCTGCGCGTCGTCCACCGCCCGCTCGACGCGGTGCGCCATACCGGCGTCGATCGTGTCGTCGATATCGATGACCTGGACGAGGGTGGAGCTTTGCACCGCGGCATGCGCCAAGCTCGCGCCGAAAAGACCGGCCGCGAGCATGAGGCCGAAGATGGCCGAACGGGCTTTCATCTACCCCTTCTTTTCCAGGAAGCTACGGACTGCTTCCTGGATGGCCTTGCCGTTGGCGCGATCCTTCAGCGAAGCCATAGCCGCTTTCATCGCGTCGCCGAAGCTGGGGTTCGGACCGAGCGCGCCGCAGGCGCTTGCAACCGCATCCCGCAACTGCGCGGCGTCCATTTGCGCGGGCAGATAGGCGAGCAGGATTTCCCGCTCACGCGACTCCTTGGCGGCAAGATCGGCGCGGCCGCCCCGCGTGAATTCAGTGATGGAGTCGTCCCGCTGCTTGACCTGCTTGCGGATGACGTCGAGCTGTTCGTCGTCCGACAGGTCCGCGTTGCGCTCGATGCGGCGATAGTTGAGCGCCGAAATAGCCATGCGGAGCGTGTTGACACGCTCCGCTTCTTTCGCCTTCATCGCCACCTTAAGGTCGGCGGCGAGCCGCTCTCGCGTGTTCAGGAGCGGCGCTTGCGAGCGGCCGCGCTCTTCTTCTTGCGCCGGACGCTCGGCTTCTCGTAGTGCTCGTGGCGCCGCGCCTCGGCGAGCACGCCCGACTTCTGGCACATCTTCTTGAACCGCTTGAGGGCGCTTTCAATAGACTCGTTGGCTCCGACCCGAGTTTCCATATTTGCGACACCCCCTTTGCGTGAAACGGAGCGGCCGGCTTGCGCCGACCGTGTTTTCGTTCGTCTTACCCTATTCGACCCAGGCCGCGTTTGCGCCCCCCGTCAGGGGCTTTTTGGCGCATCCTAGGTCGCTAGCGCCTCACCCCGGAGGCCACGCGAAATGGCGCCCCGACAAGAGGTGGAGGTGCAGGTGATACACGGTCTGTCCCGCGGAGGCCCCATTATTAATGGCGATTCTGAACCCGGCGTCCGGGCCAAACCGCTCCCGGGCTACCTTAGCGGCGACGTGCAACAGCTTGCCCAGCAGCGCCTCATCGGCGTTGCTTTGCGCATCCAGCAATGTCGGGTGGTGCGCTTTTGGGACGACCAGGACGTGGGAAGGCGCGATGGGCCGGATGTCGTTGAACGCGACGACCGCATCGTCTTCGTAGATCAACGGAACGCCTGCCTTGCCCGACGCGATGTCGCAGAAGATGCAGCTCTCAGCCACGCGCTAGTCGCCAGAACCCATCGACATCACTTGGAACGGTTCAGAGTTGTCCGGGTTGCCGATGTAGCCGAGCACCGAGCGTTTGAACACGATGGGCGGTCCTGTGTGCACGAGCGGCACGAGCGGCGCTTGGTCGTGGACGATCTGCAACGCCTCGAGATAGTACTTGGCGCGCTCCGTGCGATCGGTCGTGTTCTGCGCTTTCATCATCAGGTCGTGGAAATCGTCGTCCTTCCAGAAGCACACGTTCTGCGCGCCGGGTGGGATCGCGCTGTCCTTGTCGAGGATAGCGTACAAGAAATTGTCCGGATCGCCGTTATCGCCGGTCCAACCTGCGAGCGCGAGCTCGTGATCGCCGCGCTGGGTCTTCTCGAGGAACTGTCCCCACTCGAAGCCTTGGAGCGTGGCGTTGATCCCGATCTCGCGCAAGTCGGCTTGGATCGCTTCGGCCACGCGCTGCGGCTCCGGCACGTATGGCCGTGGAAGCGTCATATACCAGAGCGTCGTGTTGAATCCGTGGGGTAGGCCTGCCTCTGCCAGGAGACGCCGCGCGTCGGCCGGATCGTACGCATACGCCGTCTGATTGGGATGCGGCCACACGGCAAGCGGCAAGAAATCCGTGGCCACCTCAGCCGACGGATCGTAGAAATTCTTCACGATCTCGTTCGCATCGATCGCTTCGTTGATCGCGCGCCGCACGAGCACGTTCGTGAACGGCGGCTTTTGGTTGTTCATCGCCAGGTAGAGCACGTTGTTCGGCGGCTGGTGATAGATCGTCAGGTCGTGGTCTTGCGACAGCGGCC
>DASPVP010000080.1:0-18094 GCA_035622315.1 Candidatus Acidiferrales bacterium | reverse complement strand
GCGATAGTGGTAGTTGATGGTGGTGGTCTGACCACCGCTGATCTTGGCTTGCTCGCCCGCGAGAAAGCCTTGCTTGCGGCTTGCCGCGAGCACGAGCGGCGCGCGCAATTTGGCTGGGACCGGAAGCGGCGCGTCGACATTGGGAGTCGAGCAGCCCGGCGGTAGCGTCAGCCGAACGGTCACATCCTTGGCTTCAAGACTGACAAAGGAAAAGCGCCGCGCGAGATCGGGCACTTTGGAAGTGCACGCGTGCGCGGCTCGGGTGAGCAACGGCGCGAGTTGCGTTGGCGAGAAGAATTCGCTCAGCGACGCGGGTTGGCCAGGATGGGTGAGGTCGACGGCGACGACTTTACGCCCCAACCCAGTGGCGCCATTCGTACACTTCATCGTGTCGTCGTCCTGCAGCGAGACGATCGGCCCGACCACCGATTGGAGCTGCATCACGCGGACGAAGTCACAATCGGAACTCTGCTGATGGCTGATGATGTGGAAATCGAAGATCGTGAGCCCGAGGCCGGAGAGCAGCTCGTGCGTCGGGGCTCCGACAGGCGATGCGATGATGTCGCTTGCGGTCCAGCGGATCGTGAACCCAGCGCTCTGGCCGGACCAGATGAGCTTGGGTGGACCAGGCGGCGGGGATGGCTGTTGCGGCGCGATCGCGAGCTTGCCGCACGCCGCTATCACCAACGTTGTGAGAACTACGATGACACGTCGCTTCATACGAGCGCTCCCTCTGCGTTGCGGTTGCCACGCGGGCCCAGGGAGCACCTGCAAGGCGTTGGCGCCGCGCGCGTGTTATAATGCCGAGCATGGCGACTCGCACGGCAACGGTCGAGCGTGCCGATCACCCGCGTTCTCGGCTGCTCGCTCGACGCGTCGGCGAGATGCTCGAGCTCACCGAGCGAACCGCGGCAGGGCTCGAACGGTTGGGGATCGTGACGCTGCGCGACCTCATCCGCCACTTCCCGTATCGTTACGACGATCTTCGCAACCCCGTGCCGATCGCGGAGCTGGCGCGTGCACGCGACGCGTCGCGCCGCGGCGATGTCGCGGGCGAGGTGAACGCGTTGGGCACCGTCCTCCATTGCTCCCACATTCGTATCCGGGGTCGGATCCGAGCGAAGACTACCGCCACCATCGACGATGGCACCGGCACGCTGACAGCAGTGTGGTTCGGACGGCCCTACCTGGCCAACCAGTTGCGCGCGGGCAGCCGCGTCTTTGTCCGAGGGCGCGTCGATTTCACGCTCACGGGCATGACCATGAACGTCTCGCGACACCGCGTCTTGAGGGGTGACGAGCCATACGCGGGCGAGCTCGTCCCCGTCTATCCGCAAACCGCCGGCCTGGGAAGCCACGAGATCAGACGCTTCATCCAAAATGCGCTGCGCATGCTCGCTGCCGACCGAACCGCACGAGCAGGCTTGGATCCCATCCCTTTGTCCATCAACAAAGCCGAACGGTTCGGCGATGCGTGGCACGCGCTGACGATGATCCACGCGCCGGACGATCAGGCATCGGCAGACGAGGCACGTAGACGCCTCGTGTTCGAGGAGTTCTTCGTGCTGGCGATGGGCGCCGCGCGCAGACGGGCGCAGCGTCTGCACGAGCCAGGCCCCGATTTTTCGAGCGTGACGAGCGACGCCGCCCAACGCGAGTTTGAGGACCGCGTGCGACGCGCCACCGGGTTCCAGCTGACTCGCGCGCAGCGGCGCGTCATCGACGAGGTCGCAGTCGACATGCGCAAGCGTACGCCGATGAACCGCCTCTTGCAGGGCGACGTGGGTTCCGGCAAGACCGCGGTGGCCATGGCGGCGATGCTTCTCGCGGCGCAAGCCGGGTATCAGTCGGCATTCATGGCACCGACCGAAGTCCTCGCCGCGCAACAGTTCAACAAGATCTCGGCCTCGCTCTCGCACTTGAGCTTGCGCTGCGCTTTGCTCGTGGGCGCCCTCAAGCGGCGAACGCGCGAGGATATCCTCGATCAGCTCCGCGCAGGCGATCTCGACGTCGTTGTCGGTACCCACGCGCTGCTCACAGAAGACGTGGACTTCAAGAAGCTCGGTCTCGCGATAATCGACGAACAGCACCGCTTCGGCGTCTTGCAGCGCGCCGCGCTTCGAGCGAAGTCGAAAGACGTGGTGCCGCACACGCTCGTGATGACGGCGACGCCGATCCCGCGCACGCTTGCGCAGACCGTCTACGCGGACCTCGACGTGTCGATCATCGACGAGCTGCCACCCGGGCGACGGCCGGTGAAGACGTACGTGCGCGGCATCGACGCGAAAGCGAAAGTCCTGGCCTTCGTCCGAGCGGAAGTGGAGAAAGGGCATCAAGCCTTCGTCGTCTGCCCGGCGATCGACGAGTCCGAGCGCGCGCTCCATTCGGCGCAGGAGCAAGCCGAGGTGCTGCGCGCGAGCGCCTTTGCGAAGCTGCAGGTCGGCCTGCTGCACGGCCGGATGTCGAGCCTGCAGAAGGACGAGGTGATGCGTCTTTTCGCCGATGGCTTCACGAAGGTGCTCATCTCGACCACCGTGGTCGAGGTGGGCGTCGACATGCCGAACGCGACCGTCATGCTGGTCCTGGATGCGCATGCGTTCGGGCTCGCGCAACTCCACCAGCTGCGGGGTCGCGTCGGCCGAAGCAGCGCGCAATCCTATTGCATCCTCGTGGCGCCCGACCCGCAAGAGGCGGCACGGCTCGCTGTCATGGCCAAGACGAACGATGGCTTCGAAATCGCCGAGGAGGACATGAAGCTGCGGGGCAGCGGCGATCTGGCCGGCACGCGCCAACATGGTGGGAACGACCTGCGGCTCGCGCACCTCGTGCGCGACTTTCCGGTGTTCGTACGCGCGAAGAAAGCCGCAGAGCGGCTCGTCGAACGTGATCCGAACTTGACGGATCCGGCGCATCGCGCGCTCGCCGCCTTTCTCGCCGAGCAAGACACCGAGGCAGCGCTCCGGCAAAGCTCGTAAAGCCCGTTCCAGAGGGCGTCCGCGGCGTGCCCGTGTAAGTACGCGCGCATGCGGCTGTCTGGAGGCGAACGCTCCGGCCAACGGCTCGCGGCGCCTCGCGGACGCAAGACGCGTCCGACGTCTTCCAAGGTCCGCGAAGCGCTGTTCGCCATGCTCGGAAAACGTGTCGAAGGAGCGCGCGTCCTGGACCTCTTCGCGGGGTCGGGCGCGCTCGGCTTCGAGGCGATGTCGCGCGGCGCGCGCTCGGTCGTGTTCATCGACAACGACGCGGCGGCCGTGATGTCGATCCGGCGCAACGCCGTGCGTCTGCTCGACGACCCTGCATTGTGGCGCATCATGCCGATGAACGCGAGTCGCGCGCTGCGCACGCTACGCGGCACGTTCGACATCGTGCTTGTTGACCCGCCATACGCGCGCGGGGCGACCGAGGAGCTGACGCTCATGATGCAGCGCGGCCTGCTCGCCGATCGCGGCGTCGTGGTGTGGGAGCACGCGAGCGGCGCCGACGCCAAACTACCAGGCTCGATGCGTGTCGTGAAGGAGGCGCAGTACGGCGATACGGCGCTGACGTTCGCCGTCACGCGCGACGGCCGCGCCGCGGTGGACGAACGCGAGCGCGAAGAACGTCCGGCACGGGTGCGAGCACGCATCACGACACGGCGACGTGCGGCGCGCAAGTGAGCACGAAGCGCATGGACATGACCGCCGTCTATCCGGGCAGCTTCGATCCGGTGACGAACGGACATCTCGACATCATCCGGCGCGCTGCCGCTTACTATCCCCGCCTTTTGGTCGCGGTCGTGACGAACCCAAGCAAGAAGCCGCTCCTCAGCGTGGCCCAGCGTGTGGCTCTGTTGCGCGAGGTCTGCGCGAAGATCCCGCGGGTGGAGGTCGACTGCTTCGACGGACTGCTCGTCGATTACGTCCGCAAGCAGAAAGCCTCGCTCATCGTCAAGGGGCTGCGCATCGTGTCGGATTTCGAGTATGAATTCTCCATGGCGCTGCTCAACCGGCACCTGCCCGGCGGCGTCGACACGATGTTTTTGCCCGCCAGCCTGGAATATGCTCACATCTCCTCATCGTCTGTCCGCGAGGTCTTCTCGCTCGGAGGAGACATCTCGGATTTCGTGCCGCCCGCGGTCTTGCGCACCATGAAAAAAGTGGTCCGCACCCGGCCACGATCGAGCGGACGGTAGCGATCTCACTTGGAGGAAAGCACATGAGCGCGTATCGCGTCATCGACAAATTGGAATCCGTCATCCGCGACGGCGTCTGGATGCCGTTCGGTTGGCGCGCCGTGAACGCCGATCGCGTCCACGACCTCATCGAAAAGCTCCGCTCGGCCATGCCCGAAGATGCCAGCCGCGCGCGTCGGGACGAGCAGCGCTTCGGCGAGCAGGTTCGTGACACGGCCGCTGGGCCGGTGGCCGCGGACGAGCAGAAGGTGCGCGCCGCAGAGAGCGACCTCGTGGCTAAGGCTCAAGCACGCGCCGACGATATCGTGGAGCAAGCGCAACGCGCGGCTCGCGACATCCGCCGCGGCGCTGACGAATACGCGGATCACGTGCTTGCCTCGCTCGATGCGAGTTTGGGGAAAGCCTTGGCTGCGGTGCAGAAGGGACGTCAGACGCTTGCGCAGCCGGCGGCGAACAACGGCAAGCAGCCCAAAGAAATGAGCGCGACATAGCCGAGCCTTCGTTTTGGACGCAGTCGCGCCGCCGCATCGGCGTGCGCGTGCTGCGCATCGCGCTCGTCGCCGGCGCGGTGGCCTGTGCGCTCTTCTTGATCCCGATACCGTACATCATCTTCGGTCCTGGAGCGGCCGTCGATCTGACGCGGGCGATCACCGTGCCAGGGCACGCGTCGCCGCCGGGCCGATTCTATCTGACGGACGTCAACCTAATGCCGGGCCGGCCGTTTTTTTATGCGGTCGCGAAGGTCTTGCCCGGCTACGAGATCATCCGGCGCCAGGAGCTGGTCCCGCCGAGCGTCAGCGACCGCCAACTGAACCTCGCGCTCATCGATGCGATGACCGAGAGCCAGACGAACGCGCAGATCGTGGCCGAGCGCGCTGCGGGGTTGCCGGTGCTCGCGCGCTCGAGTTTCGTCGTGGTGCGCATCGTGCCGCGGTCGCCGGGCGCGCGCTGCTTCCGCGTCGGCGACCAGATCGAGGCCGTCGACGGTGCGCTCTTGCAAAACGCGAACACGTTGCCCGCCGCGACCGCCGCCAAACCCCTAGGCACGAGATTTCAACTCGCGGTGCGCCGCGGCAACGGAAAGCTACAGCTGAGCTGCGCGACGTTTTCGTTCCAGGGCAAGCCGCGCTTCGGCATCACGGGCACGTTCCAGACGCAAGCCTACTCCTTGCCAGTGCACGTCGTCTTCCATATCGTCAACATCAATGGATCGAGCGCAGGCCTCATGTTCGCGCTGCAGATCTACCGCACGCTCACGAACAAGGATATCGCGTCGGGGATGGACGTGGCCGGCACCGGCGTGCTCGCCGCGGACGGCACGGTCGGCCCGATCGAAGGCGCGCGGGAAAAAGTCCGCGCGGCTACCCGCGCTCGGGCGCGTATCTTCTTCGTCCCCGCGAGCAACTACGCGGATATCAAGAACACACCACACATCCGGGTCATCCCGGTGCGCACCTTCCAGGCCGCGCTCGACGCGCTGGAGAAATCTCAACTCTCGCAATGAAGATCCCCGTCGACAGGCTGTTCCATCCCGAGGTGGCTTCGATCGAGATCGAGCAGCACGTCCGCCCGTCTGCAGAACTCGGAGCGCGCTATCCTGAAGGTGTGACGCTGCGCGGCAAGATCGAACGCATCAGCCACGGCGTCCACTTGCATGGCAGGCTGCAAGGCGTCGAGCGGGAGACGTGCGCGCGTTGTCTCGAGCTCTTCGACCGTCCGATCAACATCGACGTCGCGGAGACGTTCAGCGAAGACGTGGCGGAGGGCGAAGATGTTCCCGCGACCGTGTCCCCGCTCGTCGACCGGCAGATCGACATCTCGGATCTGGTCTCTCAGCTCTTGGAAGTCGACGAACCGATGGCGCCGTTATGCTCGCAGCAGTGCGAAGGGATCTGCTCGATGTGCGGCGTCAATCGTAATGTCGCAAGCTGCACGTGCGCGCCGAGCGACGTGGATCCGCGCTTGGCAGGCTTGGCTCGTTTTCGGGACGAAGCAAAACACAACGTTTCATAAGGGGCGATCCGCGGATCGCACCATCGTGCCCGCCGCGCGCGCGGATTTCATCCCTGCGACGCTCCCGGCTGCACGCGCATCCGATCGAAAAGGGACTCATGGCGAATCCGAAACAGAAGCGCAGCAAATCGAATATCCGCACGCGTCGGCGGACGTGGAAGATGCGTCGCGTCACCCTGTCGAACTGTCCCCAGTGCAAGAAGCCGCGCCGGCCGCACCACGCCTGTCTGCACTGCGGTTACTATGACGGCCGCCAGGCGCTCAAGGTGGACGAAGCGGCAGGCCCGCAGAAGGGATAACCTTTGACCGCTTACGGCGCCGCGATCACGGGCGTCGGGTTCTGCGCCCCTCCGGGCGTCCTCACGAACGAGGACCTCGAGAAACTCGTCGACACGAGCGACGAGTGGATCACGCAGCGCACGGGCATGAAGCGGCGCCACATCATCTGGCCCGAAGGGGCGACATCCGATCTCGCGGTTCCCGCAGGGAAAGCCGCGCTCGAAGCGGCGCAGCGGACCGCCGCAGACATCGATTGCATCATCTGCGCGACCGCGACGCCCGACTACCCGTTTCCAGCGCTTGCCTGTCTCGTGGCGGCGCAGCTCGGCGTGCAACGTACGCCCGCCTTCGACATCTCCATCGCGTGCTCGGGTTTTGTGTATTCGCTGACCACGGCCGCCTCGCTCATCCGCTCCGGCGTGTTCCGGTCGGTGCTCGTGATCGGCGCTGAGACGCTTTCGAAGATCACGGACTACACGGATCGCGCGACGTGCGTGCTGTTCGGCGATGGCGCTGGCGCAGCCGTCGTCGAGCGGGCTGATCCGGATTGCTTTTTGGGCGCGGACCTGGGCGCCGACGGCTCGGATCCCTCGGTCCTCTACCTGCCGGGGGGCGGGAGCAGAAACCCGTACAACAAGAACGGCGAGCTGACCGATGAGCGGCTCGGCTATATCAAGATGCAGGGGCAGAGCGTTTTCAAATTCGCGGTGAACCAGATGGCTGCGTCGACGCGCCTCGCGCTCGAGCGCGCCAATCTGACGACGGCGGACATCGACTTCGTCGTTCCGCACCAGGCCAACCAACGCATCGTCGATGCGATGATCAAGATGCTCGGCGTGCCGCCCGAGAAGTGCATCGTCAATATCGCGGAGTACGGCAACACGTCGGCAGCGTCGATCCCGATCGCGCTTGGCGAAGCCGTCGAGAAGGGACTCATCAAGCAAGGACACGTCGTCGCTCTCGTCGCGTTCGGCGGGGGCCTGTCATGGGGATCGATCGTGTGGCGTTGGAGCGGTGCGCCGGTCGTGCGCGCGGTCGTGAAGCGGCCGTCAGCCGCGACGCCTGCAGGCTCACCCTAGTCGCGGCATGGCGACCGCCGCTTTTATCTTTCCGGGCCAGGGGTCGCAGGCATCCGGCATGGGATCGGACGTCGCCGCGCATTTCCCCGAGTCGCGAAAATGTTTCGAGCTTGCCTCCAAAGTGTTGGGATACGACCTGCTCGAGCGCGTCCGCACGGCGAGCGAGGAAGAGCTCAAAGAGACACGCCTCAGCCAGCCTGCGATCTTCACGGCGAATGTCGCGATCTATCGCGCGGTGGCCACGCTCGGCTTGCAGCCCGTGGCCACGGCGGGACACTCGTTCGGCGAATATTGCTCGCTCGAGATCGCGGCGGCGATGGATTTCAGCGAAGCCGTCCGCGTGGTGAACGAGCGCGGCCTTGCGATGGGCGAGGCCTCCGACCGCGCGCCCGGCGCGATGGCGGCGATCATCGGGATGGAGGAACAGGCCGTCGACGGCGTCTGCAGGCAGGCCCGGGAACAGACCGGCGCGCGCGTCGACATCGGCAATCTCAACACGCTGACGCAGATCGTGATTTCCGGCGACGTGGCGGGTGTCGAGGCAGCGTGCGAGATCGCAAAGGAGGTGGGTGCGAAGCGGGTGCGGATGCTGAACGTCTCTGGCGCGTGGCACAGCTCGCTCATGGAGCCGGCGATGCCGCGATTCGCGCACGCCGTCGAGCAGGCCCACGTGCGCATGCCGGCCTTCACCGTGATGAGCAACGTGTTCGCGCGACCGTATCGTTCGGTCGAAGAGATCAAAGAAGCGCTCATCGCGAGCCTGTGCTCGCGCGTGCGCTGGCACGAGGCGGCGGTGGCGCTCTTGGCGCTGCGTCCCGACGTCGTCATCGAGTGCGGCGCGAGCGAAGTGCTCGCACCTATGGTGAAGCGCCTGCCCGACCTGGGGGCGACGCGCGTCATGCACGTGGCGGACGTCGCTGGACTGGAAAGCGCACGGTCCGCGCTGGGGTCGTCAGCTGCATGAGCCTGACCGGTAAAGGCGCGCTTGTGACCGGCGCAGGCACCGGCATCGGACGCGCGATCGCCCACAAACTCGCGCGCGAGGGCGCGAGTCTCGTCCTCGTCGGGCGTCGTCGGGAGCCGCTCGAGGCGGTGCGGCAGGAGCTTTCGGGGCTCGGCGGAACCGCGCTCGTGCATCCGGCGGATGTCGCCGACCCCTCCCAAGCATCGGACCTCGTCGCTGCGGCGACCGCGCATTTGGGCCGGCTCGACATCCTGGTGAACAACGCGGGTAAGACCTTCGATGCGTTGATCCTGCGGTTGCGATGGGAAGCATTGGACGAGAGCCTCGCGATCAATCTCAAAAGCATGTTTTATCTCAGTGCTGCGGCGGGAAAGGTGATGCTATCGCAGAAGAGCGGCGCGATCGTCAACATCACCTCGGTCGTCGCGTTGACCGGTAACGCCGGGCAGAGCGCATACGTCGCAGCGAAAGCCGGCGTCATCGGGCTCACGAAATCGCTCGCGCAGGAACTGGGCTCTCGTCACATCCGAGTGAATGCGGTCGCGCCCGGCTTCATCGAGACGGAGATGACCCAGGCACTCCCGCCCGCCGTGAAGGATTCGTACCTCGGTCGAATCGGGTTGCGCCGGTTCGGAAGCGCGGAGGAAGTGGCAAACGTCGTCGCGTTTCTCGCGAGCGACGAGGCGGCATACATCACCGGACAGGTCATCGCCGTCGACGGCGGCCTGTCGACTTGAGACGTTCCGTACATCGACCTATGGAGGTAGCGAGACCCTGATGTCAGTGTTCGACAAAGTGAAGAAGACCATCGTTGAGCAGCTCGGTGTGGACGAAGACGAGGTCACGCCCGAGGCGTCGATCACGGACGATCTCGGCGCCGATTCCCTCGACCAGGTCGAATTGGTCATGGCGCTCGAGACGGAGTTCAATCTGGACATCCCGGACGAAGACGCCGAGAAGATCAAGACGGTCGGCGACGCCGTCCGATACATCGAGGAAGTCAGCGAAAAGACGTAACCCACGACGCGTGCCGCCGCGGCACCGCCCGTTTGCGCACCTGCGGCTAGAGTAGATCATGTTCTCAGCACTCTCCGATCGCCTCGGAGCGATCTTCGCCAGGCTGCGTTCGCGCGGCAAACTGACGGAAGCGGACGTCTCGGAAGTCCTCCGGGAGGTCCGCGTCGCGCTGCTCGAAGCAGACGTCAACCTCGCCGTCGTCAAGGATTTCATCGCTTCGATCCGCGAGCGCGCGATCGGCGCGGAGGTCCTCGAGTCGCTCACCCCGGCACAGGCCGTCGTGAAGATCGTGCACGACGGTCTCATCGAGCTCATGGGCACGAGGTCGGAGCCGTTGCGGTTTGCGGCATCAGGCCCGACCGTGATCATGCTCGTCGGTCTGCAGGGCAGCGGCAAGACGACGCAGGCGGCGAAGCTTGCGCTGTCGTTGCGCGAGGCTGGGCGACGGCCGTTGCTCGTCGCGTGCGACGTCTACCGGCCGGCCGCGATCGGCCAGTTAAGGGTCTTGGGCGAGCAGATCGAGGTGCCCGTCTTCGAAGAGGGAGTGCGCCCGCCCGTTGAGATCGCAAAGGCGGCGCTCGCGAGCGCGCGCCAGATCGGTCACGGCGCGGTGCTGCTGGATACCGCTGGCCGCCTGCAGATCGACGAGCCGCTGATGGCGGAGCTCGCCGCGATCAAAGCAGCGGTCTCGCCAGACGAGTCGCTGCTCGTCGTCGACGCGATGACCGGGCAAGAAGCGGTCAACGTCGCGAAAGCGTTCGACGAGCGCCTCGACCTCACGGGACTCATCCTCACGAAGCTCGACGGCGATAGCCGCGGCGGGGCGGCGCTCTCGATACGCGCCGTGACGCACAAGCCCGTGAAATTCATCGGCACGGGCGAGAAGGTCACGGCGCTCGAGCCTTTCCATCCCGACCGGCTCGTCTCGCGCATCCTCGGCATGGGCGATGTGCTCACGCTGATCGAGAAGAGCCAACGCGTCTTCGACGAACAGAAGGCCAAAGAACTTGCGGGCAAGCTGCGCTCCTCGCGCCTGACGCTCGCGGATTTCTTGGACCAGCTGCGCCAGATGCGTAAGATGGGTCCGCTCGCCGACATCGTGAAGATGATCCCCGGGATGGGCAACCTGCCGCTCGCAGGCGATCTCGACGAGCGGGAGGTCTCGCGGATCGAAGCCATCATCTGCTCGATGACGCCGCGCGAGCGCAACGACCCAACGATTTTGAACGCGAGCCGCCGCCGCCGCATCGCAGCCGGTAGTGGCACGAGCGTTCAAGACGTCAACCGGTTGATCAAGCAGTTCGAAGCCTCACAGAAGATGATGAAGCAATTCGCCAAGGGCCCACGAGCCCTGGACCGCCGGCCTTCGCGGCCCGCGTTCTAAAGAAAGGAAGATCGTTGAGCGTCAAGATCAGACTGCGCCGCACGGGCGCCAAGAAACAACCGTCCTATCGATTCGTCGTCGCCGATAGCCGGTCGCCGCGTGATGGACGCTTCCTGGAGATCGTCGGCCACTACAATCCGCGCCGCGTTCCGGTCGACCTCGTGATCGACGAGGAGAAGGTCAAACGCTGGTTGGGGCGCGGGGCCCAGCCCACCGCCTCGGCGGCTCGCCTGCTCGCCGACCGCGGACTGTATGACAAAGCCAAGATCCCGGTGCGCAAAGCGCGCGCCCCGAGGAAGGAGAAGAAGTAGATGAGCGAGCGTCCACCGGAGTTCGTCGATCTCGAGGAGGACGAGGAGTTCACCGAGCGCGAGGCGCCGGAATCGGCTGTCGCGACCGTCGACGAAGCGCCGCGGCAATCCGAAGAAGGCGAAGAGGGCGACGAGGACGATGTCATCGGCCGCGCCGCAGCGGTGCTCAAGTACATCGTCGAGCGCATCGTCGACGACCCGAACCAAATCTCTATCGGCGCGACGACGGACGATCGTGGCCCCGTGCTCTTGCTCAGCGTCGCCGAAGATGATCGTGGAAAAGTGATCGGGCGCCAGGGGCGCATCGTCCAGGCGATCCGGACGATCGTCAAAGCTGCGACCGTCGGAACGGGCGAGCGCGTCAACGTCGAAATCGTCGACTGAATCCGCGTCCAGCGCGCGCCTCGTCGTCGGCACTGTCGTCGGCCGCTTCGGCGTGCGCGGCGAGCTCAAGGTGGCCCCGCTCGACGACGATGCGTTCGAAGCTGGCCGCCGTGTCAGCCTCGATCGGCAAGATGGATCGTCGAGTGTGCGACCCCGAAGGGATTTCACGATCGCGAGCGTGCGTCGCCATCAAAAGCTCTTGCTCGTGCGGCTCGAGGGCATCGCCGATGTCGCAGCTGCGCGCGAGCTCGCGGGTTCAGCGATCTTCATGGATCGCGCAGATCTACGGAGCGACCGGCCGGGGACATACCGGGCTGCCGATCTCATCGGCTTCAAGGTGCGCGACGCGCGACTCGGTTCGCTTGGCGAGGTCACGGGCGTGAGGCGCTATCCCGCCTGTGACATGCTCGTCGTAGGCGCTGCAGGAAAACTCATCCCCATGCTGTCCGCTTATGGGTTTTCCGTGAACAAGCAGGCGCGAGCGATCGATGTCGACTTGCCGCCGGGTTTTGAGGAGTTGTAACGTATCGTGAGCGCGACGATGCTGGTCACCGGCGGCTCGTCAGGTCTCGGGCTCGAGATCGCTCGGGTCGCGGCGAAGGACCGTCGGAACCTGCTGCTCGTCGCGCGAGATCCGAAGCGGCTCGAAACTGCTGCCGCCGAGTTGCGCAAGAACTTCGACATCGTCGTCGAGGTCTTCGCGCAGGACCTCGGCGTGCCAAGTGCGGCGGACGCTGTGTTCGCAGAGACGCAGCGCCGCGGTCTTGTGGTCGACGCGCTGGTCAACAACGCGGGTTTTGCCTACAATGGGCATTTCGAGGAGCAGGACGCCGGCGAGCTCGCGAACATGCTGCAGACGAACGTGGGCACGCTCACCATGCTCACGCGGCTCTTCCTGCCGGACATGCTCGCGCGGCGCGACGGGCGCATCTTGAACATCGCCTCCACCGCGGCGTTCGTGCCCGGACCGCTCATGGCCGTGTACTACGCGACCAAAGCATACGTGCTCATGTTCACGGAGGCGCTGGTCGTCGAACTTGCCGGTACGGGCGTGACAGCGACTGTCGCATGTCCGGGCGTCATGATGACCGGTTTCCAGGCGAGAGCCCACCTGCATCACGAGGCGCACATGTTGCGCTCGCCGCTCGTCATCGACGCGAAACGCGTCGCGGCGGTCTCGTATCGGGCCATGCTGGCGGGCAGAGGCGTCTGCGTTCCGGGCACGCTGAACGCGATGGCGGCGTTCGCTTCGCAGCTTGCTCCGCGATCTCTCAGCGCGCGCATGGCCAAGGGGTTTCAAGATGCGCCGCACCTGCGGCGCAGACGGTAAGCGCGCCTTAAGGCTCCGATCGGGTCGTCGCTAAGAACGCTGCGATCGCGGCGTTGACCTCGAGCGGGCGCTCGGTCATGGCCAAATGCCCGGCCTCCTCGATCACCGCGAGTTGCGAGCCTGCGATGTGCTCGTGGAGGTACGCTGCGTACTTCGGCGGTGTGAGCTGATCGGCGCTACCGACGATCACGAGCGTTGGGATCTGCAGCTCGGCGAGCTCCGTCATGACGTCGAAGCGATCGCACGCGCCATAGTCGCGCCGCATCGCTTCACGGCCAACCTCTCTGTGCCAACCTGCCACGCGTTCGCGCAACTCGGGCGACGCGTTCGGCCCGAGCTCCCCTTTAGCGAGCGCGCTGACGCAGGCGGGCCAATCCTCGTCGAGCATCTTGAAGATGGCAGGCGAAACCCGCAGCCGGGCGCCGGTTCCGATGAGGATGAGACCGTCGACTTGCTCGGGGTAATCGAGCGCCCAGCGGATAGCGATCGCGCCGCCGAGCGAATTGCCTGCCGCTACCGCGCGCCCAGCGTGGCGCCACTCGACGTAGCGCGCGAACCACGCGCTCGCTTCCTCGACCGTCTCAAACGCCTCGCCCCCAGGATGGCCGGGAAGCGTCACGGCGTCCGATCCTAAGAACGCGTCGGCCTGGGCGCGGAAGCTATCTTCAGTGCAACCAGAGCCGTGGATGTAGAGCAACTGGGCCACGTCGGCCTCATCTTTTCGGGCGTAGGATATCGTACGTGCGTTCGTAAAACACCTGTTCGATATGGCATTGGCACTTCCATCGGGAGCGCTTGGCCTTGGTGTTCGCGACCTCGATGCGGACCTGGCCTTTGAGGCGCGATGCGCCAGAGCCTCCGCGCTTGCAGCCACGGATCTGTGGGATGTGCCTTTCTCCGTCGTGGACATCGAGACGACCGGAGCCGTTTGCCGGCGCGACGGGATCACCGAGATCGCGATCGTCAACGTCGAGCAAGGCCGGATCGTGCGGCAGTGGCATAGCTTGATCAATCCCGCACAGCCGATCCCGCCCTTCATCACGAGCCTGACGGGGATCACCGACGACATGGTCGCGAGCGCGCCGCCGATCGGGGACGTTCTGCCCGCCGTCGTCGACATGTTCGGCGATCGCGTCCTCGTTGGTCATAACGTCCGGTTTGATGCTCACTTCATCGAGACCGAGCTCGTGCGCCACGGGTTGGGCCCGCTCGCCAACGTGAAACTCGATACCCTGGCGCTGGCACGTCGTACCATCGCCGAGGTGCCGAACTACAAGCTCGGCACGCTCACGCGCGAGCTCGGCATCGATGTCGAGCGCCACCACCGCGCGTTGTGCGACGCCGTCGCCACCGCTGAACTGCTCATCCACTGCATCAAGCGCTTCGAGGACTGCGCGGTTTTCACGCTGGGGATGCTGATCGACCATCTGCGCGTCCGAGCGCTTCCAAAACGCCGCGCGCCATTGCGGGTGCCCGACGCTTCGCAGCTTCCGGTATGGACGTCGATCTTGCGCAGCGAGCTGGACGCCGTCCCTTGCAAGCCTGGCGTATACACGCTGCGCGACGCGGCCGATCAGATCGTCTACGTCGGCAAGTCGAAGAACCTACGGCAGCGCTTGCGCACGTACGCTACGGCAGCGCGGCCGGCGGGTGCGAAGCTGCGTGCGCTGCGCTCCGTCGTGGCGAGTTTCGGCTACACGGTCACAGGTTCGGAGCTCGAAGCGCTCCTCACCGAGGCCGATCTCGTGCGAGCGCACGACCCGCCCTTCAACGATCGGCTACGCAACTTCCGCAGGTTCGGCTTCATCAAAGTCGAGCACGGCCCGCGCGGGAGATTGCTGACGACGACGCGCTTGATCGCAGATGGAGCGCGCTATTATGGACCCTATCGAAGCATGGCATCGGCGCGTTCTGCGGTCGCCGCGCTGCAAGACGCCCTGGGGCTTGACGCCTTGGATGCGCCGGAAGCTACCAGCTTGCCGCCCGGAGCTCGCGAGGCGCTGATCGCGGAAGCGGTCGCCTTCATCGAGGACCGTGCCGACGAGGTGCTGCTCTCAGTCGCGCGCCGGCGCGACGAATCCGCCGTGCGCGGACGAAGCGACTTAGCCTTGCGAGAGGAGCAACGACTCGCTCGCTTGCGCCGCCTGCGCGACCGCCACGCCATGCTCGAAGCAGCCGCGACGCTCAACGCTGTCGTCTTGGCGCCATCAACCCTTCCCGCAGACGAGGCGTGCTTCGTGTTCTGCCGCGGCAGGCTTGTCGCGAAGACGACTCTCCCGCGGCGGCTGCCCGATCGCGGCCGCGCGCTGGCCGAGCTGACGCGCGTCATCGCCGCGCACTTCGCTCCCGGCGAAGCGTCGAAGTGCTTCGTCAAGCAGCACGAGATCGATCAACTCTCCATCTTCGCCGGCTGGTACGAGCGGCGCAAGGAAGGCTTGTATTACGCGACGCTTCCCGATCGCAAGCCCGCTTCAGAGGAGGCCGAGTCCTGGGCGCGCTCGATCCTCGACGGGGAGGCGGTCGCAGCCGGCGCGGCGGTGGCGCCGGACAGGGCCGTCGCAGGTCCACCCGGCGAAGAGAGCTAAAAAGGCGAGCGGGCGCTCTCGCAAAACGGAGTTTGTATGACCATATTGCGCCGGATCCCAACCTTGCTCGCTCTCGCGGTGATCTGCGCCGCCTGCCTTGCGGGCCGCGCGGCCGCGATCGAACACGCGACCACGCCCATCGACGACGAGACGCGCAACACGCTCATCCCCACGGGCACGCTCATCCGCGTCACGATGCTGCAGACCGTGACGTCCGCGCACTGCAGCAAGGGTCAGACGTTCAATTTCAAAGTGCTTGACGACGTGAAAGCGGGCGACCGCGTGGCGATTCCCGCGGGCACGACCGGTACCGGCAAAGTCGTCGAGTGCAAGCCCGCGCATGGCGGCCGCGAGGACGGCATGCTACACATCGAGTTCGACCCGCTCGTTCTCCCCGACAGCACGCAGGTGACGGTCGGCATCACGCACGATAGTCTGGTGGCGGACGCGAACCAGAAGAACGGCACGGGTCCGGCGCTCGAGGACATCGCCAACATGATGGTGCCGGGGTTCTTCATCATCGACTTTTTGCGCAAGGGCGACAACGTGACCATCGCCGCCGGCTCGCCTTTCCACATCGCCGTCACCGAGGACGCGTTTCTCTCGGAGTAGCGCTCACGAGGCGGTTGCGCAGCGTTCCGATCCCCTCGATCTCCACACTGACGACATCACCCGGCTGCATCGGTGCGATGCCGGACGGCGTGCCCGTTGTGATCACGTCGCCTGGTTCCAAGGTGAACGCGGCAGAGATGTATTCGACGAGCTGCTCAACCTTGAAGATCATCGAGGAGGTCAATGCGTCCTGGCGGAGCGCGCCATTCACGTAGGTGCGCAACCGCAACGTGGACGGATCGAGGCCGGTCGCGACGCATGGCCCAAGGGGAGCGAATCCGTCAAACCCCTTGGCGCGCGCCCATTGGCCGTCGGTCTGCTGGAGGTCGCGCGCCGTGACGTCGTTGCAGATCGTGTAACCCAGGATCACCTCGCGCGCCCGCGCTGCGGGAACATCACGGCAGCGCGTCGCGATGACGCACGCGAGTTCTCCTTCGAAATCCACGCGCCGGCTTTGCGGCGGATAGAAGATGTCGCCCTCGGGGTCGTTCAGGGCAGACGGCGGCTTGAAGAAGAGCAGCGGCTCTTTGGGCGGGGCATTGCCCATCTCCGCCGCATGCTCTGCATAGTTGCGCCCGACACCGATGATCTTCGAGGGGACGCATGGCGCGAGGAGGCGGACGGATGCGAGCGGCACGCGGGTGCCTTCCGCGACGAAATCATCCCCTTCGAGCGAGCCGTGCAGCACGACGCCGTCGAAGCGGGCGCGCGCGAGCAATCGTGATGTTGCCATGACGTGTGGCCTGTACAGCTTCGGCGGACGAGCGGCCTGCCGAAGCGCTGTGCAAGGCGCCAATTACCGAGACGGGCAATACTGCCGTCCATGAGAAGCTCACATGATTTCGATCTGTGCGTGTTGGGCGCGGGGAGCGCGGGCTACGCCGCTGCGACCACGGCGCGCAGCATGGGTAAATCCGTCGCGCTCGTCGACGGCACGGCTCCGCTCGCCGGGCTGTGCATCCTGCGCGGCTGCATGCCGAGCAAAACGCTCCTCCGATCGGCGGAGATCGCGCACCTCACGCGCATAGCGCCGGCGCTCGGCGTGCACCCTGGAGATGTGCGGGTGGACGTCGGCGAGATCGTGCGGCGCAAGGATCGCATCATCGCGGATTTCGCGGACGACCGGGTCAACGGGATCAAGAAGTTCCCTTTGTTCTTGGGCGCACCCCGGTTCGTCAGCCGCTCGTCGCTCGTGGTCGGTCAGGACCGCATCCGCGCGCGACGTTTCGTGGTGGCGACCGGATCGATCATCGACGTTCCGCCGATCCCCGGGCTGCACGAGACGGGGTTTCTGACAAGCGATGACGTGCTGAACCTGACGCGTCTGCCGGCGAGCGTCATCGTACTTGGGGGTGGCGCGACAGCCGTCGAGCTCGCGCAATACCTGGCCCGCGTCGGCGCGCATGTCACGGTCGTGCAGCGCAGCGAAACGTTGTTGTCGTGCGAAGATCCGGACGTGGGCGCGGCGCTGCGCTCGGCGTTCGAAGGCGAAGGGATCGTCGTGCGCACCGGCACGCGACTGGTCCAAGTCGAGCGCGCGGGCGAGCGCAAGCGCGTGCGCTTCGAGTCGAACGGGGTGGAAGAAGCAGTCGAGGCGGATGAAGTGTTCGCGGCGCTTGGCCGCAAGCCGAACGTCGACGGCTTCGGACTCGACGCCGCGGGCATCGCTTACGATCGAGGCGGCGTTAAGACCGATCGATATCTGCGCACGAGCAACCCGCATATCTTCGCCGCGGGCGATGTGACGGGTGCCTACGAGCTCGTGCACGTGGCGGTCTACGGAGGGCAGCTCGCGGCGCGCAACGCGTTCACACGCTCGCCAAAGCCGATCAACTACGATCTCATCGCAGCGCGTGCCGTTTTCACGGATCCCCAGGTCGCAGTCGCCGGTTTGACCGAGCGCGAATTGACGGAACGGCACATCGCCTACGAAAAGGCGAGTTTCCCTTTCGACGACCTGGGCAA
>DASPVP010000079.1:0-41251 GCA_035622315.1 Candidatus Acidiferrales bacterium | reverse complement strand
GGAGGCGGCGACGGTGCTCGCGTTTCGCTTCGAAACTCTTGGCGTGCTCGTCTATCGCGGGACCATATCATTCGAAGTGATGGATGATCTGGTCGGCGCTGGGGTCGTCGCGCTATGGGATCGGCTTAAGGGCCTCACCATTGCGATTCGTGCCGAGAAGAGCTACCCCATGTACTGCGAGTGGTTGCAGTGGCTGGCAGAGCAGTGCGAGGCAGGCGGACGGCTTCAACGCGTTCCGGCCCACATCCGGGAGCGCGACTGGACCCACAAATAGGGTTCGTTAGAGCGTCTCTTGCATAAGGAACGGCCCGGAAGGGACGGCGCTGCCACCCACCGGCTCCATCGAAAAGGCTATCACGTCGCCCGCGCGCACCCGCATAGGTATGATCGTCTGTACGCCGCGCCCTGGCATGACGACGCCACCGCGGTGCACCTTTCCCTCTCGCACGAGCCATACCTGATAGACCATCCCTTTCTTCGCGGGCGGCGGCATGTCGGTGACGATCATCGCGTGGGAGAGATGCGGCGGCTGGATCACCTTGCAGGGCATGCGCTCGCCGGCTTTTGCCACGCTGAAATCCCACACCTGAGACTGGTCGATGATGGCAACCGCCTTGGAGAGATCTTCCGTGCTCACGTGATACACGCGATAGGAATTCGCCGCGGCGAAGTGCTGCGGCTGCGGAAGCTGCGCGAGGTCGGCCGTCATCCGCGCTCGCTCGCTCTCCACGCCGATGAAGACGCCGATCACCACGCACGCCGTAGCCACACCAACCCAGCCAGCGATGCCGGCCCAGACGGGGAGCGGCTGTTGCCACAACCCCGGCTTGCGCGCCTCGCGCCCTCGCGACACCACCGCGCGGCGCAAAATCGCTTCTGCTTGATCCTCGCCCTTGCTCGCGGCGAGGATGCGGGCGCGCAGGTCCGGTGACGGCTCCATAGATGTCGCGGCGAGCGGCAGCACCGCGACCACGTCCTTGAGGTCAGCGATCTCGTTGCGGCACTGTTCGCACGAGGCGGCATGCGCTTCGATCTCGTGGGCCTCTTCCGGCCCGAGAACGCCGAGAACGTACGCGCCCGCGCTTTCGCCGATGTGTTGCTCGTCGCTCATGAATTCGCTCCGATCTCTTGCGAGACGAGCATCGCGCGCAGTTTTTGCAGACCTATCCGCATCCGTCCCTTCACCGTGCCGAGCGGAACACCCATCAACTCCGCGATCTCCGATTGCGTGTAGCCGGAGAAGTACGCGAGCTCGATGCTCTTCTTCTGCTCGCTTGGCAGTCGTTCCAACGCCCGCCGCACGATGTCGCCCCGAACGTTGTTCCACGCGTGTTGCCAGATGCTCGGCCTCGTGACGTCTTCGCGATTGACAGGTAGATCGTCGTACGGTATGGTCGGGCCAGCTGAGGCACTGCTGCGCAAGCGGTCGATGGAGCGATGATGCACAATCGAGAGGAGCCATGTACGTGGCGCACCGCGCTCGCGTTTATAGCTTGCTGCCTGACGCCAGACGGAGAGGAACGCATCTTGAACGACGTCTTCCGCGGCGCCGCGATCACCCACGATCCGGTACGCAAGCGAGTACGCCACCTTGCTATAGCGGTCGTAGAGGTCTTCGAGCGCGGCGAGGTCACGCTGCGCGAGCGCGTCGAGGACCTCCTCATCCGTGCGGGCTCCGGCGCTCACCTTTCCTCCTTCGCAGCCAAAGAGTACTACGTAGCCGGCCTTTGTTTCGGATGTGCCGTACACTCTGGGGCGGTAGGACTCGAACCTACGCATGCCAGATCCAAAGTCTGGTGCCTTACCAACTTGGCGACGCCCCATCAGGCTATGCTGCAAGGATTTGGTTAGTTGTGCCTGGTTCCTGGCCTTCTATTTGTTGGTACAAAATGAGCATGAGCAAGGGCGTGCGAAACAAGCGGTGGGAGGGCTCATTATGACGTTTGCATTCGTAACCGGCCCCGAATTTGTCATATTTGTGCTGGTGGTATTGATAGCGATTGTGCCCTACTGGAAGATATTCTCTAAAGCAGGCTACAGCGGTGCGCTTAGTCTGCTCCTATTTGTACCACTCCTGAATATCATCTTGTTGTTTTGGTTTGCGTTTACTGAGTGGCCAATCGAGAGGTCAAGAAAATCTGGGCTCTGATCTTCCTTTGTTTTTTTGGTCGTTTAGGAGCGTATTTGCTTGAGTAGTTGGACCAGTTTAAATTCCTCGTGGAAATGCATGAAGCGAGCAGTCATTAGTGTCAATAATGATGTTTGTATTTACTGCGTTCCAGTCAGGATAGCCGGGGCGTTGCGGCCATTTAACAAAGACATAAATTGAATTGTCGTCCGGGTCACGAATCCATCGAAGAAGACTCCTCTGTTCAGGCGGCACGCTTCTTACCAACTTCTTGACGTAGTTCTGCTCGCTCATGCTGACGTGTTGAGTCCGATAAGCGTGAGCTGTTGCCGGGTAAATTTTGTCGTAAATCCAACAGCGCTGAGTTGGTGCTGGAGTTGGAGTCGCCTGCGACTGAAGGGGTACTGATGCACGCTGGCAGCCAAAAATCGATAGCGCGCATATCAGAAGGACGGAGTTCAACAACGTGCTAGTAAGCTTCACAATTATCAAGCCTGGTGCTACTCCCGCTGAGCCCGCTGAACCCAAATCTTTCCGGTCTCGCGTAAGCAGTTGAACGTTCGCGAAGACACTGCCGCCCAAGTAAAGAGCTTCCAGCGTGTCTGGGCCAGCTGTGAGCTCCTAGCCTTTGGACTTTATCGATTTTTTCTATCGGCTATTGCGCCAAGGGCGATGCCGAACACGACCCCAAAAATGAGACCTAGGGCGAGATGATGCGTGCCGACGCCGATCGCTATACCCGCGCCAGCACCGATCGCGATAAATGCACCTAACCAACGCGGAGAGCGCATAAACCGCTGGTTCGACGAGAAACGCACGCCTCCCACGCATGGGTCTGGTGATTGATCCGCTCGGAGGGCTTCCCGGCTTGAACCGGAACGTTGCGACCGATGCGAGCGTTCATGTTCGCCTGCTCTTTCGCGTTACTATCCGCTGCGTCAATCGCGCTCGCGCAACCCACGCCGGAGCCTGCACCCACAGCGGCTCCTAGTCCCGAGATCGTCCGCATCGATGCGAACACCCCGATCCAGATCATCCATCCGCTCTTAGCTATTGGTTCGACGGTTGACAAAGAACCGGCTGGCAGCATTCCGTCGCTCTACTCGAAGCACAACGTCGACCAGATCCTGCAAGCCGGGCTCGGCTGGCTGAGTTATCGACTCTTCACGGAACTCTCCGTCCAGGACTGGCATTGGAACCCTAGCGGCACGTTCAGCGCGGGGACGTCAGGGTATTGGACGTCGAGCGCAGACGCGACGGGGAAACCGATCACTGACTCGTTCGGATACCGCTTGCCGCATCGCGGTTTCACGACCGATCAAGGCAATAACGCAGACTACTCGCGCCTCGACGACGGCGATCCGACGACGTATTGGAAAAGCGATCCCTATCTCACACAAGCCTTCACCGGCGACCCCGATGACGAACATCCCCAGTGGGTCTTGGTCGACCTGGGCAACCCGCATCCAGTAGACGCCGTGCGCATCCGATGGGTAGACCCGTACGCGGTTCGATATCGCGTCGAGTATTGGACCGGGGACGATCCTATCAATGATCCCGGCACGGGTGACTGGCAGGCATTTCCGCAGGGCCAAGTAGCGAATGGCCGCGGTGGAGATACGATGCTCCGCGTGGCGCGCGAACCCATCCGCGAACGCTACATTCGCATCTCGATGAGCCAATCGTCGAACACCTGTGATTCACACGGTTCGCAAGACCCGCGAGACTGCGTTGGCTATGCGATCGGCGAAATCTACGTCGGCTCGCTAGACACTGTGGGTAGATTCACAGATTACGTGCGTCACGCCGCGTGCGGAGGCGCAAATCCGCAGCGCTATGCCTGCGGCTGGCGCCAGACGGCGACCTACGTATCATCGGTCGATCCATGGCACACATCCGCGAATCGAGTGCGCGATCAGGAGCAACCCGGACTCGACCTGATCGCGCGAAGCGGCTTGACCCGCGGGATGGGCGCCATGTATCCTGTGGCGATGCTCTACAGCACGCCGGAGAATGCGGTGAACGAGATCCGCTATATGCGTACGCGTGGCTACCCGATCGCCTTTGTCGAGCTTGGAGAAGAACCGGACGGACAGTATACGGAGCCTGAAGATGATGCAGCGTTATTCGTGCAGTGGGCCACGGCTATCCACAAGGTCTATCCGGATCTCAAGCTCGGCGGACCGGTCTTCTCGGGTGTGAATACCGAACTGCAGACCTGGCCTGATGCCCACGGCAATATCTCATGGCTCAACAGGTTTCTTACATACCTACGTTCCCACGGCCAGATGCAGCAGCTCGCCTTCATGTCGTTCGAACACTATCCGTTCGGGGGCTGCGACCGGGGTGCGCTGCTCCAGCAGGACCTGCTGCAAGAGCCTTCGATCATGAAGGGGATCGTGAATCAATGGCACTCCGACGGCTTGCCTGCGTCCGTGCCTATGTACATCAGCGAAGCGGGCTTTTCGGCTGTGAACTTCACGCAAGTGCCCATGCAGATCGAAGGAGCGCTGTGGCAAGCCGACTATGTGGCGAGTGCGCTCGCGAATGGCGTCCGCGGCGCTGTGTACTATCAAGATGAGCCCGTACCGTTGTCGCAAAACACCGGCTGTCCGAGCGACTGGGGTAACTTGACGATGTTCGTTGCGGACCAGCATGCGCACATCCGCGCGCTGGGTGCACAGTTCTACGGCGTTCAAATGCTCACCAAGTACTGGCTCGCTCCGAACAGCGAAACTTTCTCCTTGTACCCAGCCCTCACCAGCGTGGCACAAGGCGGTTTTCCCCTCGTTACGGCGTACGCCGCAAAGACGAGTGACGATGTGTGGTCAGTCCTCTTGATCAATAAAGACAAACTCCCGCACACGTTCTCGATCCAGGTCCCCTGGCACAATAATGGCGGATGGGACACGTTCGACTCAATTGTGAAGCAGACAACCTTTGGACCGACACAGTACGTTTGGTCGAGCCGAGGCGCGGCGTCGAAGCCAGAACCAGACGACCCGCCCACGTCCGCTTCCATCAATGCGTGGTGGTGGATTCCATGCAAGGGTTCCGGCCAGCCGCCCGTTTTCACCGTAGCCCCATGGTCGATCAGCGTGCTTCAGGGCAAGCTCACACCGAAGGTCAAGACCTGTGGTTAGTTTCGGGGGTCCGAAATGAACGTGGTCACATGCTTCGCCATAGTCGCGGCGAGCTCAATCATCACGCTGTCTGTGGATGTGAAACATCCCGTAAATACCATCCGACCTTTGCGGGCAGTTGGAGTCGGCATCGACTCAGATAACGCCGGCAAGGTGCCCTTCCTCTATTCGAAAGCGCGCACCGATCAGATGCTTGCTGCGGGGCTCGGTGTCGTCAGCTACCGCCTGTACACCGAGCTTTCCATCCAAGACTGGCACTGGAACCCCACCGGCAGCTTCAGCGACGCGGCGCACGGGCAGGGCTACTGGACGAGCAGCTCATCGCTTTCGACCCCGGAGATCGTCGACTCGTTCGGCTACACGCTGCCGCATCGTGGCTCGACCGAGGATCAAGGCGACGACAATGGCTACTCGCGCATCGATGACGGCGATCCGAACACCTATTGGAAGAGCGATCCATACCTCGCGCAACCGTACACGGGCGATCCGGACTCAGAGCATCCACAGTGGATCGTCATCGACCTCATCTATCCCAAGCCCGTCGACGCGATCGGCATCGACTGGATGGACCCCTATGCCCGGCGCTACGAGGTGCAATACTGGACCGGTTCAGGCGATGCCATCTTCTCCTCATCGACGCCCGAGCGCGTGCCTGGCGCCACCGCCGGCGTGTGGCAAGACTTCCCAGCCGGTGCGATCACAAACGGTTCGGGAGGTAATGTACGCCTTCGGCTCGCCGCGACACCCATCTCTGTTCGTTTCGTCCGCGTGTGGATGACCGGATCCTCAAACACGTGCGACACGCACGGCTCGGCGGACCGTCGCAATTGCCTGGGCTACGCCATCAACGAGGTCTATCTTGGACAGATGGACAGCGCTGGAAACCTCCACGATATCATCCGGCACTCCACCTGCGGCGGAGTTCCTGACGGTGACCGCCGCTGCAAGAACCACCAGACGGTGATCTTCGCCTCGTCCAACGACCCCTGGCACACGAGCCAGGACCGCATCTTGTCTGGACAAGATCAGCCCGGGCTCGACTTCGTCAGCCGAAATGCCATCACGCGCGGCCTGCCCATGATGTATCCTGTGCCGCTCTTCTACAGCACGCCTGCCAACGCGGCGGCAGAGGTCCGCTATCTCAAAGCGCGCGGTTACCCGCTGCAATACATCGAGATGGGTGAGGAGATCGACGGCCAGTACGCGCTCCCGGAGGACTATGCCGCGCTCTATGTGGAGTTCGCAAATGCCATCCACGCGGTCGATCCATCCGCAAAACTTGGTGGACCGGTCTTCCAAGGCGTCAACTCCGACATCAAGGTCTGGCCGGATGCCTCGGGCGACGATTCATGGTTCCGGAGATTCCTCAACTATCTGCGCTCGCACCATCATTTGAGCGATCTCGCCTTCATGTCGTTCGAACACTATCCGTTCCGCGGTTGCGATCAAGGCGTCACCCTGCGCATGGACCTCTTACGCGAACCTGCGCTGGTACGTCAGGTGATCAGCGCATGGCGCGACGATGGCCTCCCAAGCGACGTGCCGATGTTCATCACCGAATCGAACTTCGCGAACAACGGCGGTCCGGTGCCGAAGCAAATGGCGGGAGCGCTGTGGATGGCGGACTGGATCGGCACGGCCCTGTCGGACGGGGTGTCCGGCATCAACTACTATCAATACGAGGCCGAGCCGCTGGGCCATAGCCGCCAGTGTGACAAGTGGGGCGGCTACGACATGTTCATCGTCGATCAGAACTTCCGCATCCTCGCCAAAGCGTCGCAGTACTACGCGGCGCAGATGATCGCGCAGCAATGGCTCGAGCCGGGCGACCTACCCCAGCGACTCTTCAATGTGACGACCACGCCATCGGCAGCGAATCCATCCGTGACCGCCTACGCCGCGAAAAGACCCGATGGGCTGTGGTCGATCATGATCGTCAACAAGGACGCCGAGGCGCACGAAATCCATCTCCAATTCTCGCCAGCGGCGCTCTTCGCGACCACGGCCGCTCTCGTGACTTTCGGCGAGGCTCAGTACAACTGGAGTGGCGACTCAGCTACGGAGCTGCCTGACCCCAACTCACGCCCCTTGTCCGCAAAAATCGACGCCACGAAGGACTTTGCCGTGGCGCCCATGTCGATCACGGTCGTTCGGATCTAGCGAGGGGCGATTTTCAATCGCCCCCTACGCGGGCTTGGGAGGGTAGGCCGAGCTTGCGATAAGCGTCGGGTGCTGGGGCCGGCGCACTGCGCCGAGTTGAGACGCCGCGCGTCAGCGGGCGGCGCACGTCCGTGAGCGGGGTGGCGCTGTAGCCTGGATAGTCTTCTTCTGCTCCGAGCGAGATCGTGATGTCGGACTGGCCGCCCGTTCCCGTGATCACTGGTGCTTGGGGCACCGATGACTTCGTCAGTGACAGTGCAGCTTCGTAGTCCGGATAATCGAAGCCGATCATCTGGACCGTGAAGTTGTCACCCGCGTCCACGCCCACGACCGCGTCGTTCTGCGCCGCCGTGCAGATCGACGGCGTCGGCGTCAGGCTGCCGGGGCCCTTGGCAAGGTTGTTCGGACCGTTCGCATCGCCCAAGGCGTACGCGCCCGACGTCTTGACGACGATCGTGTAATAGACGGGCGCGAACGAGGTGCCCTTCGGCCCTTGGCAGTTCGCCGCTGTTCCGCCGCCATTGAGCGGCCCACCACCGGGCCCGTAGTCCACGATCTGCACGAGCGCTTCCGTGACGCCCGCCGGAACCGTCGCGTTGAATGAGGCGCCGCCGTCGCCGTCAGCATCCGGCGTGACGAGAGGCGCCGAGAGCGTCGGCAGGATGGTCAGCGAGCTGAGCTGTGCAGAGGAACTGATCGTGCTGATCGTCTTCGTGCCGTTGTTGCCGATGACGCCGACCTGCACCGCGAGCATATAGGTCCCCGTTCCAGGTGTCACGCCCTCGAAAAACGTCACGCCTTCGCCGACGCCGAGAAAATACGGGCAGCCGTTGGGTACGCAATAGCCGGTGAACGAGTCATTCCCCAGGATGATCAAGCCGTCGCGCGTCCCCATCCCATTGCCGTCGGGGTCAAACGCCGGCGGCCCGCCCCATGGCACGAACAGCGGGTGCGTGGCACCCGAGTCGTACATCGGTTGCGGGTACGGCTGGTAGCTGTACGATTGCGCCGTATTGGCGACGATGTTGTAGGGTGCGAGGCCCATCGCGAACACGCCACCGCTCTGGCCGAACGTCGACGTGTTGGGCGGAATGCCGGCCGGACATTGCGTGAAGCCCGCAGGCGGGGGCGTCTTCGAATCGCAAAACGGCGTGCCAGGATGGACCAGCTGCGAAGTCCCAAAGATCGTGGGCGTCGCTTGCAAGGTTTCGGGAAGGCTCGGACCCGCGCCAAGCGACGGCGAGCCTGCGAAGAAGAACGCCGTCGTGTATGGATCGGGAAGATTCGTTCCGGCAGCCGGCTCCGCTGCATTCGTCTGGGTGAACGGACCGGTGAGGATCGGCGTATCCACGCCGAGCGCCGACTCGCCATTCGGCTGACGCATCGTCGAGACGACGTTCAGTCCCGTCGACATCCCGTAGATGTTGGCCGTTCCCACCGCCACCTGCAGCCTGCTGCAACTCGGGCTCGTCGGCTGGCAGCCCATGGTGAGCGTCGGTCCACCGGTCTGGCCGGTCGTGCAGGCCGCAAGCACCGCCGCGAGCAGCGCGCACAGCGGCATGAATCGCTTGATCATCGTTCCTTCAGTCTATAGCGCGAACTGCATGTAGACGCGCCACGTCCTGCCCGGCTCGTAGAGCTCCTGGTACGGCAGCCAGTACTGGTCGTATTGGCTCTCATCCCGGGCGCCTTGGTAGTAAAACGCATTCGTCGAACCGTTCGGGGTCAACGGGTAGCCGCTCGCATACTCGCCCGTCTGCACGCCGCCGTACCCGGTTGCGAGCGGCTGCCAGTCGTTGTTGATCGTCGGTTCGGCACGATAGTTGTCGAACAGGTTGCTCACGTACGCGCCGAGCGTGACGCCGCGCAGCGTGTATTGCATGTTGAGGTCCGTGTACAGCCGAGCTTTGGTGAACGCCTGGCCCGCGAGCGCGGGCTCATCGTATCCGCGGCATGCGAAATCTCTCGGGTCGTAATAGCTGCCCGGGAAGGCCGGGTCGACGTAGCACGTCGCGTTGTAGGATTGATTCGGCAAGCCGGGTCCTGCATACGGGGTGGCCACGCCGAGGTTGCCAGTCGGGATCTGCGACAGTACGTCGTTCACAAAGCCAATGGCCGTCTGGCCGACGCCGAACGGCACGCCGGAGTCGAATGAGAAGATCGGGTTGAACTGCCACCCACCATGCTTGTACTGGATGCCTGACTCCGCAGAGAACGGCGGCAGGTAGTACTGATGGAAGAGCGTGCCGGTCTCGTAGAGGTACTGCGACACGACCGGCAGGCTATCCGAGCCCGCCACGGGCGGCGTGTTGGTCAGTTCGTTGATGTAATTCATCGTCAAGAAGCCGCTCCACCCGTTCTGGGGTGTCGGCGACGTGATCATGGACTCGATGCCGAATGCCTTCTGCACGCCGGTCTCGCGAACCGCGAACGACCCAGCGTTCTGCTGGCCCGTCACGGGATCGGGCGGTCCTGCGTTGAGCAGCGTGACCTGATACGTGTTGTAGCCCCGGCGCCAGTAGCCCGTCATCTTGCTGCCCCAGCCGTTATGGAATTGGTGCGACCACGCGACATCCCAGTTGTTGTAGGTCGCAGGCCCGCTGCCGCCGACGTCGGGCGCCGCAAAGGCCTGGTCGAAAAGCCAGTAGAGCGACTCCGCATAGTTCGGGCAATAGAAGAACCAACCAGGGACGCCGAGCGTGCCCGAGCCCGAGAAGTAGTTCCATGGGTTTTGGTAATACTTGCCGTTCCCGTTCGTGCCGGGTCCGTGCCAGCCGCTGCCGCAGGCAGGGCCGAGCGAGCTGTAGTCCGGGTTGTCCTTCGCCGGAATGTCGAAGAGGATCTGCGGTATGTCCGCAGCGCCCGTCGGCGTGCCCGCGGTCTGCGCGAAGAAGAAACTGATCGAACGGCCGTAGCTAGCGCGCAGGCTGTTGTTCGAGTCTAAGATGTAGTCTGCGGCGATGCGCGGCTCGATGATCTGTGGGCGCAAGTAGTCGTTGCCGAGCGTGGCGTAGCCGAGGCCCACGTCCGACGGGTTGCTCAGATCCTTCGAGAACTGATTCGCTCCCCAGCGCAGGTTCTGGCCGTCAAGCCGCACGCCCCAGTCGACGAGTAGCTTGGAGCTCGCGGCCCACTGATCCCGAACACCGATGCCGTACTGCTGGAAGTCGGTCGAACCGTAGGTGAAGCCGGTGCTGGGGACGATCGGCAGATGGCCATGCCACAAACCGTGCGCCAGCATGTAGGAGTAGAGATAGCAGCTGCCGGGTCCGGCATCCGCTCCCTGCGTGAAGTTATTGAAGATCGTCGGCCCGATGCAGGGGTTCGCCGCGCTCACCGGCAGGCCGGGCATCTCAGGCAGGTACCAGTCCTCGATGCGCGGTCCGTTCGGCAGCGCTCCCGTCGGAAAACCCGCCGTGGCTTCGTTCGATTCGTCTTGCAGCCGGCCCGTGTAGAGGCCGACCCACGTGTTGCCGTAGAGCATCTGGTTCCAATACGGGAACCCATTCTCGAACTTGCCGACGAACGTCAGCGTGTGCTTCTCCCCAGCCTGTTTTGTGACTTGGCTTTGGAATCCGACGCGTCTGCCGCCCACGACGTTGTAGCCCGGAAAGAACGAACCGGTGGTGAGGGTCTGCGCCGCGCCCGTGATGTTGTTCGGGTACGAGCCGCCCCAATTATAGAAAAACGTGTTCCACGAGGTCGTCGGGTTGAGGTTCCAAGTATAACCGAGCTTCAAGACGTCCTCGGGCCCGTAGATGTACTCTTCGGGTTGCGCGACTTTCGAATACGTCTGCGGCACGCCCGCGTAGTACGGGATGATGCTCTGATACCAGGCAAGGCCAGGGTCGATCGTGCCATTGTTGGGATAACCACAGGGTGATGGCGTGGGCGGGCACTCGGGCCACATCGCGGCGCCGTTCGGGTCCGTCTGGAACTGCTGATATGAGAACGGATCGTACGGATAGTAGTTCACGTTGCCTAATCCGCCGTATTCCGCCCAGGAGCGATGGTCCATGAATCGGGCCAGCACCTGGAACTCCTGATCGTTGTTCTTGCCGAATTTGTAGAAAGCGTTGTTCAACACGTCGTCGTCGTACGTGAACGACGTGCCCAAGTACTGACCGGCGTCTGAAGCATCTCGCCCGAAGGGAGCGATCTGCGGCGCGACGCGATCGGAACGCGAAGAGAAGAAATCGGAGAAGCGATTGTCCTTGGTCGCCGTTCCATATTGGAACGCGAAGGAGTGATCGTACCATGGGCCGCCGACGTCGAAGCTTGCAAATCCATCACCTGGATAGGAGCCTCGACCGGGCACGATGTTGACGACCCCCGCACCGATGCCGCCCTGGGTGGCGTCCCCCGCGCCGCTTACCACCTGCATCGCGCCGTGACCGCCACCGACGCCGTTCAGATACGAATCATCGCCGTTCTCGTCGAAAAAGTTCCCCGAGAAATCGATGCCGTCGAATTGGTAGCCGATCTCGACGCTCGCAGAACCGCGGATCGAAATGGCGTTCAAGCTGCCGTTCACCGTGGGGATCACGCCGGGGGCGGACATCACAAGCTGGTCATAATTCGTCGAACCGCGCTCGCCGAGCGCTTGGTCGATGCGCGCACCCACGAAGGTGGTCTCGTCCGTCGTCTGCGTCGGCTGGAACGCCGAAGCCACCGAGTGCCCGCTCACATGCACCTTGCCGAGCGATCGCGGCGAAGAAAGGAGTTTGATCACGCCGACGCTCTGCGACTCGTCACCCAACACCGTCACACCCGCGATCACCTGTGGCACGTATCCGTCCTTTGAGATCCCGACGGTGTAGGTATCCGTGGGCAGCTGCAGCAGCGCGAAGAAGCCGTGGCTATCCGTGAACGTGTGGTAGTTGCCGGAGCCGGCAACGGCAGTCACGCGTGCCTCAGCGATGGGGTTTTGCGTCTGCGAGTCGACCACCGTCCCCCGCAGGTTGCCGGTGACGCCACCCGCGGCGCGGGCCGCCGAGCCGCTTGCGATCGCGAGCCAGCCTCCGATTAGCGCGACCGCTCCATATCGAAAAGCGAGCGCCCAGATAGGCCTCACCACACCCATGATGACCCTCCGATCGCGCGACGCAAACGTCACGACCGAGCGACCACGAAATCTCGCTCGCGTGCGTCAATTCCGAAGTGGGGACCGGGTTTACCTCTTACGGCGTCGCGCTCTGACCGCTCCCTGAGAAGGGCCACGTGCGCATGCGCGCGGCGCGCCACAAGAACACGATGAGCCCGGCAAGCAAGCTGACGAAGCCGAACGCGATGGCGAGCGTGCCGGCGCTGAAAAAGATGTAGATCCAGCCCGCGAGCGCCACGAGGGCAGGCAGCGGGAAGAGCCACACGCGATACGGCGCCTTGATGCCGCGCGCCCGGATGACGACGAGCGCCACGATCTGCGCGACTGGCTGGATCAACACGATACCGGTGGTCAGCGCGTTGATCAGCTCGTCCAGCGGGAAGAGGCATGCGACGAGCGAGAGCACGCCCATGACCACAAGAGCGACGTCAGGAAAACGCAGCTTGGGATGCACGTGCGCGAACGGCTTGAGGAATAGGCCATCGGCCGCCGCCGCGAAGGGCACTCTCGAATAGCCCAGCAGGTTGCCGTACACCGATGCGAAGGCGGTGACCAAGATGAGGATGGTAACACCCACGGCGGCAGCCGAGCCGAAGGCGCGCTCGACGACAGCCGAGGCCACGTGCTGGCCGAGCGGCGGCAGCGAGCCGTCGGGAAGCGGGATCACAGACTGCCACCGGATGTCTCCGAGCACGCCTAGCTGCATCGAGATGTACAAGACGGCCACGATGAGGATCGAGATGACGATCGAACGCGGGATCGTCTTGCTCGGGTCGACCACCTCGCCGCCGATGCAGCTTGACTGATTGTAGCCCAGATAGTCATACATCGCGATGATCAACGCTTGTCCGAGACCCGCGCGCAGGCCGAGCCAAAACGAGTCGTGCGGGGGCAGCGTCAGCGCTTGCGTGGGCGAGAAGTGCACGTACGACGACACGATGACGCACAAGAGCGTCAGCACCGAGGCGGCCGCGAGCAGGATGCCGACTTTTGAGACGGACGTGATGCCCCGATAGAGCGCGATCAGCGTGGCCACGCCCACCGCGATCGCCAGCGCCTTGAGCGCCCACGGCGATGACGCGATGCCCGGAAACAGGAAACCAGCGTAGTTCGCGAAGCCGATGTAGCCCGTCGCCTGATTCAAGGGCGCGACGAAGACCGTCTGCCAGACGAACAGGAACGCGAGCAGTTGCCCGAAGCGCTCTTTCCCGAAGATCTCGCGCAGGTATCCGTAGGTACCGCCCGAGCCGGGCAGGAGAGAGCCCAGCTCCGACCACACGAGGCCGTCACACATGGCGAGCACGGCCCCCAAGACCCAGCCGATGAGCGACAACGGCCCGTGGAGCGCGCCCAAGACGAGCGGGATCGTGATGAGCGGACCGATGCCGATCATCGAGATGGCGTTGATGGCGACGGCGCCCATCAAGCCGACGCCGCGCACGAGCCGCGAATCGCGCGCGAGGATCTCCTGCGCTTCCGCTTCTGCGCGAACCGTCATTCCTCGACCAACGCCTTCGTAAGCCCGCGGGGTGCGTCGCAATCGATGCCACGCGCCCGCGCCGCGTAGAGCGCCAGCAGCTGACCCGTGACGAGCCAGCCGAGCGTGTTGTACGCCTCCTTTACTGCAGGTCCGAGCTTGGGCACACCTGCGATATCGGACGTGCCGATCTCGTAACGGAGCGCGCCGGAGCGCTCGAGATCGTGGAGCGGCCGCGCCACCGCCGGCACCGCGTCGCGGTCGGCGATGCCGATCACCGTGAACGAATCATCCACCATCGAAACGCTGCCATGGCGGAATTCGCCCGCGGAAAAACCCTCGGCGTGCAGATAGCTTGCCTCTTTCAGCTTGAGGGCGACCTCCCGTGCTACCGGCAACCCATAATCGGACCCCAGCACGGCGACATGCTGCCGTCGCGCTATGGCCTCAGCCGCCTCGCGAACGCCGAGCGGCCCGTCCTGTAGCCAACGCTCCACGTCCTGTGCGGTCGCGCTCAACACCTGCGGATCCCGCCCGGCGTGGCCACCGACGATCGAGGCGGCCCACAGCACCGCGACCACGGATGCAGTCACGCTCTTGCTCGCCGGCACCGCGCGTTCGATACCGGCTCCGACGTCCAGCACGAGGTCGGCGATATCACCCAAGGGGGAACGCGCCGTGTTCGTCAGCGCGACGATCCGTTTTGGGTGCAGCATGTCGAGCGCGGCCAGCAGATCGGTGGAGCGCCCGCTCTGCGAGATCGCGACCACGATCTTGCGCTGATACGCGGCGTGGTCGAGCCTCGCTTCGGTCGCCGCGAGCGCGTGCGCATCCACGTTTCTCCGCCGCAATGCCAGCGCGCCGAGCTGGGCGACGAAGAGCGAACTCCCGCTGCCGACCAAGACCACTTCGCCCGTGACCGCGCGCGCAAGCGACGCGGCGATGTCGGATCGCGCGAGACGCTCCCACACAGCAGGTTGCTCTCGGATCTCTTGCTCGAAACTCGATCCGAGCGTCGCGGCGCTCATCTCGCGAACGAGCGTTCGGACTGGCGCACAACGCGACCTTCGCGCAAGGGCATGACCGCTTTTGTGCAAACACGTCCGCGATGGCCGAGACCGGCATCTTGCTTTTGCAGTGCCCAGATCGCAAGGGCGTCGTCGCTGCGGTGACGACGTTCCTTTATGAACGCGGCGGCAACATCGTCCAAGCGGATGAGCACCAAGATCGCGAGATCAAGGAATACTTCTTACGTCTCGAGTGGGATCTGACGGATTTCGCATGCCCGCTCGATAGTTTCGCTGCGGACTTCGCGGGCATCGCGCGCGAATTCGCCATGACGTGGAAGGTAGCGCGCTCCGCCGACCGCCCGAACGTCGCCATCTTCGTCTCGAAATCGGGCCACTGCCTCGCCGACCTGCTCTTCCGCCATCAGATCGGGGAGCTGCCTTGTCGCATCCCGCTCGTGATCGGCAATCACGAGCATCTGCGCAAGCTCACCGAGTTCTACGGCATCCCATTCTACTTCGTGCCCGCGGGGCCTGATTCAAAAGAAGCCGCCGAGACCGCACAGCGCGAGCTCCTCACCCGTCATGCCATCGATCTCGTCGTCTTGGCGCGCTACATGCAGGTGCTGTCCGACGCATTCGTCGCCGCCTATCCCAACCGGATGATCAATGTCCACCATTCGTTTCTGCCCGCGTTCATCGGCGCGCGCCCCTACCATCGCTCGTACGAGCGCGGCGTGAAGCTCATCGGCGCGACGAGCCACTACGTGACCCGCGTGCTCGACGAGGGGCCTATCATTGAGCAAGACATCGTGCGCATCAGTCATCGCGATAGCTTGGCCGACATGATCCGCAAAGGCGGCGACGCCGAACGCGCCGTGCTCACCCGCGCCGTCCTCTGGCACGTGCAGAATCGGATCTTGGTCTATGGCAACAAGACGGTCGTCTTCTCGTGAGCGGCGTGGCGGTGTACGCCTCCGCCTAGATGGTGCGGCGCGCCCCGATGTAGCGGCTGGAGTAGTAGTCCTCGGAGAGCGAGTCGACGCGAACGCCATCAGACGCTGACGCGTGGACGAAGCGGCCGTCGCCGAGATAGATCCCCACGTGCGACGCTCCCTCGGCATAGGTCTGGAAGAAGACGAGGTCGCCAGGCTCTAACCCGCTCATCGCAACGCGCTGGCCGACTTCGAACTGCGCGTCAGCGGTCCGAGGCAGATCGATGCCGTTGTGCCGGAAGACCGCCTGCACGAATCCTGAGCAATCCACGCCGCTAAACGACTCGCCGCCCCACTCGTAGGGGACCCCGAGGTAGCGCAGCGCGGTGCGCGTGAGCTGTAGCTCGAGCGCGACAAGCCGCTGCGCGCTGGCGAATGAGCCCTCGAAGCTTGGAGGCGCGGCACCGGCGTGGGTCGCGATCCACAAGCCTTCGAGCTCTGCCAGGTGCGCGCTGCTCGATTCGGCCGAGGCGACGACGCGCGGCGCGCGGTGTCGCAATGCGATTGCGGGGTGTTTTCGTGTCCGCGCGGCGACGCGAGCACCGTGGAAACGCGTCGTGCCGGCGCGATGAGCTGCGAGCTTGACTGGTGACGGCGCGAGGCGCAAGACCTGGCCAAGACTCAGGGTATCCGCGTTCTGCAAATGATTGTATCGCACGAGCTGCTCGACGCTGACGTGAAAGCGGTCGGCGATGGCCGACAACGTGTCACCAGAGGTGACGGTGTAGGTCTGCGGGTTGGCGAGCGTCTGCGCCGTGAGCGCGATCGAAAGGCACGAGGTCAAACAAAACGAGGCGAGCGCTTTTCGCAGCATATCCTCTCTCATTCGCCTACGGGGTTAGTTGACGGGTTAGCGCTGAAAGAAAGCGCCTCTGCGTACCTGCAGATTCACCCCAGAGACCTCTGGGTTTCCCCCGCTCCTGCGGTCGCGTTGCTCGCGCACGCAGGATTCGGCTAGGCGTTGCGAACCGGCTTTGTCAACCGGTCTCGAATGGTGCGGCCGCTCGGGCCGCGATACCTCCAAAATTATAAGGACAACGGCCGGCTGTAACCATGCCGACCATCACGTCCACTGGACCCTATTTTGGGAGCCGGGACGTGGCAATCCTCCCCGGAAACGCGCTCGAGGTGCGTATGGTATCCGCCACACTGCGTGCGAGTTCGCGGATCTCGTTCTCGTCTTGACCTTCGATCATCACACGAATCAGGGGCTCGGTTCCTGACGGTCGCACGAGGATCCGGCCGTTGTCGCCAAGCGCGACACGCGCTTGCTCGATCGAAGTCTGCACGCCCGCGTGTTCCAAACAGCTTTTGTCCTTGACCGAAACGTTGACGAGCACTTGGGGGCGCGCGCGCATCACACTCGCTGCCGCGGCGAGTCCGCCCGCGCTAAGCGCGAGCGACAGCACTGAAACCGCTGTTGCTATCCCGTCTCCCGTCGCGTTCGCCGCAAGGTCGATGATGTGTCCGGACTGTTCGCCGCCAAGGCGGAACCCGCCACGTTGCATCTCCTCGAGCACGTAGCGGTCGCCCACCGGCGTGCGCACGAGCGCGATATCGCGTTCGCGCAGCGCGATCTCGAGCCCGATGTTGCTCATCACGGTCGCCACGAGCGTGCGGTTCGGCAGCTCGCCTTTGACCGCAAGGTCGATGCCGCGCAACGCGAGCACGTGGTCGCCGGTCACCTCAGATCCGGCCTCGTCGATGAAGAGCGCACGATCGGCGTCGCCGTCGAACGCCACGCCGATGCTGCCCGGATGCGCCGCGACCACGTCGCGCAGAGCGCTGAGGTCGGTCGAGCCGCAACGCACGTTGATCTTCTTCCCGTTCGGCGTGCAGTGTAGGCGCACGACGTGCGCGCCCAGCTGGGCGAACACTTTCGGCGCCGCGTCGTAGGCTGCACCGAACGCCGCATCCACCACCACCGTATGCCCGCGCAAGTCCGCTCCGAGCGAGATGCAATGTGCGATGTACTCTTTCACCGAGCGGTGGCGATCCTTGACCGTCCCTACTTTCGCACCGGTCGGCCTCGGCAGTGAGCTAGCGTCGGCAACCCGTGCTGCGATCTCCTCTTCGAGGGCGTCCGAGAGCTTGCGTCCGTCCGCTGCGAAGAACTTTATCCCGTTGTCGCCGATCGGGTTGTGCGACGCCGAGATCATCACGCCCGCGGCCGCATCGAGATGGCGCACGAGCCAGGCGACCGCAGGTGTGGGCGCGATTCCGAGCGTGAGCGCGTCCAAGCCGATCGAGCAGATGCCGGCGCACAACGCACCTTCGAGCATCGGTCCCGAGCAGCGCGTGTCGCGACCCACGACCACCGGCCGCTTCGCGCCGTGCGCGGCAAGGACCGAAGCGCCTGCTCGCCCGAGCGAGAAGGCGAGTTCGGGCGTCAGAAACTCGTTGGCTACGCCGCGCACGCCGTCCGTGCCGAACAGCTCGTTCACGCGCTACGTCCTGACCTTGCGCGGCGCGATCGCGATGCGCACGCTTGAAGGCGCAAGCGTCACGCCGCCCACGGCGACGAGCCGGATATCGACCGGAACGGGTTTCACGGTGACCGTCACGGGCTTCGTCACACTGGCCGCCACGATGCTGGCTTGCACGGCGAACACGCGCGACACCTCGCTTTGCCCGCCCGCGACGATCAGCGTGCTCGGATCGATTTCACCGACCGCGGCCGAGCTACCGGCGTCGGCGATGACCGGCACGCGGCGGTACGCGTACGCGTCGAGCACGACGATCGCGCTTGGCGGCGTCACCGAAGCCGGGCGCTGACCCTGCGGCCCGACCACGCTGACGGGGAGATCGAAAGTACCCGCCCGCTTGCCGCTGCAGTCGATGTAGGCCACGAAATCGGTCGGCGCGAGATCTTCGAGCGCCGCGCGAGCGCCCGCGATCTCTATCGCCACTTGTGCCGTCGCGGTGTTCGCGACGAGGCCGCCCGCCACGCCATGCACGGCGAGCGGTATCTCGAGGGTTTTTGTCGAGGTCTGCGACGCGCTCAAGTGGTTGAAGATGAACCACAACACCACGGCCGCGACCAGCGCGATGACCTTAAGGTCGAAGTTTCGTCTTATCCAGTCCATTGTTCGTCAGGTGCACGCGATGGATGAGGGTGCGCGCGTAGTCGAAGATCGTGGGGCGCCGGCTCTGTGGTCCGCGGACGGCGGTGAGCGATGCTTGGAGCGCCGTCGCCACCGCCTGAGCGCTTTGCGGCTGCTCTTCCAATCGGCCGTCCTTGGCGATGGCGATACCTCCTGTCTCTTCCGACACGACGAGCGCGATGGCGTCCGTCTGCTCGGTGACGCCGAGCGCGGCCCGGTGGCGCGTGCCGATCCTGCGTTCGAGCGACAGCGCTTCGGAGAGCGGCAAGAAACAGCCCGCTGCGAGCACGCGATCGCGGCGGATGATCACCGCTCCATCGTGCAACGGCGAGCGCGGCGTGAAGAGCGCGAGCAGCACCTCTGGTGTGGCCAAAGCATCGACCGTGGTCCCTGTCTCGACGTACTCGTCGAGCGCCGCTTGGCGCTCGATGACGACGATCGCTCCGATCGCGCTGCGCGACAGCACGGTGGCCGCCGTTCCAAGCGTGGTGCAGAGCTCGTGCAGTCTGAACGCATCCCCAGTCTGCACGCGCCCTTCGTGAAAGCCGGCTCTTCCGAGCTGTGCAAGAGCACGGCGTAGCTCGGGCTGAAACACGATCGGGATCGCGACGCCCGAGACGATCAGCAGTGCATTGAGCAGTGAGAAGACCGTCCAGAGGTGGAAGTACTGCGCGGCCGCGCGCAAGATGAGCACGAGCGCGACGCCCTGGAGGATCTGCATGCCCCTCGTGCCGCGCATGATGACGAGCACGAGATACACGATGTACGCGGTGAGCAGGATGTCGAGCACATCCGAAACCGAGAGGCTTACGTGCGGGAGATGCATGGCGCTACTGCGAGGCCGCGTGCTGCGCCACGTGCGTCTCGATGACTTGGGCTGGCGTCACCCCGAGGCCCATGTGGGTGGCGAGTGCGCCGAGAAAGACTTCCAAAGGCGCGTCGGAGAGCAACGCCCCCAAACCAAGCCGGGCGCCGTAGCGCTGGGCTTCGATCTCGATAGTCGCGAGGACGCGATGCAATGGTGTGCGCTTTGGATCGCCGAGCTCGAGCACGAAAACAGAAGCGCCGTCCTTACGCGTGCCGAGTGGGTACACAGCCGCGTCGACAAATCCGCTCGACCCACTACCTGTCGCGGCCGCGATGTTTGCGAGCGCGCTCGGCTCGAGCGTGGCGCCGACCACCTTTGCCTTTGCGATGAGCGTGCGCGCTCCCACTTCGATGGCAACACCGCCTGACTGGGAACCGCCGAACGGCAAGACCGCGGCTGCGCTCTGTGCGGACAGCCCCGCAGGTCCCCAGCCCATCGGTCGGTCGTAGGCCCACGCCGAGACCGGTTTGGAGCGGCGACCGATGTAGATCGGCGCCTGCAGAATGCCGTGGAGCTCCACCGCGATCGCGCGCAACGCATCTTCGCGCAGCGAAGCTGGATCGAGCGGTTGCAATTCGAGTCGCAAGCTGCGTTCTTGCGCAGCCGGCGCCCCGATGGCATCGGCCACGCGCTTGAGGCGCTCGCCGAGCCCCGCGTCCCCCGTTTTGAGCGAGAGAAACGTCGCGTTGACGTCGTTGTCGCTCACGCAGCCGAGCAGCGCATCGCCCGCAGCGCGGCGCAACGCGTCAGCCGTCGCCTGTGCGAACGGCGGACTTGCGATGACGCGCGCGATCGTCGTCTCGTCAGGGCGCAGCATACGTACTGCGGCTTTCCGCACCCGCGGGCCAAGTCCCGCAAAGGGGGAGCGGAGTAGCCGCAGGAACTACGAACAGCTCGGTTTTCATTTGCACGCTCGCATCGTATAGGTGACTTCTTTTGCCCAATATCAAGTCAGCAAAAAAATGGGTCCGCGCGTCTGAGAAGCGGCGCCGCCGCAACCTCGAGGTGAAGACCCGCCTCAAGACCGCGTTCAAAAAGGCGAGTGCGTCTGGCGCGTCGCCAGAGCTTGCCCGCTCGGCTTCCGCCGCCTACGACAAGGCTGCGGCCCGCGGCATCATCCACCGGAACAAGGCTAACCGCAAGAAATCGCGACTCGCGAAACAGGCCGCGAAGAAGGGCTGAGTGCCAACCCTCGCGGCACGCTGCGCTCTTGCCCTTGCCGTTGTGCTCGCAGTGACCGCCCTCGATCTCCCGGTCCGCGCGGTCCCCGCTCCGTCTCCTTTCCCCGTTTCGAGCCCGAGCGCCAGTGCCACGCCCGCGCCGCAGACCAATCCCTTCTCGAGCCCCACACCCGTGCCGCGGACAAACCGTCAAAACGGGTACGTGACGGGCGGTTATCTCTTCGGTTCAGCCACGGGTGGCGAGATCGCCCCGCAACCCGGTAGCACGCACACGCCTACCCCGTTTCCGAACAACGCTAGCCAAACCGGTTTTTGGGCCGACATCTTAGGCAGGCTTGGTACGAACTATCTCGCATCGCTCGAGTACGAGGAGGCCAGGGTCGACGGCGGCGACCGTCCGTTTGTGTCGTACGCCCAGCTTCGCGCGCTCTACGAACCGACGCACGCGACGTGGGCGTTCGGCATCGGGCTGCTGTCGGCGCAGCGCTCGACGCAGAACGCGAATCTCAACTCGTTTGGCCCGGGTGTTGCTCTGCTACCCAATCCGGCCAACCGCCTTTCCCCCTACGCGTGGGCCTTCTATTACCCCCACGTCGAAACGCGCGGTTCGAGCTCATCGCTCTTCGCAGCCCAAGCTGGCCTCCAGTTCGCTCCCGCACCAAAATCCGGTTTCTTTGTGCGCGCGGGCGTCACGACGCACTGTTGCTTTCCCACCGTGACCTCACCCAAGTCCGACTTCAGCACGCAGATCGGCATCGGCAGCAGCTTCTAGCGTCGCCGCTCACCGAGGATCGACGATCACCGTCAGCCGCACGCCCTTCACGAGCGGATGCTCCTGCGCGAGCGCACAGGCCGAGGCAAGCTCTTCGTCGCTCGCCGCCTTGAGCGCCACGCGCACGCGATGTTCACCGCGCGCTTTCGCGATGGCGTCGGGTGCTGGGCCGAGAACCTCGATCGAGCCGTCCGTCCGCAGCGACCGCGCGAGCCGCTCGGCGTTTTGCTTGACGTCTGCCTCCGCGGGCCCGGCCGAGATGAGGTAAGCCAGTTTCCCGAACGGCGGGTAACGCAGTTCGCGACGGATAGGGAGTTCGCGCGCGGCGAACGCCTCGTAGTCGTGCCGAGCGGCAAGCGCGATCGCGTCGTGCTCCGGAGCGTAGGTCTGGACGACCACGCTCCCGGCCTGCGCCCTTCCCGCCCGTCCCGACACCTGCGTGAGGAGCGCGAAGGTGCGCTCCGCCGCGCGAAAATCTGGGCGGTGCAGATCCAAATCGGCCGCGACCACCCCGACAAGCCGCACGGCGGGATAATCGAGACCCTTTGCGATCATTTGCGTACCGATCAAGATGTCGCCCTCGCGCGCGAACTCGGAGAGCAGCCGCTCGTGGGATCCTCGAGCGCCCGTGCTGTCCGAATCCATCCGCACGACCTTCGCGCTCGGGAAGAGCTCGCGAGCCTCTTCTTCGACCCGCTGGGTTCCAAAACCATACGGCAGGAGATCCGAGGACTTGCATCGCGGACAGGCGGCGGGGACGGCGAACGCGTCGCCGCAGATGTGGCAGCGCATCGACCGGTCCGCTGCGTGGATGACGAGCGAGACCGCGCAACGCCTGCAGCGGGGGACGAAACCGCACGAGCGGCACAGCACGAGACCTGCGTACCCGCGGCGATTGACGAAGAGCAGGACTTTGTGGCCGGCCGCGAGCGTGGTCTCCACGCGCGCCGCGAGTGTGGAACCGATAGTCCGTTTGCGCTGCAGGCCGCGCTGGCCCGCCATGTCGACGAGCTCGACTTGCGGCAACGGCGCTGCGGTCGCCCGCTGCGTCAGCTTGACGAGCGTCATCTCGTTCGTCTGCGCCGCCCAGAACGATTCCAGGCTCGGCGTCGCGCTGCCGAGCACGACGCTCCCGCCCGAGCGAGCCATCCGTTCGAACGCCACTTCGGTCGCGTGATAGCGCGGGGCGATGTCTTGCTTGTACGAGGCCTCGTGCTCCTCGTCCACGATGACGAGCGCCAGCTTTGGCAGCGGGGCGAAGACCGCCGAGCGCGCGCCGACCACGACATCGAGCTGACCTTGTTCGGCATCGCGCCAGACCTGCGCGCGCTCCGCATCCGACAGACCGCTGTGCAGCACGCCGACGCTGTCACCAAACACGGCTGCGAAGCGAGCCGCTGTCTGCGGTGTCAAAGCGATCTCCGGCACGAGGACGATAGCCTTCCCGCCGCGCGAACGCACCCGGTCGATCAATCGCGAGTAGACGAAGGTCTTGCCCGAGCCAGTGATGCCCGCGAGTAGCACGCGGGCAGGCCCAGCCGACAAAAGCGTGTCGATGTGTTCGATCGCCCCGCGCTGTTCTGCAGTGGGAGAGAGCGACCGCGGCACTGGCGCACCCGCACCGGAAAATGCCGTCTTCGCCGTTTCCAGCCGGAGCATTCCAGCCGCGCGGGCCGAGCGCACCGCGGCAAGGCTGGCGCGAGCGCGCGATCGGGCGAGCGCCAGGTCGAGCTCGCCACCTGCATCGCCGAGCACCCCAGCCAGGCGTCGTGAAGCAGCGCCTTTGGCTTTGCCCGCGTCGAGCAGAATCGCGACAGATCTGCCCGGCGATCGCCGCTTCTGCTTGGCGCGCGCTTCGATCCGATCGAGCACGTCCTCAGCGACGAGCCTCGCGAGCTTACGGCGCAGCTCGCTCAAGGAAAGCGGCAGGCGGGCCTTACGCAACGCACGCGCAGCGGCGAGCGCCGAGAAAGGCCGCTCGCCGAAGGCCGCGTGCAGTTCTCCTGCGTGCGCGTCCGGAGACGGCATCAAACGGAAGACGTAGCGTTCGCGCGCTTGCGGTCCCCGATGTTTGACCACGCTGAGCGCCTCACGCAACGTGCAAGCATAACGGCGCTGCATCCAGCGCGCGAGACGCAGCGCTTCCGACGAGATCGGCGCATCAGCGTCGACCGCAAGCACGGCCTTGATCGAGGGACGCCCATTCGCGTCGTCGCGCAGGGCGACCACCCAGCCCGAGACGATGCGCGGACCGAACGGCACGCGCACTTGCGAGCCGATCTCGACCGCGGCGTCACCCGCAAGGTAGGTGAACGCCTGATCGAGCTGGGCAGTCGGAACGTCGAGCACCACGTCGACGAATTTGTGGGCGCTCACGTCGCGGCCCGTCTAGTAGCTATTGCGCTTCGGTGTTTGGCGCAGCTCCAGAAGAACCTGAAGCACTTCATCGTCTGCGACTTCGACGCCGGTCCGCACTTCACCCAAGCGCACCGGCAAGACGAAACGCGCCTGTCCGCCGCGACGCTTCTTGTCGACCATCATGGCTTCGAGCACTGCGCTCGGCTCCAGCCGGCTGTTCAGTTTCGTGCGTAGGCCGAACGCGCGCAACGCGCGCAGCACCCGCCGGTGGTCTGCCCATGACCAGTCTGTCCGATCGCGGGCGAGGATGCCGGCCGCCCGGATACCGAGCGCCACGGCTGGGCCATGGCGCACCGCTTGGCGCGATGCGTGCTCGAAACCATGTGCGAAGGTATGGCCTAAGTTGAGCGACTCGCGCAGACCAGTGCGGTCGTCTGGATCGGCCGCCACGACGCGGGCCTTCACCTGTGCGGCCTTCGCGATGACCGTCGCCCAGGCAGGACCAGCATCTCCGGGAGAGAGCCGCTCAAGGTCGTCGAGCAATGACGGGTCGCCGATGACCGCTGCTTTGACTACCTCGGCCACGCCGTCCGCGCGTCGCGCCGGCGGGAGCGTGCCGAGGGCCCGAAGGTCTGCGATCGCACCCACCGGTTGCCAGAACGCGCCGATGAGGTTCTTGCCCTGCGGCAGATCGACGCCCGTCTTGCCGCCGATGGCGGCGTCGACCATCCCCAAAACCGTCGTGGCCACGGGAATCCAGCGGATGCCGCGCATGTATGTGGCGGCGGCGAATCCGACGACGTCGGTCGTCGTGCCGCCACCGACGCCGACAGCGATGCCGTTCCGCTCGAGCCCGAACCCCAACCAAGCATCGTGGAGCGCAGCCACGGATCGCCACTTCTTATAGCGCTCGCCCGCTTTGACGAGCGTGGTGCCGCGGACGTCGCTGCCGGCTGCCCGCAAAGCCCCCGCGATCGCCTCGGCGGCACGCGCGACGGCTTCATCGGCGACCAGCGCGATCTGCGAAGCAGCCCCGGCGAGACGACCGACCTCGTCCGCGGCGTCGCTTGTGACGACGATCGAGTAGCCCAGCCCGTCGACGATGATCCTCACGTGCGCGAAGCCTCAAGGCTCTGGTCGCGATACCACCTGGCGATGATCCTCGCCGCTTGCGCCGGACTGCGCCGGTCGACTCTGATCGAAAGATCGCAATCCGCATATGCCGGCGCGCGCTGCGTGAGCAGTGCGCTGATCGTGTCCAGATCGGGTTTGACGCCGAGCAGGGGGCGGTGCTGCCGGTGTGCCACGCGCCGATGCGCCGTACGTGGTGAGATCGACAGGTGGACGACATAGGCGTGCCGTCGTAACTCCAACCGGTTGGCCGCGTCGAGGACGGCCCCTCCGCCGAGCGCAGCCACGAACGGTTCGCCGCTGCTCAACTCGCTGATCAAGGCGGACTCGATGACTCGAAACCCACCCTCGCCTTCGCGCTCGAAGATCTTCGCGATCGGACCAAAGCGGAGCTCGATCTCGGCATCCACGTCCACGAAGCGCAGGCCGAGCAGCTTCGCCAGCCGCCTGCCGGTCGTCGACTTCCCAGCTCCCATGAACCCCGTCAGCGCAACGCTCATGCCTGCATCGGTTCTGCTCGGCCGAGCGGGGTCTTGCAGCGGTGGGACGACAGGGAGGGTCTTAGAGCGGTTTATCCACCGCGATGGAGGTCTGCCACCGGTCGAACGACGCGATCACGCGGTACGTCCCCGCAGGCAGTTCTCGCGCGTTCAGGGCGTTAAGATCGAACGTCGCCGTGTACACCTTGGTTTCTCCGGGCTGCAGCGAGAGCGACGTCGGACGCGGAGCGTAGTTATGGAAGTAGCTCGAACGCCAAACTTCAAGCGGCAGCGCGAAGAGCCCGTCGACGTAATAGATGACTTTGCGGACGATGAACTCGCACTGTAGCGCCGTCTTGAAGCGGATGGTCATCGGGAGCGCAGAGTCATTGGTCACCGCAAGGCGCATCTCGACGCTGCCCACCTCGGGGAGCGTGTCGATCGGGATCTTCGTGTCTGGGTTCACGACCTCGAAATCATACGTCATACCGGGCGGCAGCGAAGGCTGCGGCCGGTGCATCGCTTGGGCGAACCACTTCGGCAGGATCGGCTCGCCCACGGTGAAACGCGTGATGGCCGCCATCGCGAGCAGCAGCAGCGAAGCCAGCAGCACCATCGTGAGAGTGAATTGCAGCGGGTTCGAGCGCCGGCGGTAGCCCATGTGTCCGCGCGCGCGCGCGGCCGGTGCCCCACGCTCGACGGAATCGTAGCCGTTACGCGGCGACATCCATGAGCTCAAGCGTTCTGACGCCCCACTCTATTGAAGCGAAAAATCAAATCGGGGACGGCTAGAGGCTCCCCGCTCTAATCATCGGCCGGACACGAGCGTTCCCTTAGCCAGGACACACGCGGCCTAAAGATATGCCGCTAGAGCGAGCTTAGCCGTGCTCGGCTGTGCGCGTGGGGAGGCGCTTCACTTTCGGGCGCTCGACCGCACCCATGCGCGACTTCACAGACTTGATCCGGTCGCCGACGTCCTTGAACGTGCAATCGCTCGCGTACAGCTCTTCAAAGGAAGAGAGTGCGAGCGCGAGCGACTCGGCCGTGTCCTTGGCCTCGTAGAGCTCGCCTAAATTGTATAACGCTTCGTGGTACTGCGCTTCGGGATAGCCCGGCGTCTCGATCGCCTTGCTGAACCGCTTGGCAGCTGCAGTATCGAGGCCTTGGCGCCGCAAGCACAATCCGATCGCGTTGTGGCACAGCACGACGTAGTCGTGTTCACGCTGGATCGACTGCAAGATGACGAGCGCTTCATCGACGCGCCCAAGCTCGCGGTAGGCGATGCCCAACCGGTACCGGGCAGCTGTCTCACCGCTTTCCGCGTCCTTCTCCAATCGCTCAGCGAACTGCTCGATGAAGTCCGCGTTGGACTCGTCAAAGCGCGCCATCGCGATGAGCAGCTCGACCGCGTCGACGACGTGGTCGCGCGCGGCTTTGACGAGCGCCAACCGATAGCGCGTCGCCGCGTGATGCGGTCTCAGCTCCGAGGCGGTTTCCAGCAGGCGCTCGGCCGTCTCCGGGTCGTTCTCGTGATCCATCAACAGACAGGCGAGCTGATACGACGCGCCCGCGTCGTGCGGATTCTCGTCGATGGCGCGGCGATAGGCCTCCATCGCGCGCCGCCAGTCTCCTTTGCTGACCAAGAGATCGCCTCGCGCCACGTCGTCCACGGACCGCTGCACGTCGCTCGCCTTCGTGCGCAAGCCCGCGACACGCTCGCGGACAATCTCATCCTGGCCGCCGAGCGCCGTGGCCTCCGTCAAGAGCTCAGCCGCGTCGTTGCCCCGGGACCAGTCGATCAGTTTCTCAGCTGCCTCGAGCAATTGCTCGGCCGCGCCCGCGTTGTCGCCCGCTTCGGACAGAAGCGCCGCAAGCTCCCTGCGATAGGGCACTGGGTCTTCAGCGATGTCAGCGAGGCGCCGGCAAACGCGCTCGAGCTCCGAAGCGGCGTTCTGTTCGCGATAGCAACGCAAGGCTTGGTCGAGCGCAGCCTTCGCGTCGGCGTGTCTGCCGGCGCGCTCGAAAGCTCTTGCAGCCAGCTCGTGCGCGGCGCCGTCGCCTGCCTCGATCGCGACGAGCTTCGGCGCCAGCTCCGCGGCGTGGCTCACGTCGTCTGAACCGAGATAGTCGACGAGTGCTTGCCGGTAGGCGAGCGCCGCGGCCGTCACGTTGCCGAGCTGTTCGTGCAGCGAACCAAGCTCTTCGCGGAACGTGGGATCTTCGGGGAAGCGGGCCACAAGCTCCGCATAGGTCTCGATCGCTTTGTGCGGATCAGCCGCCGCTGCGAAATGTGCATCGTCGCGCGCGAGCGCCGCGGCGGTGCTGCGCTGCGCGAACGCTAAGAACAGATCGCCCATGCGGGATTGGGCCAGACTCGCCCTTGCCGGCTGGGCCGCGGCCAGGGTCTTGTACGCCTCTCGCGCTGCTGCGATGTCGCCGAGATCCCGCGCCAAGTCGCCGCTCACGAGCAGGTAGGGGCCTGGCTGCGACTCGAGATTCGCGCGCTTGCGCGCGTCCGTGAGCGCCTGCGGCGCGCGACCCTCGTGGATCAAGCTCGCGAGCGTGGTCGCCACTTCGATCGGCAATTCTCCGTCCGCCGCGAGCGTCTCGATCGTGCGCAGCGATTCGACGCAAGCCTCGACTGGCACGATGGCGGCGATCGCCTCCGCGTGGGGCGCTTCGTCGCGCGCTTGGACCTGCGTGGCGAGCGACTCATGCGCTTCTTCCACGGCTTTGCGCGTCGCTTCGAGCTCGTCTGCGAGTTGCGCGATTTCGTGCTCGGCCTGCGCCTTCTGGGCCTCGAGAGCGAGCACGTTGGCGCGCTGCTCGTTCACCTTTCGCGAAAGATCGGCGAGAGAAGCGCTTTCCGCTGCGCTTGTCTTGGCCAGGTGGTCGGCGTCGCGCAGCGCAGCTTCGAGGGCCGCGATCCGCGCCGTCAACGCTTCTGCATCGGCCTCACGTTTCGAACGCAGCGCCTCGGCTTGATCGGCGGCAGCGTCCGCCTCAGCTCGCTTGCGCTCCGCGGCGGCGATGAGCGACTTCGTCTTTTGGAACGACTCCTCGAGCTCGTGTTTCTTGTGCTCGAGGGCTGCGAGCTCGGCCTCGCGCTTGTCGCGCGTTTTTTCGGCGGCTGAAGCACCTGCTTCGTGTTCAGCTCGACGCTTCTCAGCGGCGGCGGCCAGCGGCTTGACTTTGCCGATGGAGTCTTCCAAGACGCGCTTGCGCCCCTCGGCTGTCTCGATCTGCCCTTGCAGTTCGGCCAGCTTCGACTGGAGGTCGGCGACGGTCGCCTGCGCGGAATGCGTCGAGTCGACGATGTCGCGTAAGTCGGCGGCAGCGGTCTCCGACTTGCTCTTCGCATCTTCGGCTTTGGCTTCGACTGCGGCCAAATGCTTCTCCGCTGCGCTCGCCTTGGTCTCGGCATCTTTGCGCCGTGCGGTGGCGGCTTCGAGCTCCTTGCGGAGTTCGGCGGCCTTGCGGTCGAGTTCGGCCACGGACAGCTCTGCGCGCTCGTGCTGCGCATCCTTGGCGCGCGCTGCCTCGGCCGTGGCGCTCTGCAGCTTGTCGAGTTCGGCCTGCGCGCGTTGGCGGCGCGCTGCGAGCTCCAGCATGGCTGCCTCGTGCGCCGTCTGCGCCTTGGAGAGGTCTGTTTGCAGCCGCGCCATCTGGGCGCGCCCTTCCGCCAGGCGTTTTTCTTGGTCGCTGATCGAAGCGGCAAGGCCCTTGCCTTTTTGATCGAGCTCGGCCGATCGTTTAGCGTTTTGGCTGTCAAGCTCAGCCTTTCGCTGTTCCGCTCGCTCGACTTCTCGCTGCAACCCCTGCAGCCGCTCGTCGAGCTCTGCGGTGGCCTGCTCGATCGCCTCGCGGTTGCGCGCATCTTCATCCGCTTGACCCTGAGCAGCAGTGAGTTCTTTGCGTACGGCCTCGAGCTCGGCTTGGGCGCTCGCGCGGGCGCGGGCGACCTCGTCCAACGACTTGCGTTCGGCGGCGACTTGTTTCTCAGCGGCGGCGCTTCGCTCTAGTTCCGCCTGCTGTCGTTGCTGCGCGGCGGCGGCGACGGCCTCGACCTGCCGTTCCTGCTGCTCGGCCGTAGCAGCGGCCTTTTCTTGCAACGACTTGGCTTGGTCGATCTCTTCGCGCAGCCGTGCAAGTTCAGCATCCGCCTGTTCTCGCTCGCGCTGGATCCTTGCAAGCTCTTCTTGCGCAGCGGCCTGCGCTTGCTGCGCGGCGGCTTGTGCCTGACGCGCAGCGGCCTGCGCTTCGCGCGCCGCGGTTTGTGCCTCGGCCGCTGCCGCCGGCGCCGGCTCGACCCGCGTGACGGGCGTTGCCCTGACCGGTTCCGGCGCGGGGGCTGGCGGCGGCGCGACCATGGGGCCCGGCGTAGGTGTCGCGAGGACCGGCTTTTCCGGCTCTGCCTCTTCTTCGTCGCCTTTCTCATCGAGATCGGCGAGCATGCTGCGCGCCCTCGCATTGTTCGGATCGATCGCGAGCACCATGTTGACGATCTGCCGCGTCGTGCCGAGCTGTTGCGCTTCACGGGTGCTCTGGGCTGCTTGCAGATAGTAGCCGATCGCCTCTGGGATCATCCCCTTGATCTGATGGAGCTGGCCCATGTGCACGATCGCCTGGATGTGGTTCTTCTCGCGGTCAAGCACTTTCTTGAAGGCCAAGATCGCCTGATCGTATTGCCCGTTGGCCTGGTAGATGCAACCGGCCTCGAACAACGCCGGCGTATGCTTGAGGTTCGACTTGCGCAAGACGTCGATGAACTTCGCGAGGCCGTCCTGGGTGCGGCCCTCGACCACGTCTGCCTGGCCGAGGTGGAAAATGACGTCGAGGTTTTGCGGATCGAGGTTGTGCGCACTCGCGAATGCCTGACGCGCGCGGGCCATGTCGCCCTGGTCGTAGAGCAGCGCCAGGCCGGCGTTCAGATAGCACAGCGCCGCTTCCGCGTTCGCGCCGGCGGTGCCCAACATCTTGGCGGCTTCCAAGCGCAGCTCGGGCGGACAATCCGGCATGCCTGCGACGTCCTTGAGCAAAGCGACTGCGGCCTTCGCATTGTTGCGGATCAGGTGCTGGCGCGCTTGCGCCAACACGCCGCTGACGCGCTGCTGGGTCGCGTTCTCGGGCTTTTGTTCTGGACGTCCGCTCGCCATAGATCCTTCTGTTACTCGGGCCGGAACACGCCGGCCGCTCCTGCCTGCGATGCGGTGAAGTGCTCGAGCGTCTCAGCAAGCGAGTCGCCACCGTACTTCTCGGCGAAGAGCGGCGCGAGGGCCAAACAGATCATCGCTTCACCTACGATCGAGGCCGCGGGGACGGCGCAGACATCACTCCGCACGACGGTCGCTTTCGCGGATGAGGCCTCGTGCAGGTCGACAGACTCGAGCGGAGTGCGCAGCGTGGAGAGCGCCTTGCTCTGCGCACGGATGACGATCTCCTGGCCGTTCGACATGCCGCCTTCGATGCCGCCTGCGCGGTTCGAGCCGCGACCGATGTTCCCGTCGCGCAGCTCGAACGTGTCGTGCGAACGGCTGCCGACGTAGCCCCCGGTGCGAATGCCTTCCCCCACTTCAACCGCCTTGATCGTCTGAACGCTCATCAACGCCGCTGCGAGGAGCGCGTCAAGCCGGCTCTCGGGCTGCCGGTTGCTACCGATGCCGACGGGCATGCCCTGCACTCGAACTTCAAACGCGCCGCCGAGCGTATCGCCCGCAGCCTTCGCCTCATCGATGCGGCTAACCATCGCAAGCCCCGCTTCCGGGTCCGCGCAGCGCACCGCAGATGCCGCTATATACTCAATATCGGGAAGCGGTTCAAAAGGGCGCGCGACGACGTCGCCGATTTGTATGACATGCCCGCGCACTGTGACGCCGAACACAGCGAGGTACTGGCGCGCCACTTCGCCGAGAGCGACTCGCATCGCCGTCTCGCGCGCGCTGGCGCGCTCGAGCACGTTGCGCAGGTCGCGCTGGCGGTACTTGATCGCGCCGGCGTAATCGGCATGGCCCGGCCGCGGTCGCGTGATCGGTTCGCCGGCCCCCGTCTGCGGATCCATCAGCGCGCGGACATTCTCGAAGTCCCGATTGCGGATGACGAGCGCGAGGGGCGAGCCGAGGGTGACCCCGCCGCGCAGCCCGGCGAGAATCTCCACCTCGTCCTGCTCGATCTTCATGCGCGCGCCCCGGCCGTGGCCCCCTTGCCGGGAGGCCAGGGTCTGGTTCAGGGCACTGATGTCGAGACGCAAACCCGCCGGCAGTCCATCCAAGATGCCCACGAGCGCAGGCCCGTGCGATTCTCCAGCCGTCAGGTATCTCATCATGGTCCGCTAGCGTTTGCCGGGCGGACCTAAAGGTCCGCCGCACGCACCCCATCTGGAACAAAGCAAGAGCCGCGGGCCGTAGCCCGCGGCTCTTACGCTCGGTGTCGCTTCCGGTTATTGGCCGGCGATGATGTGCGGGGTGATCAGGAAGACGACCTCCTGATGCGTCGTGGTCTTCTGGATGTTCTTGAAGAAGGCGCCTAGGATCGGGATGTCGCCGAGCAGCGGCACCTTCGACACGCTGACCGTGGACTCGTCATCGAGGAGTCCGCCGAGCACGATCGTGTCGCCGTCCTTCACCCGCAAGATCGAATCGGCCTTGCGGTTGTCGAGGATGGGGAACTGCTGCACGAGGCCCACGATCGAGCTGCGCTCCACGTGCATCGTGGTCGTGATGTAGCCATCCGTGTTCACCACCGGCGTGATGATGATCTTGACGCCGATGTCGATGTATTGCGCTTGGAACTGGCCCGAGCGCGGATCGTAGTACACGAGCGGATAGGTCTCGCCGACGAGCAGGCTCGCCTGCTGGTTGTCCAGCGCGGCGACGCGCGGGTTCGCCAGGATCGTCGCATCGTCGTGCGTGATCAGGTAGTTGATCTGTCCTTGGATGAACAGCGGGTTGCGGGTGAACGGTTGCGGCCCGATCGAGTTGCCCGACTCCGTCGTCACGGGCACCGTGATGCCGCCCGGTGGACATGCGAGGCAGTTCTCGAAGAGGTCGAACGGCGATGTGCCGACCCACTGCGTGCCGACGTTCAGGTTCCCGTCGTGCGTCACGTCGAGCACCTTTACCTCGAACACCACCTGCGGAGCGGGCACGTCGGAGAGCGCCAGGAAGTTGCGCGCCGACTGGATGATGTCGGGCGTACCGCTCACGATCACCGTGTCAGTCCGCGGATCGATGGTGAAGGAGCTCGCGGGGATCACGCCTGCGAGTTGCTTCGCCAAATCCGGCGGGTTGGCGTACTTGATCGGGAAGGCGACGGTCTGGGTCGCCTCTTGTCCGGCCGAGCCGAACTCGGAGTTCAGATCGTCGCTCGTGCCGACCACGTAGATGTTGCCCATCTTGCGATAGTCGAGCCCGTTTGTCCGCACGATCAAGTCGAGCGCCGTCTGCAGCGGCACGTCGTGCAGGGAGAGCGTCACCGTTCCCTTCACGTTCTGCGTCGCCACGATGTTGTTACCGCTCTCGTTCGCCAAGAGCTTGAGCACGTCGAGGATGTCTGCGTTCTTGACGTCGAGGTTCACATTGCGCCCGGACATGTCCATCATGCCGGCAGGCGGCCCTGGCGGCGCCATCATCGGCGCGCGCGCGGGCATGGCGGCCTCGTGCGACGCCATGGCGGCGGCCGACGCGCTATGCCTGCTCGGGACCTTGCAATAGAACTTGCCGCCCGGCAGCCACGGATTCGGCGTCGCCTGAGCGACGACGACCGGGGCGGGTGCGGGCTTGACGACCGGCGCCGGCGCCGGTTTCGCGACCGCGACTACTTGCGGCTTCGCGACCGTGCTCTTCGAAGCGACCTGGACCGCCGGTTTCGGCTGCGCCTTGGGAGCAGCCGGGGCCGGATGCACGGGTTCGCTCGTCACGTCTTGTGTTTGCGCCGAGCCGGTGCTTGCGATCACGGTCTCCTTCTGATTCATCGCAGCACGCGCCGCAGCCACCGCTTCTTGCGGCGGAAGCGTGAACGCCACCTGACTCGTCTGGACCGAGAGGGCGAGCGCGTGGTTACCAGCGTTTTGCAGCTGGTACTTGGGCGCGCCTTGCGACTCCACCACGATTCTCATGATGGCTGGCGTAGCCGAAAGCTGCCCGACCCGCACTTGCTGGATCTGGCCCCGCGAGAACCCGATGACCTTGGTCTGACCGCTATAGGATGCGGGCGACACATCTACCACGAGGTCTACCGTATCGCTCTTCGCATCCACCGAATACCGGCTGACTTTCGTCGTCACCGGGCCGGTCGCTGCCACCGACAATTCGAAGGCGCCGCCTCGCGTTTGGTACGAGACGTTGCTGATCGGATTGTCAGCGCTTCGGCCAGGCTGCGGAGTAGCCAGGCCGGCGAATGCGACGGCGCACCCGACGAGCAAGGCCGACGTCAACCGAAGATGCCGATGCATTGTTTAACCCCCTAGCGAGAAGTGTCGCTCTTCTGTCTGTGTTCCGAGCGTTATGTAATCGGGACCGATGGAAATCACTCTGAAAAGATCGTCGACGCTGTCCCCAGGCCGCACGAAGTAGGACTTGCCGTTGTCTTCGAGGATCGCGACGTAGCCGTTGTGTTCGAACACGCCGGTCAAGTGGACGCCATCCCAGATGCCGCCGGCACCCGGCGCGTTCTCAAAGCCAGGGAGCGTCGGGATGTTCGGAAACGAGGAGACGGCGACTTTCGGCGGTGCTGAGGGAGCCGCCACCGGCGGTCCGAAGAGCGCCACGAATGGGTCGACGCGCCCTGTGTTCGGCACCGTCCGAGAGCGGACGATCGGGACCGGCGTCGTCGCCACGGGCGGCGGCGTACCTACGTCTTCCGCCGGCGCGACCGACACGGGCTGCGTGGACGGCGCGGGGCCCGAGCATGCCGCCAGCGCGATGATGGCGACCGCGCAGCACGTCCTTGCAAGAACGGCGAATCTCATATCCTTATTGCCCTCCTGCTGGCGCCGCTGTCGGCATAGGTTGCGGCTGACCCGCGGTCAAGCGATAGGCGATGATGGGCAGGACGATGTGCAATTTCGGTGTCACGCCCACATCGGCGTGCTCGGACGTCATGGTCACGTCGCCCACACCGATGAGCTTCGGAAACTTGTTCAGGTCGCGCAAGAACTTCTGCAGATCCACGTAGTTGCCGGACAGCTCCATGTCGATCGGCACCTGCTGGAACGACTGGTTCAAGTAGACGATCGCGTTCACGCGCGGTGAGGTCGTCGCGCCCGCCTTTACCTGCGGCCCGGGTCCACCAGACGCGCCCGGAACGGGCGTCGCGCCGGTCATCTGCTGGTTGGGCATCTGGGCGTTTTCCGATTGCGCTTGGATGTTCGACGAGTTGAGCGCGTGACCGGCCTTGGTCAACGTCTGGCCGATGATCGGAGCGTTTTGCAGCGCGGCCGCGCCCGTCGGCACGGGTCCAGGCGTCGGCGAACCCGACGCCGTCGGCAACGGCTGTGGCACGACGGCCGTCACTACGAGCCCGTCACGCGTCGCCAATTCTTCGATCTGCTTGAGATACGAAGGGATGTACGCGCGCGGGTCCGCCGTGAGCTCGACGCCGGTCAGACGCGACTGCACCTGCTTGATCAGATTCAAGTAGAGGGGCTTCTGGTCGGCCACCGCTTTGAGCGACTGGTACTGCGACTGCAAGCTCGTAAGCTGCTGCTGCGAGGCTTGCACCTGCGTCAGCTTCGGCTGGATGATCATGAAGTACGCGCCGATCGCGACGACGGCGAGCACGCCGAGCACGATGAGCCACCGGTTGGTGTTGTTCTGCTGCTGGTTCATTGCTGTCCAATCACCGCTGGGCTGAGCGTACCGATGACGGAGAACGCGACGTCGCCGCCATTCGGAGAGATGGGTGACACGGCTTGCGTACTCGTTGTCAAGTCGGCATCCCCAAAAATGGGCGACCCGTCTAGGTTCAACATGAGATCCGCAACCTCGCGATAGCTCGAGGTGTCTCCACTCATAGTCACGTCGCCGCCGTCCGTCGCGTGGTTCACGTTCACGCTGTTATACCACACACCGGAGGGCGTGTTGTTGGCGATGTCGGCCAAGATCTCGGCCAGTTGCAACGGGCTTTGCTTGATCCGTTCCAGCAGGTCTGCCTTGGCGCGCAGCTGCGCGACTTGATCGCGCAGGTCATCGACTTCTTTCACGGCTTGCTGCTCCATCGCGACCTGTTGGGTCCACGTCGCGATCTGCGCGTTCAGATGGTTGATGCGCACGTTTTCGAGGACGTCGAACAGCGTCACGAGCAGCAGTAACGCGATGAGCGCCACCAGACCCGTCGAAAAGATCCGGTCGAAGGTGAAAACCGATCGTCGTTGCGCTGACGGGAGTAGGTTGATATCAATCACAAGCGTGCTCCTCGCGATGGCCCTTCATCACGCCGCGGCACCGGCGGCGCTCTGCAAATCGCGTTTCCCGAGGCCTGCCGCCACGATCATGGACGGCCCGGCGTCGCGGAGAAACTCATCCGGGAAATCGGCAGGATCGTGCTGCGCGCGATCGAGCGGTTGCGCCCGCCCCACCGGCAGACCCAGCTCGTGGCTCAGGAAGGCGTCAAGGTTTTCGAGCCGCGCGGAACCGCCGCCCAAGATGACGCTCTCGATCGTCTCGCCGCGGAAGCGCGTGCGGAAATAGTCCAGCGACTTGTGGATCTCGGTGACCAGCTCCGTCAAGGGCGGGGTGATCACGTTGAAGATGCGGGTCACGGTGGGGGGCACGGGCCCCGTGTCTTGCTGCGAGAGGATGCGCGCTTTTTCGCGCTTCATCTTCTCGGCGTCGTCCATGGAGACGTTCAAGCCGTTGGCGATGGCTTTGGTGATGGCGTTGCCGCCGATCGGCACGTTACGGGTGAACGGCACGAAGCCGCCCTTGGTGATGTTGATGCTGGTGGAGGCGGCGCCCACGTTGATGATGGCGACGTTCTGCTCGAACTGCGGATCTTCGTGCGCGATCATCGCGCGTACCATCGAGAACGGCTCGACCTCGACGACCGCGGGTGTCAGGCCCGCGAACTGCAGGGCGCTCATCTGCGAGGTGACGAGATCTTTCTGCGCCGCCACGATGAGCACGTCCATGTTCTGGCCGTCTTCCGTCTTGCCGAGGATCTTCGCATCGATCTGGGCTTCGTCGACCGAGTACGGCAGGAAGCGCTCGGCTTCGTACTTGGTGGACTCGCGCAATTCTCGCTCGCTCATCACCGGCATCGTCACCTGCCGGACCACGACCGTGGGGCCCGAGACCGCGCTGATCGTCTTGCGCGCTGAAAAGGCACCGTCGCCGATGAGCGCTCGCAACGCCTCGCCGACGAGCTGCGGATCGCTCACCACGCCGTCCTTGATCGCGTTGGCCGGCGTGCTCACCCGGTAGACATGTTCGAGCACTGCGCCGCGGGGGGTCGCGCTGAACTGCGTTGCTTTCAGCTCGTGCGAACCGAAATCGATGCCAACGTACGTGTTGGAACCGCGCGCGAACAGTTTGCTCAGGAACGACATACTCGCCTAGCCTCTCGTAACCACCCTCGCAAACACGCGAGGATGGGGCTTCAGAGAGATAACCTCAATGAAAACATCGGCACCTAAAAGGCCCAATGTTAGAACGTTTATTCGAGTATCCGGCGCTGGACGACAAGGGTGTGCGCCAGGGCGGTTTTCACGCCGATGCCGCCCCTCGGGACGGAACTCGGAGCTCAACCACGATGTAGCGGCGCGCCTTGAGGTGCGCCCGGGATTTGGCGGACCTAAAGGTCCGCCGCTACAGATGCCGCGGGATCGCGGAAGTCCTAGTGCAGTATCGCTTGGAGTTTGTCGTGGTCGGCGATGACCACGTTGGCCGTGCGCATGTCGATGAGCTTCTCATCCCAGAACCGGTTGAGCATGCGGTTCACGGTTTCGCGGGTCGTGCCGATCATGTTCGCCATCTCTTGGTTCGTGAGGCGCAACGTGAGGCGCGTGCCGCCCTCGACGCGCTCGCCGAAATTCTTTTCGAGGTTGAGCAGCAGCGCAGCGAGGCGCGTGCGGATGTCCTGATAGGAAGCCGCCTGGATCGCCTGGTTCGTGGCGCGCAAGCGCGACGACAGCGTCATCACGAGGCTCAAGCTCATGTGCGGGCTTCTGCCCAGCAGATCAAGGAAATCCTTGCGAGAGAGGATCGCGACCTCGACGTCGCCCAGGGCCTTGATGGTCGCCGATCGCGGAGAAGCGTCGAGCACGCCCATCTCGCCGAAAAAATCGCCCTCTTTGAGAATCGAGAGGATGCTCTCTTTGCCTTCATTCGAGAGCCGCGTCACGGCGACGTTCCCCTTGACCACGATGAACAGCGCGTCGCCGGGATCCCCTTCGTACACGAGCACCGCGTGCTTAGCGAAGCGGCGGGTCTGCACGAGCGATGCGATGGCTGCGAGGTCCTCGTCGCCGAATTCTGCGAACAGGGGGACCTTTTTGAGCAGCGCTGCATCGAGCGGTCTGTCGAACGTCTTCTGCACGGCCTACAACTCCAACGTGGCGAGCGGCGCGTGCTGTGAGCTGTAGCGGCCGCGGGCGCAGGTGATAGAAATGCGCTTGTCCTCTAGTATCGGCAATCACAACCGGGGTATGTAGCCAGAGGCCCCGCAGCTACGAACCGCCCAGGTGGCGGTACAAGAACCACTGGTATGCGTCATACGGACCGAACACCAGAGCGGGCGTGAACGTGACTACGAGCGAGCCCAAGACGAGAAACGGTCCAAGCGGCAGCACGTCTTTCGCGCGCCGTTTCCTCGTGGCCAGGACAGGCAGCGCAAGGATGGCACCGATGATGAAGGCCGCAGCAAACGCGGCGATCGATCCGGCAAGCCCTAAGAACAGACCCAAGCAGCCCGCGAGTTTCACGTCGCCGAAGCCCAATCCACCGCCCCTGGTCGCGATATAGATGACCCCGAAGAGCACGATGCCGACAGCGGCGCCCTCCAGCGCATCGACCGTACGGCCCGTCGCAATCGCGACGACAAGGGCCACGAGAGCCGCCGGCACGGTCACGGAGTCGAGGATCAGCAGGTGGTCGATGTCGACGAAAAGCGTGACCACGGCGAACGCGCTGAGCGCGCACGCCGCAACCGTCTGCAAGGTCGGCCCGAACTCAGCGGCCGCGAGGGCGAAGAGCGCACCGGTGGCCAGTTCGACGAGGATGTAGCGCGACGAAATAGGGTTCTTGCACGCGGAGCAGCGGCCCCGAAGTATGAGCCAGGACACAACCGGGACGTTCTCCCACGGCCGTAGCCGATGGCCGCAGGAAGGGCAGCGCGAGGGCGGCGTGACGACGGAGCCCCCTTCGGGAAGCCGGCCGATCACGACGTTCAAGAACGAACCGAAGATGAGGCCGGCGAGGGCTGCGATGGCGGGCAAGAAACTCGAGAGCACCTCGTCCGGGTGCGCGGCGGCGCTCCTACTTTCCTCGAACGCCCGAGTTCTGGTCCCAGAGCAGGGTCGTGCAGGCGGTGCAGTTCGCGGTCGATCCCTCGAGGATCACTTGCAGCGTGGTCGTAGAGTCGTGGCCGCCCGAATCCGCGATCTCGTACGAGCCGTACGCGCCGCTCGTCGTGTTGATCGTGTAGAGGTTTCCGGCCTTCACGGGATCCGTAGGTACGCCGTCGATGTAGGGTGTCGTCAAGGACGCGATTGAGATATACAGGCCACCGTTGTCGACCGAATACTCTTCCTCGGCCGTGGCGAGCAGCTTCTCGTTCATCTCGCAGGCCGACGTCACCGATTCGGCACGCGCGTGCATGAAGTTCGGGATCAAGATCGCGGCGAGAATAGAGATGATCGCGATGACGATCATCAGCTCGATCAAGGTGAAGGCCCGTCTACGCATGTTCACGTGTCGGCTCGTTCGCGCGTCCTCTCTCTTGCTTAATTCCCAACTTCAGTATTCGGCAGGACGGTTCGGTACCGTTGTGATTGCCTTCACTCACTCGTCCCAGGGCCGCAGACATGCCGAAGCCGGCCACAACGGCCGGCTTGCTCTCGCGTGCCTTCTGGAGCTATTTGCCGTGGATGCCTGAGGCTTGCGCGTACACGATAGAGGCGCATGCAGTGCATGCGACGCCCCCTACCGTCATCAGGCGCGTGGTCGTCGTCGTGTCGTGGCCGCCGGCGTCGACGATCTCATATGAATCGGCGGTGTTCAGCGTGCCGGGAACGTTGATCGTGTAGGCGTTCCCCGCCTTGACGGGGTCGGTGATCACGACGCCCAGGTAGGGGGTCGTCAGGCCGCCGGCGCCCAGTTTGTTGGCATACGCGCCGCCGTTGTCGACCGCGTATTCCTCTTCTGCCGTCGCGATCTGCTTCTCGTTGCCTTCGCAGGCCGAGGTCACCGCCTCAGCGCGGGCATGCAGAAAATTCGGGATGAGGATCGCCGCCAGAATGGCGATGATGGCGATCACGATCATCAGCTCGATCAGAGTGAATCCCCGTCCGGTCTTGCGCATGTAAACCCTTTCCTCGTCCACCCGAAGATTAAATACCCACTTGCAGTATCGGCAAGGCGGTCCGCTCGCAGTGTGAGCCACGCACGCCGGAAAACGCCTTTCGCGGGACGCGATCACCCTTGGGAACGCGCACATCTATAACGCTCGCTGAGCCACTTGTCTCTTAGTTCGATGTGCCCGAGCACGAGAAAAAAAGAACCGGCCCTTGCGGACCGGTTCCTTCGTTTCGCGACGTTGTGTGGTTACTTGCCGTGGATTCCCGATGCCTGCGCGTAGACGATCGAGGCGCACGCGGTGCACGCGACGCCGCCGACAGTCAACAGGCTCGTGGTCGTGGTGGTGTCGTGGCCGCCAGCATCGACGATCTCATACGAGTCGGCGGTGTTGAGCGTGCCAGGAACGTTGATCGTGTACGCGTTGCCGGCCTTGACCGGGTCCGTGATCACGACGCCGAGATACGGGGTCGTGAGACCGCCGGCACCCAGCTTGTTCGCGTATGCGCCACCATTGTCGACCGCGTACTCTTCCTCAGCCGTTGCAAGCTGCTTCTCGTTGCCTTCGCAGGCAGCGGTGACAGACTCCGCACGCGCGTGCAGGAAGTTCGGGATCAAAATGGCTGCCAGAATCGCGATAATGGCGATCACGATCATCAGCTCGATGAGCGTGAAACCCTTTTGCAGTTTCTTCATGAAGACTATAACCCTTTCAGTTGTGTGATATCACGTGAGTGATCAGTAAGGGCCGCGCCGCAGAGGTCCACCTTGACCACCTGGGCAATTTCAAGCGCGTTTCCTTCCCTCTCCCCCATATTTGGAAATGCCCAAAAGGAA
>DASPVP010000078.1:0-5558 GCA_035622315.1 Candidatus Acidiferrales bacterium | reverse complement strand
GCCCAGTCGCGCGACGAGCCGGATCCATATTCCTTACCCGCGATCACGATGAGCGGTACGCCTTCGCTCTTGTAGAGCAGCGATGCATCGAAGATGGACATCTCCGCGCCACTCGGCAGGTGACGGGTGACGCCGCCTTCTGTGCCCGGCGCAAGCCGGTTGCGCAGTCGAATGTTCGCGAACGTGCCGCGCATCATCACTTCGTGGTTGCCGCGCCGCGCTCCGTACGAGTTGAAGTCGGCCGGGCTGACGCCATGCTCGATGAGATACGTTCCAGCCGGGCTCTTGTGCGCGATGTTGCCCGCGGGCGAGATATGGTCGGTCGTGACCGAATCGCCGAGCAACGCCAGGACGCGAGCGCCTGTGACGTCTTTGCGTGGGCTCGGCGTGGCGGACATGCCGTCGAAATATGGTGGGAGTCGCACGTACGTCGACCCCTGATCCCAAGCGAACCGCTCGCCGGCGCTCACCGCGAGGGCCTTCCAGCGCTCGTCGCCGCCGAACGCATCGGCATACTGCCGGCGGAACATCGACTCGGCGACGCATTCGGCGACGGTCGTGCCGATCTGCTCCGGCGACGGCCAGATCTCGTGGAGATAGACAGGTTGGCCCGAGCGATCGCGGCCGAGCGGATCGTGCTGCGGATCGAAGTCCATCGTGCCGGCGAGCGCGTAGGCGACGACGAGCGGTGGCGAGGCGAGGTAGTTCGCGCGGACGAGCGGATGGATGCGGCCTTCGAAGTTGCGGTTACCCGAAAGGACTGCGCAGGCCACGAGTTCGTGCTCGGTGATCGCGCGGGCGATCGGTTCGTCGAGCGGCCCACTGTTGCCGATGCACGTCGTGCATCCGTAGCCGACGAGATAGAAACCTAACCGTTCGAGGTACGGCGTGAGGCCGGCCTTGTGGAGATACTCAGTGACTACTTTTGAGCCGGGCGCCAGACTCGTCTTCACCCAAGGCTTGACCGACAGACCGCGTTCGACGGCGTTCTTGGCAAGCAAGCCCGCACCGACCATCACGCTCGGATTCGAGGTGTTCGTGCAGCTCGTTATGGCCGCGATCACAACCGCGCCGTCGTGGAGATCCACCTCGGAGCCGTTCTGGTCGCGATAAGTAGCTTTTCTCCGCGCTGTGGCCGCAGTAGCAACGCTCCCGCCTTCAGAGGCCCATTGTTCCACGGCGCCCGACGGCGCTTTCGCTGGTCCGCGGCCTTGCTCGAAGGAAGCGAGCGCGCTCTCGAACGCGGCTTTCGCCGTCCGCAGCGGCACGCGGTCTTGCGGGCGCTTGGGCCCCGCAAGGGACGGCTCGACATTTGCGAGATCGAGCTCCAACAGGTCGGTGAAGAGCGGGTCCTGATCGTCGTCGGAACGATACAGACCCTGCGCTTTGGCGTATGCCCGGACCAGCTCGAGCTGCGCGGCCGGACGCCCGGTCAGGCGCAGGTACTCGATCGTCGCATCGTCGATCGGGAAGATCGCGACGGTCGAACCGTACTCCGGCGACATGTTGCCGATCGTCGCACGATCGGCGACGCTCAGATTGGAAAGGCCGCTTCCAAAAAACTCGACGAACTTGTTCACGACGCCGCGCTTGCGCAGCATCTCCGTCACGGTGAGCACGAGGTCGGTTGCGGTTGCGCCAGATGGCATGCGTCCTTTGATCCGGAAACCGATGACTTCCGGGATCAGCATCGTGAGCGGTTGGCCGAGCATGGCCGCTTCCGCCTCGATCCCGCCCACGCCCCAGCCGAGCACGCCGAGCCCGTTGACCATGGTCGTGTGCGAGTCGGTCCCGACGAGCGAGTCGGGGTACACCGTGACCTCGCCGTCGTGTTCGTCCTCGAAGACCACGCGCGCGAGATACTCGAGGTTGACCTGATGCACGATGCCCGTGTCGGGCGGCATGGCGACGAACCGCGACAGCGCCTGCTGCGCCCACTTGAGCAACGCGTAGCGCTCGCGGTTCCGCTCGAACTCGAGGTCGGCGTTGACGCGGAAGGCACGCGCGTCTCCCCAAGCATCGACCTGAACGGAGTGATCGATGACGAGCTCGACGTCTTGCAGCGGGTTGATGCGTTTCGGGTTGCCGCCGAGCGCAGCCATCGCGTCGCGCATCGCCGCAAGATCGACGACCGCAGGAACGCCGGTAAAATCTTGCAGCAACACCCGCGCCGGATACATGGCGACATTGACCGCCGGATGTTTCTTGGGATTCCAGGAGGCGAGCGCCTTGATCTGCTCGACCGTCACGGAGCGCCCGTCTTCGCGCCGCAACAGGTTTTCGAGCAGCACCTTCATCGAAAAGGGCAAGCGCGACGGGTGACCGACGCCCGCGCGCTCGAGCTTTTCGAGGCTGTAATAGGAGCGCGCTTTGCCACCAACCTCGAGTGCCGCCTTGACCTTGAAACTGTCCATGATGCTTACGCCCTGCTCGCCGTCACGAGGGACCCGCCGAAAAGCCAGGGATCCCATCGAAGGTGTAGAGATGTTCGGTCTTGATGTAGTCGTAACCGGCGGCGCCGATGCTTTCGAGCAGTGCAAGGACGTCGCGGTTGTCGAGCGCGATACCGTCCTTGCCCACGTATCTGGCGCGCCAATGATCGGTGCAGAACGTCTCCGGCAAGCCGTTCGGCCACACGACGGTCCCTCGGTTGAAGACAGCCTGGAGCTTCAGCCGATCCGCACCGAACGCGCTCAACCCCTTGCCCAGTTCGTCCGGTTTGCCGCGCGTCCAGTCGAGATACACGTCCACCCCGACAAGCGCTTTGCGCTCGGGGCTCGCCTCTTTCGTCTTGGCAGCGACCACCCTCGTCGAACCGGCGGCACGATAGGAGGCTGGGCGCAGCCGCTGCGGTTTCTCGCCCAGCCGGGCGATGACGGCCTGTGCGAATTCTTTGGTGCCGACCTTCTCTTTGCTCGTGCCTTCCTTATAGATGTCGTACGTGTGAATGCCGTCTTCGATCGTGCGCAGCCACGCGTTCTGTACGCGGTTGGCGACCTCGGTCTGCTCGATATGGGCGAGCATGAGGATGGCGCCTTGCAGGAGGCCGGAGGGGTTTGCCACGTTCTGGTTGGCGCGCCGCGGCGCTGAGCCGTGAATCGCCTCGAACATCGCCGCCACGTCCCCGATGTTCGCGGATCCCGCGAGGCCGACCGATCCCGCGATCTGCGCCGCGACGTCCGAGAGGATGTCGCCGTACAGATTGGGCAGCACGAGCACGTCGAACGCCTCCGGCGTGTCGGCGAGTTTCGCCGAACCGATGTCGACGATCCAGAACTCGTTGGTCAGATCGGGATACTGCGCCGCGATCTCGTCGAAGATCTTGTGGAATAGTCCGTCCGTGATCTTCAGGATGTTATCTTTTGCGAAGCAGGTGACTTTCTTGCGATCGTTCGCGCGCGCGTACTCAAAGGCGAAGCGCACGATCTTCTCGGTGCCCGGCCGCGAGATGAGCTTCAGCGCCTCGGTCATCTGCTGCGTCTGGCGATACTCGATGCCACCGTAGACGTCTTCTTCGTTCTCGCGGACGATGATGACGTCCATGGTCGGGTATTTCGTGTCGACGAACGGAGCGTATGCCACTGCGGGGCGCACGTTGGCGTATAGACCGAGCATAGTGCGCGTGGTGACGTTGAGGCTCTTGTAGCCGCCGCCCTGAGGCGTCGTGATGGGCGCCTTCAGAAAGACACGCGTGCGGCGAAGCGACTCCCACGCGCTCGGGGCGATACCGGTGGGATTGCCCGCGAGGTACACCTTCTCGCCGATCTCGATGACGTCCATGTCGAGCGCCGCGCCGCCCGCGATGATGATGTCGAGCGTGGCGCGCATGATCTCGGGCCCGATACCGTCGCCGTACGCGACCGTGATCGGCGTTTTTTTCGTCATGGTATCCTCGAAGAAATCTGGCCCGCTCCACTTCATGGCTGCGCCGGCCCGTCTCCTGTTCGCGGTCTGCGTTCTGTCGACGTAATGATTCGAAGCACCCGCTCACAAAGCTCGACGCGGCATGCGGCTCTCCTTCACCAATTCGGCGTGGATCATCGTCGCTGCCACGACCATCGCGCGGCGCCTCGTCGCGGCGCGTCTGCCTTTGTCGGGCGATGAAGCCGATCGTCATCGGTTATGACACCCAAGGACGCGAGGCCCGTCGTTGGTTCAGCGGGCAGGTTCGCCCGCGTGCTATCTTTTTCGACAAGGAACCGCTACCGTCGCGCCACGATTTCGAATTGCTGCTCTCGCAGGCGTGCTCGACGGTCTCCGACCTAGGGGCGCGGACCTATCAGGTGGACGGACAGGTGACCTCGCACGTTCTGCCTGACCCGGTGTGACGGGCTCACAGCCGCTGGTTTTTCGCTCCTACGCTTCGCGGACAAGTCGTAAAGCTGACCGCAAATGCGCGTCAGGCAGGCTTCGGCTGCAGGGCCGGACCTCACAGGCGCAAAGTGGTAGCCCCGCATGGCCCCGAGCACCTATGCCGCCGCAACGTTCCAGCAGCTGAGTGACGCTACCGCGGCTATCGACTGGTTTCGCAATCAAGGCATCGACGCGTCGGCGATCGCGGTCGCGGCGGCGCCCGCGGGCGAGCACCCCCGCGCGTTGGAGCGAGGCGACAACCTGCGCACCGACCTCACCTGGTACGTAGCCGTCGAGATAGACCGGGCGCATCTCCCGCTCGCCGTGATCCGAGCCACCCTTCGACGCGAAGGTGGCAAGCCGACGTCATGGACGCCGGCCCTCGCGTGAAATCGCGAGGCTGATCCTCCCTAAAAGGACGGTCGCATTATGATCGTCGCCATCGGACGAGAGCTTGGTGCGGGTGGCCGCGATGTCGGCGAACGCGTCGCGCAGCAGCTTGGCGCCGAGCTCCTCGACAATCAGATCATCGACCTCGTCGCGGCGCGCATCGGCGCGCCCACTGCCTATGTCGAAGCGCGCGACGAGAACGTCGAGAGCTTCGTCGATCGTCTTTTCCGCGTGATCACATCTGCGTATCCCGAAGCCTACGCCGCCGAGGGCTTGCCGGATTGGTCAGAGGAACGCATGGTGCAGCTCACCGGCTCGATCATCCAAGAACACGCGACCGGCAAGCCGCTCGTCGTGATCGGCCGCGGCGCGCCGATGCTGTTGCGCGATCGCGCCGATGCGCTGCGGACGTTCATCACGGCGCCGACGAGCGCGCGCGTGGCGCGCTTACGCGAGCGGACTGGCTGCACCGCAGACGACGCCGCCAAGGAGATCAAGAAATCCGACCAGCACCGTCTTGCCTACATGCAGCAGTACTACGGCGTGAACTGGCGTGATCCGTCGCTCTACGACATTATCGTCAACACGGAGCACCTCGGGCTGGACGGTGCTGCTCAACTGATCGTCGAGGCGAGCCGCCGGCGCAGCGGCTAGTGGAAGCCTGAAGTTACGACGCGATCGCCGCGAGCGCCGGCCCTTCGCCGATGGCGCAAACCGCGGCTTGATCCCACCGTAGGCGCTGCGCGACGAAGCCGTTGAACTCTCGCGCGCCGATCGTGCGCAACATCGAGAGCTCCTGGGCCGGCGTCAGCAGC
>DASPVP010000077.1:0-3524 GCA_035622315.1 Candidatus Acidiferrales bacterium | reverse complement strand
CACGCCTATCGTCGCGATCGTCTGCCTCGCGATCTGGGCGTCGGCGCTCACTCTGACGGGAACGTTCGATCAGCTGACGACGCTCATCATCTTCGTGGACATCACGATCGATCTGGTAGCTGCAGCATCGATCTTCGTTCTACGGCGCTCGATGCCGCAGATGCGCAGGCCCTATCGGACACCCTGGTATCCTGTGATTCCGATCCTCTACGTCGTCACGCTGGCGTGGCTCATCATCACGACGCTGCGCACAAGCCCGCTCGAAGCACTAGGCGGCCTTGCCATCCTCGCGATCGGGCTGCCCGTCTACTGGTACTACCGCCGCTCGCCGACGCGCATACCTGTGGGGGGCGATTGAAAATCGCCAAGCGCCCGCACCTGTAGGGGGCGATTGCAAATCGCCCCACCTGGTTCGCGCTGCGCTCACGTCACTGCGTACTGCTCGATCACTTCGCGCGCTCTGCGCACGACGAGGTCTCGTAAGGCTGGCGGTTCGACGATCTCCACCTTGCCGCTCCACGCGACCAGCTGATGCACCGCGACTTCGGGTGAGGGGAACACGATGCGGGCGAGCCAGCCCGAACGTCCGCGCTCGAGCACGTGCGTATCCCAATACCCGGTCACGTCGTCGACCGCGTCGAGGGATACGCGCAAGAGCACGGTATAGGTAGGCAAACTCTCTTCGAACTGTTTTGCCCAGTCGCGCCAAAATGCGACCAGATCAAAGCCCGCGGGCCGTTCGAAGCGCTCGTCGAGTTCCTGCGCCTCCAAGATGCGCTCGGCGCGGAATGTGCGCATCTCGCCAGCTGAAACCGCGACGAGATACCAGATGCCGGCTTTTGCGACGAGGCCGAGCGGCTCGACGACCCGCACGGTCGGCTTGCGCTGCTGGTCGCGATAGTGCAGGCGGACGCGACGGTCCTCCCAGATCGCGACGCGCAACATCGCGAGGTGTTCGCGCGGTTGCGCTGCTTGTTTCCATCGCCTCGGGTCCACGTAGATGCGACCTCTCGCCATCTCCACAGCCCGGCGTTGCGTTTCCGGCAGCGCCCCAGCGAGCTTGTCTAGCGCGAGCGGACGCTGATCGCCAACGCCGATGTCCGCCAAGGGGTTATCGCCGGAGATGAACAGTCCGCGCAGTTCGTCGTCGCTGAACTGCGTGAGCGCTTGGCGATATCCGTCCGCGAGCACGATACCGCCGGTCGCTCCTCGCTCGGCATGCACCGGCACGCCCGCAACGCTGAGCGCGTCGACGTCGCGATAGACGGTCCGCTGCGAGACCTCGAGCCGTTCGGCGAGTTCGCGAGCGCTCGAGCGCCCTTTCGCCTGAAGCAACAGCAGCATCGCGAGTAAGCGGCCCGATTTCATGATCTTCCGGCGTTACTTTCGCGCGCGTCCGTCTGGGGCGGAGGTCTTTGGTTCGTCGCCGAGCTTGTGGCTAGGTTGGAGGTAGTTGGTGACGTAGTCCGCCACGGCTTCTCGCAACGGCGTGACCTCTTGCGCATAGCCCGATGCGCGCAGACGCGCGATGTCAGCCTTGGTGAAGTATTGATACTTGGGGCGCAACGTTTCAGGCATGTCGATGAATTCGATCTCCGGTGAGCGGCCCATCGCTGCGAACACCGCGTCGCTGAGCTCCAGCCATGACGCCGCCAGACCCGAACCGACGTTGAACAGGCCGCATCTGCGCGGATCGTCGGCGAGGTGCAGCGTCATCTCAACGGCATCCTTGACGTAGAGAAAATCTCTGCGCTGCTCGCCGTCTTTGACGTCCGGGCGGTAGCTCTTGAACAGACGAACCTTGCCGGTGTCGCGGATCTGATGGAACGCCTTGTGCACCATGCTGCGCATGTCGCCCTTGTGATCCTCGTTCGGACCGAACACGTTGAAGTATTTGAGCCCGGTGATCTTGTCGAGGTACCCTTCGGTCGAAGCGTGCACGTCGAAGAGCTGCTTCGAATAGCCGTACATGTTGAGCGGACGAAGGCTGTGCAGGTCGCGCTTTTCCGATAAGTCGCTTTCCAACGCGCCATACGTGGCTGCCGACGACGCATAGACAAAACGCGCGCCGTTCGCGAGCGCCCATGCGGCGAGCCGCTTGGTGTACTCGAAATTGTTGCGGATGAGAAAGGCTGCGTTCGTCTCGGTGGTTGACGAAGAGGCTCCCAGATGGAAGACCGTCTTGACCCCGTGGAGCGCACCAGGCGTGCGCTCGAGCAGGAGGGCCAGATCGTCAGCCTCCATGTAATCCTTGAAGCGCAGCGCCGCGAGATTGCGCCATTTCTCGGATCGCTCCAGAAAGTCCGCAATGAGGATGTTGTCCACCCCGCGCTTGTTCAGTCCCCAGACGATTGCGCTGCCGATGAACCCGGCGCCACCGGTCACCAAGATCTTGCCGTCGTCGAGCATCTACGTCAGATCCACATCACCCTTTGAGAGGGAACGTCATTTCTTGCCATCGTCGCCGTGCGCGCTTCACCCGCGCATCCCCTGGCGAACCTTCCCAGGAAATATGACACTAGATGTCAAGTTTACTGCGCTACCATAGGGCGAGCCAGCAAAACTGCATAACACCGAAAGGAAGGCAATTCCATGGCCACTGCGACCGGCATCAAAGCAACCGGCATCGACATCCACGCGTACCTGGTCAAGGATCCGAAGAGAGCCACGAAGTTCTACACCGAGATGCTCGGTCTCGAGCCCACTTGGGACGGCGAGCAGGGCGCTGAGTTCGAGCTCGCCGACGGTTCGACGTTCGGCGTCTGGAAGATGTCCGACGGCAGCTGGCATCCCAGCGCCGGCGTATTCTTCGCAGTCCCGAACCTCAAAGAGGCGGTCGCCGAGTTGCGCAAGCGCGGCGTGAAGTTCCAAGATGAGGAACCCTTCGAGACAGAAGTCTGCCACATGATCGCGGCTGAGGACACCGAAGGCAACTCCTTCATGCTCCACCAGCGCAAGGCATAACCGCCGCCACAACCACGAATGTTGGGGGCGATTGCAAGTCGCCCTCGCGGACAAATGTAGGGCGCGATTGCAAGTCGCCCTCGCGGACAAATGTAGGGGGCGATTGCAAATCGCCCCTCACTTATAGTCGAGCGCGCCGATCGGGTCGCTCGGATCCAATCCAGTCTGGGAGTGCAGCGCCGCCTTCGCGGCGCTGTCGCCTTTCAAGTAGGCGTTCCAAAAGACGAGCGTGGCAGACACCACGTACGCGTGGATCTCATCCATGCTGCGGGTCTGCCCGTTGGCCAAGAGAGCTGCGACCGCTGGCGCCTGAGCCGCGTCGGCGAATGAGAAATGATTGGCGCCATCCACGACGACGCAGAACTTGTCGCCTGCCGGCATGTGGTCGTACGGGTCGCGCCGCCAGCTCGGCGGCTGATGTTGTTCGCCCGCGTCAGCCGAACCGTACATGACCATCGTCGGACGCACGATCCCGTCCCAGCGATGCGCGTCCGCGCTCGAATACATCCCCTGCGGAGAGATAGCGATGAAGGCCGTCACTCGAGAATCGCTTGCCGTCG
>DASPVP010000076.1:0-42551 GCA_035622315.1 Candidatus Acidiferrales bacterium | reverse complement strand
GATCTCTTGGGTTGACGTGCAGTAGCTCGGCCAGGGCAGGCAGCCGCCACCTGAATGCGCTTCCGTGAAGATCTGCAGTTCCATCGAGTCGTCGTCGAGGAAGTAGAGATCCCACTGATCCGCATTTGCCCACAAATAGGTCTGCCACCATGCCTGATATCCCGACGAGTTGATGTTCATGATCCAGGTGTCACAGCTGTCAGGGTCCGTATCTTGGTAACCCCACACCCGATGGGCTGAGTCTGAATACCCTGTGTCGTGCAAGAACCAGCTCTCCTGGGCCACGGGCATGATCGAGGTGGCTGGGAGATACGCGCACCCATCTCCATCGTAGAGCCTGTTGGGATTCATGTAGAAGACGGCCTTACAGCCATTCGTGACGCTGTGGCAATCGTTGAGCGCCTTGTCGTTGCCGTACCCGCCTTGGGCGTAGGTCACCAGCTGCAAGACGTTTGTGGCTGACGCCGACTCGCCTTGGCTATTGTAGTCGTCGTACGTCATCGTCGCGACATGGTATGGGCCTGGAGGCGGTGTTGGTGTAGGCGTGGCCGTGGGTGATGGACTTGGCTTTGGCGTTGCGGTAGGCGTAGGACTATTGCTGGGTTTTGGCGTCGCAGTCGGCGTCGCTGTCGCCGTTGGCGTTGCTGTCGGCGTCGGCGTTGCTGTCGGCGTCGCCGTTGGCGTCGACGTCGGAGTCGATGTCGGCGTCGCTGTCGGAGTGGACGATGGCTGTGGAGTCGCGGACGGCGAGGCGCTCGGGGCGGCTGAGCCGCTCGCGGTCGGTGTCGCAGAAGGATCGGTGCTTGGTTTAGCGCTTGCAGTGGGCGAACCACTCGGTTGTGCCGTCGCGGATGAACTTGGTGATGGGGCTGGATCGCGACGCTCGGGCGCCGTGGGAAGCAGGCTCGAACCGCCGCCGCCAGAGCAACCCGAAGCGGCGATCGCGAGAACGAGTGCCGCCAGTACCGCGCCTCTCACAGACACCCGAATGCTCACAGATGCTCCGATCAGCAACAACCCAAAAGGGCGCCTTTCAACAGGCGCTGCTGATCGAATCTTATATGATTCGACTACATCACTCTGTGAGTGGGGTCATCAAGGTCAGACGATTGAAAACACAGTTGGGAAAAGGCGCGTGATTCAGCTTACAGTGTGCTTGAATCGACTCGCTCTATGAAGCTCGCTCGACCGCGGAGCTGAGTGCCGGCGGTTTGCTACGGTCGGCGGCCTCGGCATCCCTCAGTTGGTCCAACCAGCGAGAAATAATCAAATCCCATCCGAATTCTCTTTCTGCTAAGACCCGAGCCTTTACGGCCATATCGGCACGAAGGCGCGGCTGCGCTTCGAGCGTTTCAATTGCTTTGGCTAACTCAGCTGGTTCCTCTGGAGGAACCACAAGTCCGACCCCCTCTTGTCGCACGAGGTCTGCGGCTTCACCCTCACCACAATAGATTGCCGGAACGCCACAAGCGAGCGAGGTAAAAAGTTTGGCGGGTCTTGTGGCCTTGAAAAGATCGCCCTTTCTCACGTGGACGATAGTAGCCAGCGCGATCGAGTGATAACGCGGCATTTCTTCCACGGGCTTCGCCCCGACGAATCGCACATTGCCTAATCCCTGCGCACTTGCCAGCCGAACCAGGTCTGGCTTCTCTTGTCCATCACCCACAAAAAGGATCACGCTGTTCGATCTTTCCAACAGTTTTGCCGTTCGCACGAGCGTCTCAAGCCCGGCGACCGCTCCGTGGTTTCCGGCATAGAGGAATACGCTTTTTCCGCGCAGGCCCAGCTCGTCAAGAAGCGCTTCGTCCCTTGTCACCGGAGTAATAGCATGAGTGTCGACCCCGTTAGGGAGGAAGAAAACCTTCGATGGAGCCACCCGCTTTTTGCTTGTCAAGGTGCTCAAGATTCCTGCGGTGGCTGCGGCGATATACTTTGCTCGTTCGTAGATGAAGCGCTCAAGCTGCTCGGCGAGCTTGAACAACATGCCGTCCTTGATCACACCGATAGCCCGAACGCTCTCAGGCCACAAGTCTGCGACGTAGAAGATAAATGGCACGCGCCGGAAGATTCCGTACAGCCAGGCGGAAAGGCCGAGGAACAGAGGCGGCGATTCAACGATGAGAAAGTCCGGACGTTTGCTTCGAGCAAGACCGAGAAAACTGCTGAAGGTGAATGACAGGTAGCCCATCAGCCGGCGCGCGCCGAACCCAGTACCCGGGTAGACCCATGTGCGATGCACCACAGCACCGAAGTACAGGTCGCGAGCATAGATGCCGCGTTGCTTGGCCGCCAACCGAGGGCCGACCACATGACGCGGTATCGCGGTTACGACCTCTACCGAGTGGCCATTTTTTTGCAGCTCCCGCACGAGGACTCCCAGACGAACCTGTGCGGCTCCCATCTCAGGGGGAAAGTACTGCGTGAGAATGAGAAAATGCATGGTCAAGCGTTGATCGATCGAGCTGACGATTGTGCCGACGTGATAATGTCGCTCAGCGCATCAACCACATCGTCAACATCGCGCTCCTCCATCGCCGGATATAACGGGAGGGAAATGAGCGTTTCCCAAATGCGCTCTGTCACTGGCAGTGAAGGCTGTTCCGCTGACTTGTAGATCGAAAAGAGATGTGTCGGAATGAAATGGACGCTGGTACCGATGTTCGCGCGGTTGAGACGTTCAATCAAGTCGTCTCGAGAGATCATGGTAACGTTCTGATCGACCGAGATCGCAAAAAGACACCAGCTATTCTTGTTCGGCTCAGCGGCCTGCCGCGTCAAAGCGCGCACGCCGGGCACCCGCTCGAGCTTCATCATATAGGACCGAGCGAGCAGATCTCGTTTTTGTTGAAAAGCGTCTAACTTGTCGAGTTGCGAGCATGCAAGGGCCGCCACAAAATCGGCCAGGTTGCATTTGTAGCCTATTTCTGTCACGTCGTAGCGCCAAGACCCGCCAACCTCATAGCGTTTCCATGCGTCGTGGTTCAGTCCGTGCAGCGACAAGGCTCGGACCTTCTCGGCGATGTCCGACCGGTTCGTCAGCAACAAGCCTCCTTCGCCCGACGTCACATTTTTTGTCGCGTAGAAACTGAAGGCTGCCGCGTCGGAAAACGTACCTGGCCATCGACCTGCATCGAGGGTACCTACAGCATGCGCCGCATCCTCAATCAAACCGAGTCCTCGTGCTCGGGCATACTTCGCGATGCTGTCGATGCCCACGGGTTGCCCGCCGTAGTTCATGGTCACGATCGCCTTCGTCCGTGGGGTAACGACCGCTTCCAACGTATCCACAGTGACGCAAAGCGTCTCGGCGTCGACATCCGCGAACACAGGTTTACCGCCTAGTTGACGCACGCTGTTCGCACAAGCCACAAAGCTCAGCGAAGGCAACACGACCTCGTCGCCAGGCCCCACGCCCAACGCCACGAGCGCCAAGTGCACGGCAGCAGTGCAGCTATTCACTGCGACCGCATGCTTAACGCCTGAAAGACGGGCGAAGGCCTCCTCGAGCTGGCGGACTCTCGGACCAGAGGTGAGCCATCCGCTTCTCAGGCTTTGCGCGACCGCCGCGACGTCCGCCTCATCGAGCTCCGGTTGGTAGTACGGCAACATCGCCCCTCGCATCAACGAACACTTTCGACGGCGACGCTTCCCTTGGGCCAACCCGGCTCAGGCAGCTGCGAAGAGGGGGTAAGGAGTGCTTGGGCGTCCCAACTGATGCTGACCGATCGCACGACGGCCATCACCATGAAAAGGAGCCAAAGGAACTTTGCGGTCAACACGCTCAGGAATATCGAGGACACAGTTATGCCGAGCATCGCGGCCTGAAGCGTGACTTTCAAGTCCCGTAGGCCGTCATTGGCCCTTGTATCCTTGAAAATGTTCCACTGTCTGTACCAAGCGACGCAGAACATGACGAATCCAACGGTACCGAGCTCGACGAGCACCGATAACGGCGTGTTATGCGCGACCTTATGCCATTGGGCGAACACCGACTGATAGACTTTTATGAGCGATTGATCGTACGCGTATTGAAACATCCCGGCACCGGCGCCGAGCAACCAGTGTTCCTTGAACGCATGAAGCCCGACCAGCCAGATCTGCAACCGGCCCGATCCGCCATGAGAGAGAGCGTCCGAGAACCTTTGCCAAGGTGAATGCGGCAGCAGAAAGCTGACCAGCAACCCGGCTATGGAAACGGCGAGCAGCTGGCCTCGATGCCTCGTACGCAACATGAAGAAAACCAGCATCGCGCCAAGGCCGAGCAACGCCCCTCGCGAGGCGGCTGCGAACATGCCGCCCATGAGGACCAGAACGATAGCGATGAAACCAAGTTTCTGGAGCGACCATCTCCGGTTCAGCGCCGCCATGACGACGAGCGCGATCGGCAGGAGAAGCGCAGTGGCGAAAGCATTCGGGTCGATTTTCGACTCGCCGTACTGGATAAGAAGCCTGCCGCCGACCTCGGATCCGTTGCGAAACACGTAGACTCCGTACGCCGCCGCTATCGTGCCCCCGGCGACGACCGCAGCCAAGAGGCCGTTCAGATCCGCCCGATTCGCGGGTGTTACCGAGACAATCGCAAAGAGCGCTACAAGCTCGACGCACGTCACCATATACTTCACGGCATCCGTGGGTTCGAGTGCCCAAAAAACGCTCAACGCCATCCACAAGAGGAAGACACCCCACGCGGCTAGGGCAGGTCCAGGTGGTCGCACGACCCTGCGCGTGCGAATCAGCCAAAACGTGAGCACTGCTGCCGCAAAAAGGGCTACCAGCTTAGAAATGCTCCCATACTTGTCGGTTGCGAATAGATTCTCAAACGGCACGAGCAGAACGTACGCCGAGAGTGGGAAAATGATCGGCCGGAACAATGAGAGATAGACGAGCAGGGGCAGAGCCACGACGATGAGGGTCGCGGCCATCCGAGTTTTTGAGGTGCCTAGGGCGAAGTAGGCGAGCGCGAAGATGCAAAGCACAAACGCCGTGTAGCCCACTCGGCGCAGGAGCACGCGGTCGCTCGTCAATCGCCGAAGCATAGAGCTAACCGACCCTCAGCCTCGAGCGTGCGTGTGAAAAGCTGCTGATGACCCGCGCAATTTCAGCGCTTGCATGGCCGTCTCCGTACAAGGGTCGCCGAGGCGAGAGTGGCGCTTCTCGACGCCCTAGACGCGCGATCGTAGCTGGATCTCGACCGGCGAGCACGTTCCAGCCGTCGACAAGCGTTTCAATCCATTCAGTCTCGTCCCTCAGCGTCACGCATGGGGTACCGAGGACGTATGCCTCCTTCTGAACCCCCCCGGAGTCCGTCAGCACTACCCGAGCGTTCATTTGAAGAGCAATTGAATCAACGTATCCAACCGGTTCGCATACTACTAGGTTCCCCAGCACGGTGGTTTCCCTAATCCGAGCTAAGGTCTCGCGGATTCTCGGGTGGGCGGGAAGGACGACTTTGACACCGAGCTGATCCAAGCCAAGCAGAATACGTTTAAGAACCTCCTCGCTCTCTGTGTTCGAAGCCCGGTGGACCGTAGCGAGCGCGTATCCTTTTTTCTCAAGGGCCAAGCGGGCAAGGATCTCAGGGCTCGCCGGGAGACCTCCTGCCGTCTTCAGAGCGAGGTCAACCATGAGGTCGCCCACAACCCGGATTTCCGACTTGATACCTTCGCGTTTGAGGTTCTCGGCCGCCCCGATCGAAGGAGCGAACAGAAGCTCGGCGAGGTGGTCTGTGACGACTCTGTTCACCTCTTCGGGCATCGACATGTCGAAAGACCGCAGACCGGCCTCGACATGGATCACGCGTTGGTGCAGCTTGGCAGCTACAAGAGCAGCTGCGAGCGTGGTGTTCGTGTCACCGTACACTAAGACCCAGTCGGGGCTCTCGGCAAGAAGCACGGGTTCAAGACGCTTCATCATCTCCCCGGTCTGCTCTCCGTGCATCGCCGAACCGACGCCCAAGAAGGATTGCGGTTCTTGCAGCTTGAGCTCATCAAAGAAACTGCGTGACATGTTATAGTCGTAATGCTGACCTGTATGGATCAAGCACTCTCGCACGCCTAGCCTGGCAAGCTCCGGGCTCAACACGGCTGCCTTGATAAATTGCGGGCGGGCGCCTACGACCGTTGCGACTTTCACGCGTTGGCCTCGACGCCGGCCGCAGCGACCAGCGCTTCCAAAACCCGATCTTGGTCGGCCTCGGCGAGCTCTGGGAAAATCGGCAATGAGAGGACCTCGAGCGATGCCTGCTCCGAGTGCGGAAAGCGCATGCCGCCGGATGCGAGCCCCCGATGCACGTTTTGCAAATGCAGTGGGACGGGATAATAAACCATCGTCTGCACGCCCGACTCTCTCAAGCGCTCGCGCACAACGTCCCGCTCGGCTACCCGAACAGTGTATTGGTGGTAGACATCGCGATGGCCTGACCGCTCGACCGGCGTCTTGATTTGGGGATGCGATGCTAGACCCTCGTCATAACGATGCGCGATGCGGCGGCGGGCTTGAATCCATGCGTCCAAGTGTCGTAACTTCACTCTGAGAATCGCAGCCTGTATTTCATCGAGCCTGCTATTGATGCCCAACTCGTCGTGATAGTACTTCTTCTTGCCGCCATGAGCGCGCAGCGCCCGAATGCGATCCGCGAGGTCGCTATCGTTGGTCGTGATCAGACCACCGTCGCCATACGCGCCGAGATTCTTTGACGGGAAGAAGCTAAAGCAACCAAATGCGCTGCTCGACCCCACTTTTTTCCCCGAGACCTCGGCACCGATGGCTTGCGCACAGTCTTCGACGATGGGGATTCCATGCCGCGACGCAATCGCCTGAAGCCTTAGAAGATCGCAGGGCGAACCATAGAGGTGAATCGGCAGGATCGCCTTTGTTCTACTCGTGATGGCAGAGTCGACCGACTCCGCATCCATGTTGTACGTCAGTGGATCGATATCGACAAACACCGGGGTCGCACCCACGATCCCAATAGCCTCTGTCGTCGCCACGAAGGTGAAGGGGGTTGTGATGACCTCATCGCCGGGCCCTACGTTGAGTGCCCGAAGGGCCAAGTGGAGCGCGTCGGTTCCGGAGTTGAGCGCAAGCGCATGCGTGACGCCGAGATACGCGGCTATTTCGTCTTCAAACGCGGCCACGTTTGGCCCCATGATAAAAACGCCGCTCTCTAGAACGCCACGTATCGCCGCATCGATCTCGGCTTTCATGCTGCGATACTGTTGTGTGAGATCGAGGATCGGGATCATCTGCTATCCACGCGAATCGAGTCGCCCGTTCGCTCCCATTTTCTTCCACATCCAGAGCAGCGTGCGACATCTTTTGCAAAGGTCAGCACTGAACCGCACTCGCAGGCGAAGCCGCTGATCCTTGCCGGATTGCCGACGACGATGGCATAGGCAGGCACGTCGCGGGTCACCACAGCGCCCGCTCCAACAAATGCGTGCTCACCAATGGTGTTTCCGCATACGATTGTGGCATTCGCGCCGATCGTGGCGCCTCTCTTGACAAGCGTTCGTATATAGTCTGCAGAGGTATTTCTCGCAACGGCCGAACGCGGGGTTTTGACGTTCGTGAAAACCATGCTCGGCCCGCAAAAGACATGGTCCTCCAATTCGACGCCCTCGTAGATCGAGACGTTGTTTTGAATCTTGACGAAGCTGCCTATCCGAACGTTCGAGGCGACAAAAACATTTTGGCCTATGGAGCAGCCTGCGCCGATCGTCGCGTGCGCCATGACGTGAGAAAAGTGCCAGATCTTCGTGCCGGCACCGATCTCACACGGGTGGTCGATGTACGCAGATTCGTGCGCAAAATATGCTTCCTGCATCGATTCAGGCAAGCGCTTCGCGCTCATCTTGTCGCATTTCTAGGCCCCGCTCGGCCAATGTCAAGGCTCGAAGCACCCTTACACCTTGCCATGCATCTGTTTCGACGGGACTCCCGTCTACGATAGCTGCCAGAAAGGCCTGAAGTTCCACTCTGAGGGGTTCTTGCTCTTCGAAGGCTACGTTGCGTTCTTCGCCGCGCGTGACCGTAGGGCGATCCGTCGAATCGCCAGACACCAGGAAGGGCCGAACCGTCAAGGCGCTGCTTCCGCGTGAATCCTTCAACGTGATGACGCCGTTGGCACCAAAAACATCCAATCTTGCCGATTTTTCCGGGTCAAGCCAACAGACTTCGACGTGGGCCGAGCGGCCTTGGCTGAACTCAAAATCTACGTATGCCGCGTCGGCCCTACGCAGATCACGTCTGGCGGAGAAAAGCGCGGTGGCCCGAGTCGGCTCTTCGCCCATAAGGGCTAGGATGACGGCGACATCGTGTGGAGCGAAGCTCCACCACACGTCTTCATGACTTCTGAGCTTCCCCAGACTGAGCCGTCGCGATCGCACGTGCCAGACAGGCCCTACCTCCCCAGCGGAGACGAGGGCCCGTAGCTTGCTCACCGCTGGATGATATAGCAGAAGATGTCCGACAAAAGCAACCAAACCCTTACGGTCGGCTAAACGAGCGACCCGCTCGCCGTCGACAACGCTCAGGGCCAGCGGTTTTTCGACGAAGACATGCTTTCCGGCATCGAGGGCGCGCAGGGCAAATTCCGCGTGCAGGTGCGCGGGCGCGGCGACTACGACTGCATCGATGTCGCTGCCTAAGAGCTCATCGTAGCTTCGGGTTGTGAAGGCCGCCGGATACGTCGCATGCACGAGGCCGAGCGCCTTGTCGTCAGCATCGCAAACACCCTGGAGAACCCCCAGATCTGCGCAATTGCGGATAAGATTGGGGCCCCAATAACCGGCCCCAACCACTCCGACTCGAATCGCAGCATTTTCTAGTCGACTCACAAGAGAATGACGTTTTCCCGCTCACCGGATACGCCTTTGGTCGCGTGCCGAGTGTCGAGCACGAGCCGCGCGTTTCGTACGACGGCATCCCAGTCGGTTTGGCTGTGATCGGTCATGACGAGGACGCAATCGGAATCAGCCAACACGCGAGTGCTTAGCGGAACCGAGTATCGCGCGAACCCGAGATCATCTTGAAAACTGGGGACCAAAGGATCGTGGTAATCGACGATCGCGCCATCCTGCATCAGCAGTTGACAGATCTTCAAGGCCGGTGACTCTCTCCAGTCCGGAACGTCTCGCTTGTACGCCATGCCGACGAGCAATATCTTTGAACCCTTGAGCGGGCACCCTCGAGCGTTCAAGGCGCGGGCGAGCTTCTCGCGCACGAAATACGGCATGAAGTCATTGATCTCGCCCGCAAGCTCGATAAAGCGGGTCCGGAAATCGTATTGGCGAGCCTTCCACGCGAGGTAGAAGGGGTCGAGCGGGATGCAATGACCTCCCACTCCCGGACCTGGCTCGAACCGCATCATGCCAAAAGGCTTGGTCGCAGCCGCGTCGATGACTTCCCAAATGTCGATCTTCATCTTGTCGCACAGAAGCGCCATCTCGTTGACGAGCGCTATATTTACAGCGCGAAAGGTATTCTCGAATACTTTTGTCATCTCTGCGGCTCGCGGGCTGCTCACTTGCAACACCTCCGCGATGGTCTGCTGATAGAATGCGGTGGCGATGCGCGAACAAGCAAGCGTGACGCCGCCGACGATCTTGTTCGTGTTGCGCGTGGTGTAGCGTTGATTTCCGGGATCCACCCGTTCGGGCGAGTACGCTAAGAAGTAATCCTTTCCGACGACCAACCCCGTCGCCGCGAATTGCGGCAGCAGCAGCTCTTCCGTGGTGCCCGGGTATGACGTGCTTTCCAGACACACGAGCTGACCCGGTCGTAGGCGTTGCGCGAGCTCCGACCCCACAGCCTTGATGTAGGACGTGTCGGGATCCTTATTCACGGTCAACGGCGTGGGCACGCATATCACGACGACGTCGCAGGTGGCTAGGCTTGCAAAGTCGGTCTCTGCTCGCAATTTTTTCGTCGCGACCATCTTGGCCAAGTGATCGTCGTCGACGTCGCGTATGTAGTTAGAGCCCTGATTGATTTGGGCTACCCGAATGCCGCTGCGATCGTAGCCGATCACCGAATAGCCGACTCGGGCCTTTTCGACAGCGAGGGGCAACCCTACGTATCCCAGACCGACGACGCCTACGGTCGCTGAGCGGTCGAGGATTCTGCCGAGCAGCGCTTCCTCGAAGCTCTGTTCGGTCAGTTCGGTCGAAAACTGCGCTATTGACGTCATGTCTTTATCACTCCAGACTCGGCCGAGTCGATCTCGCTCAATGATTCCAACAGCTCAATCGAATCGATTTTGCCGTCAGCTGGTTCGCCTGCCGCTTCAGACCCAGGCGGGTTCGATGCGGATGTCTGCGCTTTGCCATTTGGTTGGGCAACCGTTTGACGTTCGAAGTGGTGAGAACCGATTTGGAACGACGGGACGAGTTCCCGCAGCGCGTGCAGAGAGGCTGACTCATCAGCGATCTGGACGCTCTCCTCCAGGACCCGAAGGCCTTCTGCGAGTCTATCGTATGCGACGCTTTCAGATCTCCCGATCATGAGATGCTCGTGGCTCGTTTTTGTGAGGCCTTCCGAGCTGCTCAGAATCTCCTCGTACAACTTCTCGCCGGGGCGTATGCCCGTTTCAACGATCTGGATGTCTTTATAGGGCGTCAGCCCGGATAGTGCTATGAGCTTCTCGGCCAGCTGCAACACCCGGACTTGGTCGCCCATGTTCAAGACCAATATCTGACCGTCACGACCTATCGCCATCGCCAGCAACACGAGCGAGACCGCCTCGGGGATGGTCATGAAGTAACGCTGCATCTCGCGATGGGTGATGGTGATCGGCCCGCCTTGTTCGATCTGTCGCTTGAAAATGGGGATCACGCTGCCACGGCTGCCGAGCACATTGCCGAATCGCACAGTCACAAATTCGGTTCCGCTCTGATTGCGAAAAGACTGCGTCACGAGTTCGGCCACTCGCTTTGTAGCCCCCATGATGCTCGCCGGGTTCACAGCCTTGTCGGTCGACAGCAGCACAAATTTCGCCACACCGGAAGCTGCGGCTGCGAGCGCCACCACATGCGTTCCAAAGATGTTGTTCTTCACCGCTTCACACACGTTGTTTTCCACGATTGGAACGTGCTTGTGCGCTGCCGAGTGAAAAACGATATGGGGACGATACCGTGAAAAGACCGCGCGTATTCTGGCGGCGTCGGCCACGTCAGCCAGGATGATCTTCGTTCTCTCGAAACCAAGATTAAGGCGCAGCTCCTCATCGATCTCGAAAAGGCTATTCTCGCCGTGACCAAGCAGGAGCAGCAGGCTTGGCTTCAGCGTCACGATCTGCCGGCAGAGTTCGCTCCCGATCGACCCACCGGCACCGGTGACGAGAATGACCTGATTCTCGACGTACGGCGCGATCTGCGTGAGGTCCACGCTCACCGGATCTCTGGAGAGCAGATCTTCGGGTTGAATGGGGCGGACGCGGGCCGTCTTTGCTCTATCGTTGAGCAGCTCGAGGGCGCCCGGCAGGATCTTCACGGAGGGCGGCCCATCGGGCTCCTTGACGCTCGAGCAAGCCGCTACGACGCGTTTCACCAAGTGACCCGGAGCGCTTGGGATCGCGACAATGACCGACCCTATCCGATGCTTGCGAATCAAGGTGGGCAGGTCGTCAATCGATCCGAGCACGGGTTTACCACCGGGTGTTGCGTGGAGTATCTGGTCGTCGACGCAGCCCACGATCGCGTAAGGAAAGTTTACGTTGTCCTCGATGAGTCGAACGAATGAAACAGTTGCATCACCGGAACCGACGACGAGCGTGCGCTGCGCGTCTGGCCTCGCGCCGCGTTTTCGCCTAGCCCTGGATGACCGCCCCGCATAGACGGCAAGCCCTATCGCGAGCGCCGCAACGATCGCAGCGAGCAAGCCCGCTTGCGGTGTTAACAGCGACGTTATTCCGATGAGAGCTGCTATTTCAAGCACCGGCATCGTTATTGTGACGTCACGCCGTTCTCGTGCGGTAGCGGAGTCGTGGGCTGCTCCGTCAGGTAGTAGGTGTGGTAACCGTTCGCCGGCGTCACACGGTTCAGGACGACGCCGATCATGTTGACGCCAGGGATCGCGCTCAACTTCTGAAGCGCCTTCTTGGTTGACGGCGCATCGGTGATGCGGGCCGAGACGACGAGAACTGTGGCGTCAGCCTTGGTACCGATCACGGTCGCGTCGTGGACCGGAAGGAGAGCAGGGGTATCGAAGATGATCGCCCGATACGTCTTGCGGAGGTCACCGAGAATGGCATCCAACTTCGCGGACTGCAGCAGCTTCATCGGGTTGGGTACGGAAGTGCCGCTGCTCAACAGATCCAAGCCATCATACTTGGTATGTTGAATCGCGTCATTCAGGCTGACCTCGCCGACAAGCACGTCTGACAAACCGGGGCTCTGCTCGAGTCCCAATCTTTGATGCACGTTCGGGCGGCGCAGGTCAGCATCGATCAAGAGCACCTTGGGTTCCAATTCCGCCATGGCGATAGCAGTGCTCATCGCCACCGTGGTTTTTCCGTCACCCTGATGCGGGCTCGTTATGGCGAGCGTTTTCAGCGGCTTGTCAGACGAATACCGGAGGGCGGTGACGAGCTGCAAGAACGACTCGACCGTCAACGCCCGCAGCCAGGGCAGTTTCTTACTCGACGCGCTTGTCAGCTGCGGTACGCTGGTCAACAGCGGTAGTGGCAGCACGCGGCTGACGTCGTCCTCGTCCTTGAAAGTGCTATCGAGGAAATCGATGATAAAGACGCCGCTGATCGCCATGACCAACCCGAGGACGACTCCCAGAATGAGATTGATCCTCCAGTTCGGTTTCACAGCGACGTCGGCGGGGTTTGCAGGTTGCGTGACGGCGACATCGCTGAGCGCTGTGGTTTTTGCTACGGTCGCCTGGCTGTATTTCTGCTCCAAGGCTGAGTAGACGTCTTCAGCCATTTTTGCTTTGCGCTGCAGGTTTGCCAGTGCAACGGTTTGCGCGGGCAGCGAGCCGTTCAGCCCGTTGCTCTGTCCGAGCTCGGCATCGAGCGCGCGCATCTGCGACTGGTCACCCGCTATTTGCGACCGCAAGGCTGCCGCTTGCTGGTTGAGCTGCTGGTATACCGGGTTAGGCTCAACCACATTCCCCGATACGACCGTCGCGGATTGCTGACCGATCTCTTTTTGCAGCTGACTTTGCTGCTCCTCAAGGGCCTGCACGCCAGGATACTGCTCGGTGTATTGCTTGCGCGCAGCGTCGAGCTGCACGTTCACTTGGGCGAGTTGTGCCTGAAGCTGACCAACGACCGGATTCTGGACGATGTTCGACGAGCCGGTGATCGTCGGGCTCATCGCCCCCATCTGCGACGTGTTGCTTGCGAGCTGCGCCTCGGCTTGCTGTTGGTCTACCTGCACCTGCGCGTATTTCTGTTCGGCGGCGGAAACGGCGCTGTCGCCTTGGGTCGCTCCGTCCGGACCTACAAACACGTTCGGGTGCGTGGCCTGGAAACGCGTGAGACCGTCATCTGCGTCGCGCATGGCAGTTTCAGCCTGTGGCATCGCCTGTGAAAGGTATGCCAATGCCGATTCTGCCTGTCCTGCGATGAGGCCGCGCTCGCTATTCACGAAAACGTTGCCGAACTCGTTCGCGATTTTCGCAGCCATTTGCGGATCGCGCCACGATACATCGAGTTCGATGATCGAACTGTTCGTAACCGGCGTCACGTTGACGTGATCCAGCAGCGATGGCACGTCCGTTTTCAGATTCAAGTTCTGAATAACTTGCTTGACGATCGGATCTTCCTGAATGAGATCTACGTACGTCTCGTTCGTCATCACGCCGTTGGCAGCCATCAGCGCATTCAAAACCGGCAGTGTCGTGTCGCCCGGCGCGACAGTATTTGCCGTCGAGGCTCCGGCGATGAACTTGATCGTCGCGGTGTAGGTCTTAGGGACCACTAAGGTCCACAGAACGACGAGACTCAGGAATCCAAAGAAGATCGCGGCGAACAAACGCTTCCGTCGGATCAGCGTGCCGAGAATCGAGCCGAGGTCCGGGTCTCCCGCAGGCTCTTGTGGAGTCACGGGAAATCCGGATGTCAGCTGGGGTTGCGCACCACGTAGGCTCGGGCCGAAGTACATGGGGTTATCGTTCCTTTTTGTATCGTAGCGTTAAGGAGTAGGTTCGCCCGCGCACCCAGATGAGGGGCACGGCTGCGGGATCGTCGGGTCTCCGCTCATCTTGACGTTGACGAGGTCCGCTGCCATGGTGCTGTCATGAGCCTGTCCGGGATTCCACGACGGCGCCGCTGGGAACAGTGTTTCGTTGGCTGCGCTCCTCGAGGCGATATAGTTCAGCAGCGTTTCTTCGGCTCCGTTGGGCGAGTTTTGGAGCGTACCGTACCATTCCACGAGCTTGTTGAAGTTCCAATCGTCGAAGGCAGTCTCACCCAAGGGCGAATTGTTGAACACGTAGAGCGCGACCGCCGCACTATAGACGTCGCTTGGATTCATGCCGTTGAGGTAATGGTTGCGGCTTGGGTTGCGGCCCGCGAATTGGATCGTCCACGCCTCGGCGCCAGCGCCAGTCGTGGCGACCACGATGTAGTTGCGTCCTGCCACCATGGTGTACGTCGGGTTCGGCACGCTGGGAGTCGCGGTCGAGTCTGGCGTTATGTCGATTGCGCCAGCCCCATCCGCGGTCGTGGTCCCAGCCTGTGCAGAGCACCCGCACGAGAACACAACTCCGGCGTCGGATGCTGGATCGTAAGTGTAGACCGGGTACGACCCTCCACTCGAGACCTGCATCGTGTCGGTCAGGCCTGGGCTCAAGGTGGGCGACGGCTGCGGCGAGGGGTTGTTGATCGGCCCGGTGCCGGAACCACTGCCGCCGCCGCCGCCAGTGCTGCAAGCGACGATCAAGGCACAGGCGGCTATTGCGCCAAAGCCGGCGAGAGAGATTGCGGTTGTCTTCCTGTTCATGTGGTGTTCAGATTCCTCTTTCTGATCAGATCGATATGGACTACGGCACCAACAGTCGGAGAGTGGAGAGCAGGTAGTACGCACCCTGGTTGATGATGCCGCCGGGCTGCCCAGGCGCTCTTCCCTTCATCGACGGCACAAACACCAGATCACCCTTCTGCATCACCAAATCTTTGCTTAGGTCGCCGCCTTCGAGCGTCTTGTAAAGATCGATGTGGAGCGGTTCCGACTTGCCTTGGGGATTTACGCGCGTGACAGTGATGTTGTTAAGGTCGGCGTTGCTCCCGACGCTCGTGCCGGCCATCGCTATCGCCATCGAAAGCCTGTCTCCATCGCGAAGGTCGACTTCACCGGGATGATCGACAGCCCCGACAACCTGGACCGCGATAGTCAGCGGCGACGGGATATAGATGATCGACCCATCCTCTACGGGGAGGTTGAGCGATGTGTCGCCCTGATGGAGGAGCCGTTCGAGCGACACCTGGGTCACCTGACCGGACGCGTCAGATACGCGGGCATCAGGATAAGCCCCCTCTACCGGATTGATGTTACCCGCCGCCATGATGGCGTCGGTAAGGCGCCCTGTTGTCGGGAGCGGATACTTACCGGGCGTTTTCACGTCTCCCAAGACCATGACGTTGACCTGACCGACCTGAGAGACGGCAACGGTCACCTGAGGGTGCCGAATGTATTTTTCGAGCGCGCCCTTGATCGTCTCTGCAGCTTCATCCGGGCTTTGCCCAGCGACATGAACCTTACCGATAAGGGCGAGGTCGATCGTGCCGTCCGGTAAGACGATTACTGGGCCGGTTAGCGTCTGCTCGCCGTAGACAACGACGTTCAACGCATCGCCGCTGTGGATCACGTAGGGCGCGTCGGCGCGCGACATTGACGAGAGTATGAAAACGAGCGCCAAGCAGGCGAGCCCGAACAACGAACGACGGAACATCTCTGGTAGATTCACAGGTTTTTGCCCATCTCTCTCAAGTTTGCCGCGAGGTCTGTTTCGGATCCGTTCTTCGCATCTCGCACGCCCGAGCCGCGGTGTGGCGTTCTCGCGAGCAACCTACCGCCCAAAGTCGGGTCGACAAATGCTTGACCTCGAGCAAGGTTCTCGAGCGCGGCGATCAGCATGCTTAACGTCGCGGCGGTACTGACCGCTCCCTTGCAACCGGCGAGAAGCGCCTCGCGAGCTTTATCCAAACGATCGACCGCCACAAGAGCGCAGAGGGGAAGCTCGGGGACGACGTGCCGCATTTCGCGCAGTGTCACCATCGGGTCATTTGTTTGACCGTCCAGCGAGACAAGTATCACCGAAACGGGCGCGTCGAGCAGCAAGCGAGCATCGCGAGCACTGTGGCCGTGGCTGCGGACTACTGTTATCGCACCGCTCTCGTCAAGCACGCTTGCGAGCGCTTCGCGGAAGAGCAACTGGTCGTCAAAATAGGCAACGCGGACCTTCCCGTCCGAGTTCCCCGGATTTGATGTCATCTTGGCTGTCATTGTACCGTTCGCAAAGAGCCCCGAACTAGAACGTTACCGCCCGCGCGGCCGGGTAAACGGGCCCGAGCCGCGGTTGATCCTTAGGACCTCGGTCCTATTGCAAAAGCCACACATCGGCGGGCACAGGGAGCGCTTGGGCCATGTTAGTTTCATACGACGTGGGTATACTGTGTGGAATGACGGTGCGTGCTAGACTTCTTTGCTTGACCGCGCTTATCGCCGTAGCCATTCTCTTGGCGGGGGTGACCGGCTGCGGCGGATCCTCAGCTGGCCCAAGCACGCCGATCGGGCAAGCGCCGCCCCCGCAGCCATCGCCGAGCCCAAGCATCGGTCTGTCTTCGTCTCTAGAGTTCGCTAATGAAGGCGGCGTTGTCGGCCAGCCTGACGCTTTCACCCCAGTGTCAGGTGACACCCCGGTTGGCGGCAATGGAAATCCAGTTGACGGAATCACCTGCGACCCGGTGATGTCGAATAACTATCATATTCACATTTTCTTGGGCGTCTACGTGAACGGTAACCAGTATGCGCTGCCGATCGCTCTCGGCATGGTCGACCCGGGCGCACCTGTCGATGGCTTCATCAACTCCGCGCAATGCTTCTATCATATACATACGCACGATTCGTCAGGCATCGTGCACGTCGAGGATCCCGATCCAAGCGGCGTTCCGATAACGGGCACGCTGCATACCCTCAAGAACGTGCTCGACATTTGGGGGATCACGATGGACGGGACGCATTTTGGCCAGTTTTCTGGCCCGGTCGTGGTCCTGACCTCGGGGCAGGTCTATCGCGGCGACCAGAACAACGGCGACGTTCCCTCGAGCACCTACACCTTCTATAGCGGCGACCCGAACAGCATCCCGCTGTACTCTCATGAGGTGATTTGGGTGCTTGTCGGTCCCACGTATCCACCTTCGCTCGACGGCGTGAGCTTCTACACCGAATTCTAAAGCAGCTTCGGGCTCGGCCGTAGGCGGGGGGTCTACACTTCCCCAGCTTGGGATCTGTCCTCGAGTTCGGCCGTCGCTTCTTCGTAGGCTTGGCGCAGCGCGAGCAGGCCGCTGTGCCGATGGGCATCGCGCTCGTCTGGGGCCAAGTCCGCGCCGATGTCCCCGGTTTCGAACACCCCGTACTTCTGCTCGAGGCTTCGGACGAAGGTGTCGATGTCGTTGCGCACCTCGTCCACTTCCTTTATATAGCGCTGCAGCTCGGAGGTGGGTGAGTGCTCGACAGCCGCTACCCGGTCCGCATCGTCCGCCACGGTGAACTTCTTCCACCGGGCGACGAGGGGATCGACCCGTTCCCAGGCTTCTTCCGTCATGACGTCAGGTATTGTCTGCGAAGTTGGTCGAGAAGCACGGCTAGGAGTATGACCGCACCCAGTACCACATCCTGCGCATAAGACTGAACTCCGAGCAGGTTCATCACATTATAGAGCATTCCGATGAGCAGCGCCCCCACAAACGTGCCCCCGATCGAGCCTCGTCCCCCCATGAGCGACGTTCCGCCGACGACAACGGCGGCGATGCATTGCAATTCATATCCCTGTCCCGACTGGGGAACGCCTGAATTGAGGCGCGCCGCCAGCAACAGGCTCGCAACCCCGGCGAGCGCACCCGAGATGAGATACACCCCTAACTTGACGCCGAAGACATTTACCCCCGAGAGTCTTGCCGCTTCCTCGTTCCCACCGATGGCGTACACGTAACGCCCGAAGCGCGTTTGGGTGAGGATGTACGCGCCGATGAGCACGATCACGAGCATGATGACGACTTGCATCGGAATGCCCGGAATGCCGAAAAGCCGGCCGAGGCTCGGCAAGATGAACCCGCTGCCCAAGAAGTTGAACGCCTGGTTGTCGATCTCTATCGGCTGACCGTGTGTATAAAGGAAAGCAAGACCACGGGCCATGAGCATCATGGCAAGCGTCGTGATGAAGGGTGGGAGGCCGAACTTCACCACTGGCAATCCGTCGATGAGACCCGCGCCGGCACCGGTTCCGAGCCCGACCGCGATGGCGAGGAGCAGGCCGGTGGCAACGGCCGGATGCGACTGCATCACGCCCGCCATGAGCACGCCGGTGAGAGCGATGAGCGAGCCCACGGAAAGATCGATGCCGGCCGTGATGATGACAAACGTCTGACCAACGGCCAAGATCGCATTCACGGCGATCTGCCGTAGCACGTTGAGGACGTTTCCGGGGGCGAGGAAGTCGCCGTGGGTGGCCGCGTTCAGCACGGTGAGCAGGATGACAAGACCGACGACGAGCCCGATGGTCCGCAAAATCGCCACCCGCCGCTTGCGCGCAGCAACCTCTTGCGTCTTGACCTCGACCGCTTCGACGACTTGCTGCTCTTGTGCCATGGCGTCTTTGGGGCGACGTGAAGTCGCCCCCTACACAGGCTCCGAGCCGGTGGCGTAGCGGATGATGGCCTCTTGCGTCGCTTCGCCGCGATTGAAAACATGCACGATGCGCCCCTGGTGCATGACGGCGATCCGCATGGACATACCGAGCACTTCGGGCATTTCAGATGAGGCCATCAAGATGCCGGTGCCGGACTTCACGAGCTGGACCATCAACTCGTAGATCTCCGCTTTCGCTCCTACGTCGATGCCGCGCGTCGGCTCGTCAAAACAGATGAACTTGGCCTTCTCAAGAAGCCATTTCGCGAGGACCACCTTCTGCTGGTTGCCGCCGGAGAGATTCCTCACCAGTTGCTCCAACGAAGGCGTCCGGATATGCAGTTCGGTCGCAAGGTTGGCGACGCTTGCGGTTTCTTCCCGTCGGTCGATGCGTCCATAGTGCACGAACTCGTCGAGGTGCGGGAGCGTGACGTTCTCACGCACGCTCATCCCGAGGATAAGACCTTGCGTCTTTCGATCCTCGGTGACGAATGCGATGCCGGCTGCGATCGCATCGTGCGGCCCGCGCAAGTGCAGGATGTCGCCTTCCAACATGATGCTGCCCGCAGCGACCGGATCCGCGCCCGCGATCCCACGCAAGAGCGACGTGCGACCCGAGCCGACCAGCCCGGCGAGCCCCACGATCTCACCGGGATAGACATCGAGCGAGACATCGTCGATCCGTCCGGGCATCGTGAGATTGCGCACGCACAACAGTGTGTGCTCGCGCGGCGGGTCGGGCGGGAGTTCTGGGAAGTGCGCCGCGAGACTGCGCCCAACCATGAGTTTGATGAGGTCGTCGGTGGTGAAGGCCGCGGTGACATCGGTCTTCACGTGGTGGCCGTCGCGAAACACCGTGATCCGGTCTGCGATCGCGAAGACTTCCTCGAGGCGGTGCGAGATGTAGACGATTCCCACGCCCTTGGCTTTGAGCGTGCGGATGATCTCGAAGAGCTTGAGGACCTCGTCGCCGGTGAGCGCAGCCGAGGGCTCGTCCATGACGATGACGCGCGCTTGGGTGGAGAGCGCTTTTGCGATCTCTACCATCTGCTGCTGGGCGACGGAGAGACGGCGGACCTCAGTGTTGAGTGGCAGTTCGACGCCAAGACTCGCAAGCGTGGCGGCAGCCCGCGAGCGCAATTCCTTCCAGTCGATGGAGAGACCGCGCGTCGGCTCGCGCCCGAGCATGATGTTCTCGCCTACCGTCAGGTAAGGGACGAGGTTGAACTCCTGGTAGATGACCGCGATCCCCAAGAGTTCGGCCTGACGCGGTGACAGAAGGCTTACCGGCTTGCCCGTGATGAGGATCGTGCCACGATCGGGCCGCACGGCGCCCGCGAGGATCTTGACGAGCGTCGATTTGCCGGCGCCATTTTCGCCGACGAGCGCGTGCACCTCGCCGGGAAAGATGTCGAGGGAAACCCCGTCGAGCGCTTGCACGCCGGGATACGCCTTCGCGATATCGTGCACCGCGACAAAGGGCTCGATGGTTGCCGGCATCGACGCGCTCGTGCTCGTTTTCGTCTACGTCTTCTTGCCTGTGTAGGCGCCCACCGTCACCGGGATGTACTTCGGCGGCGTCTTGCCGTTGAAATAGGCGTGGATTTGATCGATCACGAGCGCGCCGATCTGGTCTGGGTGCTGCTCGGGATCGCCTACCATTTGGCCCGCATCGATCGCCTGGCGCGCCTCGGGTGTCGCGTCGTAGCCGACGATCTTCACCGTGCCGAGCTTGCCCGCGTCCTGCACGGCCTTGAGCGCGCCGAGCGCGGAGTCATCGTTGATACCGAAGACACCGCCGAGGTTGGGGTAGGTCTGCAGCAGGTTCTCCATCACCGTGTTGGCCTGGACGCGATCGCCACCCGCAGGTTGGTCAGCGACGATCTGGATCTTCGGATACTTCGCCGCAAGCTCTTGACGAAAACCCTTCACGCGGTCCTGGACCGAAGTCACCTCGGGCTGATCGATGATCGCCACGGTACCTTGGCCGCCGAGCGCGGCGCCCAAAAGGTCGGCCGCGACTTTGCCACCCTGCACGTTGTCAGATGCGACGTGCGAGATGACCTTGCCCACGTTCGATGTGCTCGCGATGTCGGCGGTGAAGACGGGAACGTTCGCGGTGTTGGCCTCTGCGATCGCGGGTCCCACTGCCTTCGAGTCGACTGGCGCGAGCACGATGGCGCTGACGTGGCGGCTGATGAAGTCCTCAACCTGCGAAGTCTGCTTGTTCTGATCGCGGTTCGCGTCGGTGAAGATGATCGCATAGCCGTACTTGGTAGCTTCGCTCTTCATGCCTTTCTGCATCGCCACGTAGAACTGCGCCTGCAGATCCTGGATCGACACGCCGATGGTTTTGCTCGCCGCTTGGCCGCTCGATGCGTTCGTCGATGTGGTGTTTTGGTTTTGCGCGCACGCCGCAAGGACGAGCGCAAAAACCGCAAGCGACGCGATGGGGAACCGCTTCACCTAGAACCTCCTCTCGGGCCGCAACGCGTGGCCCGTCGTCCCGCCGTTCGCCAAATGGAACGGCTCCTATCCACATTAGTTCGCCGGCGCGGTGTGGATATGTGGATAGGGTGGCTTGGCACCGTTAAAACGGTCTTAAGACCGAACGCCTGTCCGATGTTTTCTCGCTACTCCCAAAAGGCCTCGTCGAGATAACAGTATTTCCAATGTTCTCCGGGCTCGAAGGATTGGATGATCGGATGATTCGTGGCGTGGAAATGCTTGGTGGCATGGCGATTCGGCGAGTTGTCACAGCAGCCGACATGGCCGCACTCGAGGCACTCCCGCAAGTGCACCCATGAGGCGCCGATCTTCAGGCAGTCTTCGCAGCCCTGCGCGCTCGGTTTGACGTTTTTGATGTGATCGAGATGTGTGCAAGCCGCCATCCGAGCTGAGGATTCCATCCTGCCTGCCTAGATTCTTTGCCGATTTGACGGCGGCAGCGCTTGCGGGATAACGGGATGCGTTGCTCGCCATCGGCTACTCGACCGCGCTTCGCGGCATCGAAGCGTACATCGTCCGCGTTGAAGTCGTCGGCGTGCCGACGACTGACGTGAGCATCCACATCGTCGGTCTTGCCGACCGCGCCATCCAGGAAGCCAAGGAGCGCGTGAACGCGGCCGTGCGCTCCTGCGGCTTCTTGTTTCCAACCTATAAGGTTGTGGTCAATCTCGCCCCGGCCAACATCCGTAAAGAGGGGGCGGGTTTCGACCTCGCCCTCGCGCTCACGATCCTGGCCATGGACCAGCAGATCGAAGCGACCCGGCTTCACGATTTCGTCTGTCTTGGAGAGCTAGCTCTGGATGGAGCGGTGAAGGGCGTCGGCGGGGTGCTGCCAGCTGCGATCGGTGCCAAGGCAGCTGGCTTTTCTAAGTTGCTGCTCCCGGCTGACAATCTCGCCGAGGCTGCTCTCGTGGATGGGCTGACTCTTTTCCCCGTCCGCACCTTGCAGCAGGCGGTGCACGTGGTGCTGGGCTTGAGCGATGCCGGCATTCGCAGCGGCAGCCAAGCCGCACCGCTCCAGCCGGACGAGCTGCTCTACGCTGAGGGCTTCGAAGACGTTCGCGGACAGCATCGCGCAAAACGAGCCCTGGAAGTGGCCGCCGCGGGTGGGCACAACGTGCTCATGATCGGCGCGCCGGGCAGCGGCAAGACCATGCTCGCGCGGCGGATGCCTTCCATCATGCCGTCGATGACGCGCAGCGAAGCGCTCGAGGTGACGAAGCTGTACAGCGTGAGCGGCCTGTTGCGGCAAAAATCGCGCCTCGTGAGCACGCGGCCGTTTCGGTCGCCACATCACACGGTGAGCGCCACGGCACTCGTGGGTGGCGGCGCGCATCCCCGGCCGGGCGAGGTCTCGCTCGCGCACCTCGGCGTCCTTTTCCTCGACGAGCTGCCAGAGTTCCCGCGCTCTGCCCTCGAGGTCTTGCGACAACCGCTCGAGGATCGCTGGGTGACGGTTTGCCGCGCAGCGAGCACGGTGACCTATCCAGCGGACTTCTTGCTCGTCGCGAGCTTGAACCCATGTCCGTGCGGTTACAGCGGCGATCGTCTACGCGGCTGCAGCTGCTCGCCCCACGCGGTGCGCAAATATCACGCGAAACTCTCTGGGCCGTTGCTCGATCGCATTGACATCCACGTCGAGGTTCCGCGCGTTCCGTACGAGGATCTGAGCAGCCCGCCTAAGGCCGAGGCCTCCTCGGCGGTGCGGTCGAGGGTCGAAGAGGCCCGCGCTCGCCAGCGCGCCCGCTTGGGAGGTGAAGGCTGCAACGCTTCGATGGCCGCCAGGCGCTTGCGCGACTGCTGCGCGCTGGACGACGCGGCCCGGGCCTTGCTCTCGGCCGCCGCTTCACGCCTGCACTTATCGGCTCGCGCACACGACCGCATCCTGCGCGTTGCGCGCACGATCGCAGACCTCGAGGCCGCACCTTCGGTTGCACATCAGCACCTGGCCGAAGCGATCGGTTATCGCAGCTTGGATCGCTCGCTGCTTAGCTAGCGCGGCAGAGCCGCCCGCGTTGACTTGGATGGCGGATGCGGGATAGTGAGCGCGTGCGCGGTCTGGTTTGTGGCCATCGATACGGTGCGTTCGAAGCGCGCGCTTACCACAAACGCGCGCATCACCGCTCACGCGGTCATCAGGGATCTGTCGTGCGGCAAGCGTTTGGTTCTCGCCGCGTGCGTCTTTTCGAGCGGGGTGCGGTTGCTCGTCCGTACGCCATCAAGAATGACTCTTCGGTCACATATCCGGAACCTCTGCGCTCGGCTGTCGATAGCGCTGCGCCATGCGAACGTCCGTTGGCGCGCACGATTCCGTATTGCGATCGTCGCACCCAAACGTGTCGACGACGTTCGGCGAGCGATTCGTGATTGGGACCTCTTGACGCGAAAGGAAGCTACGATGAGCGTCCGTCCCCGGTCGGCGAGAAGCTCGCGGAACGCCTCGGGTATCATAGGCGCTATTGAAAAAGCCAACGACGCGACGCTCGGCACGGACGAGACGGCTCGTCGCATCCGCCGATACGTAGCTGCGCATGAGACACCGCACGACGATCGGCATGCGTTTTCCAAGCTCTGTGAAGTGCTCTTCGCGCAAGGGCTTGGTTTTGAGGTTGTGGCGAACCACTGGCCGGCGCTCGAGCAAGCCTTCGCGCATTTCGAACCCAGCGCGCTCGCTTCGCTGAGCGAGATAGACGTGGGCCGCCTGCTCGCAGAACCGATCATCCGGAACAGAGCGAAGGTCTTAGCCTGCATTGGGAACGCGCGCCGCTGGCTGGAGCTCGCGCGGACCGGGAGCTACCTCGCGCGCGTCGCGACACTCGCTAGCGAGGACAACGCGGCGGAGGGCTGGCCAAGTCTCACCGTCGCACTCCGGCACGATTTCCACCGTTTGCGCGAACCCGCGGCTCGCATGCTATTGAAGCGCTGGGGCTTCTTCACCGCACGATCGCACCCCGGAGCCAAACGTCTACTTGAGCGATTGGGCCTCGTGAAACCAGATACCGCGGAAGCACTCGTGCAAGCGCGCATCGCCCAGATCGGTCAGGCAACGAGCACCGATCCGTACGCGATCGAAGCGTCGCTTGCCATCTTCGCCGGGGCGGGTCCCTGCAGAGCGAAGCCGCGCTGCGATGTATGTGCGCTCAACGAGGCGTGCGGCTTTGCCCGCCACGCTGTTCACGACGCCGAAACGAGTTTAGCGGGCGAACCGCGATAATCGCTCCAGGGGATTTGCCCCGCGGCGATGCCGCTCACCACGCTCGATATCTTGCTGTTAGACGGTGCCTGACATCCGTTGCGCACCGCGTTGAGGGCCACGGCGCCGTTCAAGGCACCGACCTCGGTCACGTGGCGTCCCGCGCGCAGATCGAGCAGCAAAGAGGGAAGTTTCGCGCCCCGTCCTCGCGCCACGCGGTTGGCCATGACCGCGCGGAGCAACCCTGCAGGCATGCTGCGCGCTGCGAGGATCAACAGCCCGACGGGAAAACCGATGAGGTTGACCGGGATGAGACGCAGTCTATCCATGACGGAAATCGTCTCGAGCAAGCACGCGCGTTCCACCGAGAAGGCTACGGGATCTTTGTAGACCTCGGCAGGCGTCCAGTCGAGCGCGGCGCACACGCCGTTCCCAAGGATGTTGATGCACAGTTTCGACCATTTCAACGCGCGCCAATCGCTCGCGGCGCGAACGGCGAGACCGGTGCTTTCCCAAACCAGCAGCATCCAGTTGTGCGGCGTCGCGCCGACCGGCGCAAGGCTAAGTCCCCCTCGCCTGGTGGCGGCGATTGAGGTTTCGTCCACGCGGTCCACGGCGACGGTCAGCGCTCCGGCGACGATCCTGTCGCGCCCGAACGCCTCTTCGAGCTCTTCTTCGTTGCCCAGACCGTTTTGGACCGTGAGAATCGAGGCTTGGCCGCACGCTGGGATTTTCCGAAGCGTGTCGATCGCTTCAGGAGTGGAGTACGCCTTGACGGCGACGATCGCGAGTTCGAAGGGCTCTGCTAGTATCGGGTCGCTCGCATCGGCTGTGGCGCGCACGGGCACCGTAGTGCTCGCCGCGCCGGTACGCAGCGTGACGCCGCGGACGTTGAGCGCCTCGGCACCGGCCGGTCGCGCGAAGATGACCGGCTCGTTTCCGCCTTGGCGTAGTTTGGCGGCGAGGAACTGGCCAATCGCTCCGCCCCCGATGACGAGCGCGCGCACGCGCCTACCCGCGGGTGCCTGTCGAGCCGAAACCGCCCGCCGCGCGTATCGTGACCGGCAGCTCGTCCACGGCTCGAAAACTCGCGCGCTCGACCGAGCTCACGACCATCTGCGCGATGCGATCGCCTCGAGCGATCGCAAAGGGTGCATCGCCCAAGTTGACGAGCAAGACGCACACCGGCCCACGGTAATCGGCGTCGATCGTGCCCGGCGAGTTCAAACAGGTGATGCCGTGCTTGACCGCAAGCCCGCTACGCGGCCGTATCTGCGCCTCGTAACCAGGCGGCAACGCCATGCAAAAGCCGGCCGGCACGAGGGCACGGGCGCCGGGCTTGAGGGTCAGCGGAGCATCAATCGCGGCGTAGAGATCGCATCCGGCGCTGTCCCCCGTCATGTACGTCGGCATCGGCAGCCCCTCGCCTTCGGGCAGCACGATGATGTCGACCGTGACGTGCTCGCTCATTCGCTCTTGGCAAGCAGCTGGGCGAGCTCTTCCTGGAATGAATTGAGATCGGCGAACGAGCGATAGACGGATGCGAAACGGATGTACGCGATCTTGTCGAGGCGGCGCAGCTCCGCCATGACGAGATCACCCACCACGACCGAGGTCACTTCGCTTTCGCCACGCGCGTAGAGCTCGCGTTCCACCTTGTCGGCGACCTCGTGGATTGCGGCTTCCGAGATCGGGCGTTTTTCTGATGCCTTGCGCAAGCCGCCGAGGATCTTTTCCGGGTTGTAGGCCTCCCGCCGGCCGTCTTTCTTCACCACGTACAAGCGCGGCGCTTCGGGCCGTTCGAATGTGGTGAAACGGTGTTTGCAGGCTTGACACTCACGCCGCCTGCGGACCGCGTTCTCGTCATCACGGCTGTCGATGACGCGCGTGTCGCCCGACCGGCAAGCCGGACAGAGCATCAGCGCACAGCAGCCGCAGGACGCACACCGGCTGGTGCGAAGGACGGAACATCACCGATGCATCGAAACATCCAGGCGGTCTTCTTCGACGCGGGCTATACGCTCCTGTGCATGGATCCAGACCAGCCGACGATCTTCCGCAACGTGTGCGCGGAGCTCGAGATCGAACTCGATCATACGCGCTTTCACGACGGCATCGCGCATGCCAACGCCATGCTAGCGCCGCGACAACCACACGAAGTGCCGAAGCCGTTCTCGCGGACCGCGATCGACGAGTTCTGGATCGCGTACAATCGCGCGCTGCTGTCCGTCTGCGCGCGGCGCCCGCGCGACGCCGAAAAGGCGGAAGACGTGTATCGCCGGTTTGAGGCATCCATCAGCTGGCGCGTCTACGACGAGGTGCGCCCTGTCCTCGCAGACCTGCGCGAGCGGGGCCTGCGTTTGGGCGTCATCTCGAATTGGACGGGCGATCTGGAAGAGGTGCTCGCGGGCGTGGGACTGCGCAAGGCCTTCGATTTCGTCTTGGATTCGGCACGGCTCGGGCACGAAAAGCCCCACGATCCGATTTTTGCCGAGGCTGTGCGGCGAGCGGACGTCGCCCGGGATGCTGCGTTGCACGTCGGCGATTCGCCCGAACACGACGTCGAGGGTGCGATCGCTTCTGGTCTATCGGCGGTGTTGCTCGACCGCAACGCCAGGCACCACGGCTACCGCAAAGCGCCGCGCATCGAAAACCTGCGCGAGTTGTCTTCTTTCTTAGAGCAGCTTGGCGCCCGCGAGCACGAGCACGCCCGCGATGGCGGGTCGCAAGTACCGGATCGGTAACAGCGCGCAGAGCCGGCTGCCGATATACACGCCGGGAATGGAGCCGACGAGCAGCGCGCCCGTCATGGCCCAGTTGATGCTTCCCAAACCAAGGTGGCCGAGAGCGGCGATCGGCACGATGATAGCCGCAAATGCGATGTCCGAGCCGACGAGATGTTGCAGGCGCATGCGCGGCAGCAAGAGCGCGAGCGCCGTCAGCGTGATCGAGCCTGCACCGATCGAGGTCACGGCGACCAAGAAGCCCACAATGCCGGCGACGCTGCAGATGATCGGTGCGCGGGGCCGCAACGGCACCCAACCTGCGACACGCTCTTTGTTGATAAGGGCCGCGACCAAGATGATGATCGCGATGACGATCAAGAGGATGCCAACGAGATGTTTGATGAGCGCGTTGAGCTGGTCGAGGCTGATATGCGATTTGAGGTAGCCGAGACTGGCGAGGCCGACGAGCGCGCCGGGGACGCCGCCGATGCACAGCAAGAGGACGAGCTTCCAATTGATGGTGTTCTGCCGGCCATGGACGAACGCACCGAAAATCTTCGTGGGCACGCTATAGGCGAGGTCAGTGCCTACCGCGACGAGCGGCGAGACGCGGAAGAGCAAGACGAGGACAGGAAGCATGAGAGAACCGCCCCCGACGCCCGAGAGACCGACGAGGATGCCGACGATAAGCCCGCCCAGGGCGACATGAAAGTCCATCGCTCTTAAACGTACCCAATATTTTCGAGCAGAAAAAGGGTCTAAGGTCTGGCGGGCCTAGCCGGGGGGTCAGGAGGCTTCAGTGGGGCCGGCGCGCGTCGCGTCCGCGAGTCAAGCGCATGACGGGTGCGGGTAATTTCGAGCGCACCACGTGTTCGAGCGTCACCTTTTCTAGGACGTTGCGCAAGTTGACGCGCACCGCGACCCAGACATCTGCGAGCGCGCTGGCTGGACCCGAGAACTTGAGCTGATCCGGCCGCGTGCCGCGCACGTTGGCCAGCGGTCCTTCAACTGCTCTGATGATGTCCGCAAGCGTGATCTCCGTGGCTGGACGGGCAAGCCAATAGCCGCCGGCAGCGCCACGCATGGCGTTGATCAGGCCTGCGTGCTTGAGCGTGATGAGGATGTTCTCCACGAATTTCAGCGGGATGTGCTGCGAACGCGCGATGCGCTCCGCCTTGATGCGCGCGGGATTTGCGGCCGCGATCTCGGTCATCGCGCGCAGCGCGTAGTCACCCATCGCCGTGAGATGCATGGCGCGGCGTTCTGCATCTCCTTGGAACTGCCCCGCGGGTCAGCGGTGATAGGGCTGACCCCGATTGATCTTCACGGCGCGATAGAGCTGCTCGAGGACGATGAGGCGCGCCATCTCATGGAGGAACGTCAGCTCGGAAAGCGACCAGACGAAATTAGCTCTCTTGCGCACCGCGGCTGAGAGCCCCTGAGCTCCTCCGATGGCGAGCACCAGGCGACGCGCACCTGAACGTTCGGCCGATGCGAGTCGCGCGGCGAGGTCGTGCGAGCTCATGGAACGGCCGGTCTGATCCAAGGCCCAGAGCAGCGCATCGTCCTGGAGGCGGTTCAAAATAGCTTCGCCCTCGACGACCGGAGCGTCAGGGCCGGAGGATGACCTGACTTCGATGATAGAGACCGGGGCCAATGGGTTGAGGCGCTCGACGTACATGTCGCAACCCTCGCGGAGATACGCTTCGCGCAGCTTGTCGACCGCGATGATATCGATCTTCACGCCTCGAGATTAGGTCGGGCGAAAGATACCGCCTGCTGCACGATCGACGAGGCCTTGCATCTCGAGCAGCGTCAGCTGCGCGCTGACGCTGGCTGCGTCCAGTCCGGTAGCGGCGCAGAGTTCGTCGACATCGCAGGCGCCGTGTGCGAGGGCCTCAAGCAGGTCGGCGCCACTCGATGCAACTGCGCCCCTACGCGCTGCTCCTTCATCGTCCAGACCGGAGTCGCGGAGTTGACGAGTCCATCCTAAGAGCGCCGCAACGTCATCTGCTCCTGTGGTGAGCGCAACGCCGTCTTTGATGAGCGCATTGCTGCCTTCGCTCGCAGTTCTGCCCACGTCCCCGGGGACGGCGAAGACGTGGCGTCCGGTCTCGGCGGCAAGCCGGGCAGTGATCAATGCGCCGCTGCGAGCTCCCGCCTCGACCACGACAGTGGCGTCAGCCAATGCGGCCACGAGCCGATTGCGCATGGGGAAGTGGTGCTGGCGCGCGACCATTTTGAGCGGAAACTCGCTGATGACCGCCCCACCGCGAGCGACGATCTCATCCGCCAGCAGACTATGGTAAGGTGGGTACAGCGCCAACAGTCCGGAGCCGATAGCGGCGACCGTCGGCGTTGTTGCAGCGATGGCCGCCCGATGCGCGGCGGCATCGATCCCTCGTGCGAGACCGGAGACGATCGTGGCGCCAAAGCTTGAGAATCCGCGCACGAGTTGTGCGCTCATCGAGCGGCCGTACGGGGTGCACGCCCGGCATCCTACGATGGCGATCGCGCGGCCTTCGAGGACGTCGAGCTTGCCTCGATAGTAGAGCACCGGCGGCGGATCGCACAGCTCGAGCAGACGGCGAGGGTATCCTGGACTCGTACTCGACACGAAGCGCAGCTCGGGTCGGCTTGCCATGCGGAACGCGTCGCGTGCGGCAGCGTCGTCGATCGCTGCGATGCGCGCGAGCGCTTCTGCTCCAAGCCTTTCTCGTGGTGTTGCATCAGCATGCAGCGGTTCCCGGGCGAACTCCACGAGCGCGCGCGCGGATCCGAGTTCGCGAAGGGCCGCGACCAGCGGTCGTGGGGTCCATACCGCAGCGCCGGCCACAGCGAGCAGGTAGCCGGCCTCGAGTTCGCTGTCCATCGCTTCTCTATCACGCAAAGCTAGGGTTTGGAAACGGGGCTCGGGGCGATTTTCGTTCGCCCCCTAGATGGATGATTTCGATTGACGCCACAAGGTCCGTCGCCACGTGCTTGCTTAAAATACGCGAGTGAGTCTTCGCTACCAGGAAGTCTTAGAGACAGTCCAAGGCGAGCTGCGCGCTCGCCTGGCCAAGGTCGCGCCCAAGAACGGCGACGTGGCGTTACCGGAGGTCGCGCTTGCGCCGACGCGCGATATCGCGCACGGTGATTTCGCGACGCCGGTAGCACTAGCGGCCGGCAAAGTCTGGAAGCGTAATCCGCTCGATTTAGCAGAGGCCCTAGCCGCTCAGGGTGTTGCGAGGCTGCCGAGCGTCGACCGCATCGAAGCGGTGAAGCCCGGCTTCGTCAACCTGACCATGACAAGGCAGTTTTGGAGCGGCGTCGTCCTGGACGTGCTCCGTCTCGGCGCGGACTTCGGAAAATCCACGGAACTCGCGTCCTTCGGCCCCGTCAACGTGGAATTCGTCTCCGCCAATCCGACCGGACCGCTCGTGGTCGTCCAAGGCAGGTCGAGCGCGCTCGGCAGTTCGCTCGTCGCCATGTTTCGCTTTGCAGGCGCGCAAGCCAAGGCCGAGACCTATGTCAACGATGCGGGCAGTCAGCTCGAGATGCTCGCCGACTCGCTGTTCGCACGCTACGCGACGCTGCTCGGCACAGACACGCCGATACCCGACGGCGGTTATCCGGGTGACTACCTGGTGGATCTGGCTCGAACGCTCGTGGCGAGAGACGGCGATAAATGGTTGCCTGCGCCTCTCGAGGAGCGCCGCCAGGTGCTTGGGCGCTTCGCGCGCGACCTGATCGTGGAGGAGCAGCGCGAAGACCTCGAGCGCTTCAGGGTGCACTTCGACGCGTGGACGTCCGAGAAAACGCTGCATGACTCGGGCGCGATCGAAGCAGCCATCCGCGAGTTGAGAGCGGGCGGGCACGTCTTCGATCAGGACGGTGCTGTTTGGCTGCGCGCGACCGACTTCGGCGACGACAAGGACCGAGTGCTCGTACGGAGCGACGGCAGGCCGACGTATCTCGGTGCTGATGCGGCATATCATGCGGACAAGTTGCGTCGCGGCAGTGAGTACCTCATCGACATCTTGGGGCCAGACCATCACGGATATATCGCTCGGTTGAAGGCGATCGTGGCCGCGCTCGGACATCCTGGTGGTCTCGAGGTGCTGCTCGCGCAACACGTCACGTTCAAGCGCGGCGGCGAGACCGTGTCCATGAGCAAGCGCGCGGGGGATTTGGTGACGCTACGTCAGGTGATGGACCTCGTCGGCGTGGACGCGGCGCGCTATTTCTTCATCAACCGGGCACCCGAGTCGCATTTGGTTTTCGACCTCGAGCTCGCAGTCGAGCAGTCAGCGAAGAATCCGGTGTACTACGTGCAATACGGCCACGCACGGCTCGCCTCGATCCTGCGCAAGGCGGCCGAGGGAAAGGCCGCGGTGCTCGAGCGAGCTCGTCAGGGGCTGGATGCCGGTTTGCTCACCCACCGAGCCGAAATCGCGCTCGTGCGCAGGCTGGCCGATTTCGGGCGCACGGTGGTGAGCGCTGCCAAAGGCCGGGCGCCGCACCGCGTGGCGGAGTACGCGCACGACGTCGCGAGCGATCTGCATGGCTTTTACACGGAGTGCATCGTGCTCAGCGACGATGATGCGCTGACAAGCGCGCGGCTGTCGCTGTGCATCGCCGCGAAAACGGTGCTGGCCTCGGCGCTTGATTTGATCGGCGTCTCAGCGCCCGACGCTATGTGACGTCAGGTGGGAGCCGTCGGGGCATTAGGGGCTTCGCGGCCCGTCAGCCATGGATAGATCCACACCACCCAGAGCGCTTTGAAGAGCGCAGCCGCAGGGATCGCAAGTAGGAGGCCCCAGAGTCCGAAGAGCTCGCCGCCGGCGAACACAGAGAAGATGATGCCCATCGGCGACACGCCTACGCTCTCGGACATCACTTTGGGGACGAGCAGCGTGTCGGCGATTTTGGTCACCACGAACATGATGACGGCCGTCCACACCGCGACTTCCCAGGATTGCAAGAGGCCGAGCAGCACCCCGATCGCGATGGCTGCGAACACCCCGATGTACGGGATAGCGTAGAGCAAGCCGGTGAGCACGCCGAGCAAAAGCGCGTACTGCGACTGGATCAGCTCGAGGCCGAGGAACGTGAAGACGGCGCAGAACGCGGAGAGGATGATCTGCCCTCCGACGAAGCCGCCGAAGATGCGCTGAACTTCGTGGACGAAGCGCCGCGCCTTCGATTCCGCTCTCTGTGGGAACAGCTCTAAGAAGGTCTGCCGGATCGAATACGCATTGACGAGCAGGTAGTAAGAGAGCACGACGGCGGTGACGCCCACGATCACCGCGCTGGCCACCGAGACCACGAAGCCGCCTACGCGCGTCAACCCGTTCTGCAGCATGCCGGAGAGCTGGTTGAGAGCTGCGTCTTCGAGGTTGTTGAACTGCGGCGGCAACATATGGTGCCCGAAGTGCTTGTTGATCCAGGCCTCTTCATTGTTGATGAAGTTCTGCGTGGCCGTGAGATAGTCGCCGCTGTTCGCGAAGAGCGTCTGCAACTGCTCGATGACGGTCGGTACCACCACGGCTGCGCCGATGATGATGATCAAGATGAAGAGGACGTAGACAATGACGATGGCCGCGAGCCGGGGGATGCGCTTTTGCAGGAAGCGGATGACCGGGTTGATGCCGTACGCGATGAGCGTTGCGACGATGAACGTCTCGACGGTCAGCGGGATGCGCCGTACGATGAAGAGGAAGACGATCAGCGCCGCGACGATCGCGATCGGGCGCAAAAGGCCTCGCCACGGCGGCAGGGAGACGGTGGCCTCGCTCATGGAGTTTCGTCTTCTGCGAGCTTGCTCGTCATCAGGATGCGCTCGGGCATAAAACCCTCGCTTTCATACAACCCCCGGGCGAGCGCATTGTCTGCGCTCACCATAAGGCTGAGGTGCGGCAGTTTGCGGCGCAGACCCTCTGCCCGCGCCGCGCGCACGAGAGCTCTCCCCACGCCGTGGTTCCGATGTTCTGTCGCTACCGCGATGTAGGCGATGAAGGCCTGCGGCTTTTGCGAGACGTCGTCCGGCAGGTCGGTCACGAGCATGAGGAAGCCTGCTCGTTGGCCGTCACGCTCGCCGACGAACGTCACTGTGCCGGCGCGTTCGCGGCAGAACGCGACGAGGCGCTGATAGGCGTTCTCAGCGGCCTTCCGGCTCAACGCGCGAATGGGCGAGACGGTATCCAAAGCCGTCTGCAACCCAAGGGCATCGATGAAGGCCAGATCGTCGCTGCGCGCCAGTCGCACGGTCGTGGTCATCGCAGAGGTGCGTTCGCTGCGCGATAGAGCGCCGCATTTTTCGCACGGTGACTCGATCATCTCGAGGGATAGGCGTTAGATTCTAGGACTGCGGCACGGCGTGTGGACCGAACGGATTCTCGCCAGGCTCATAATACTGATAGCCAAGACCTCGACGGTTTGGTGGCTCGCTAGGACGCGCGAGGTTCAGCACCGGATAGCCGGGCGCAAAGTCCGCGCAGGGACCTAAGGAGGCGTCGAACACGAGTATCTCATCGAGCAGCGGCCCCGGCCTAGCTTCTTCTTTAACGAAAACAAAACGGAGATGGTGCAGGCCCGGATTATCACGCCTAATTTTCCTAATAGGGACTAGTTGGAGCGCCGAAAGAATTGGGACACCCGGCTTTCCAATATCATCTACGCTATAGCTCAAAGGCGGATTTGGGCGGGGTGTTACGCCAGGCACAACGTAGCCTGAGCAACGTACTGCATATTTGCCAACTGCTTCTTCCTTGCTGTACGGAGTCGCAAGGACGGTTTGGGAGTTCGACGGAGCTGAAGCCTCGGGACCGCAACCGATGAGCAAAGTCAGCAGTGCACCGGTCAGCCAGTAAAGACGGACGCTTAGATCCGTGGCAGAGCACCCATTTTGGTTCACCGCGATCTCCAGCGGCAGCGAGCCGCATCCTTTGGTGGCCGACCTCAAGGTCGTCGCTACAAAGGGGCGATTTTCAATCGCCCTCTACACCTACGACGGCTCGCTATACGGCGAGGGCTGCTATCGTGCGGTTCCGGCCTGTGCGCTTTGCGTCGAGGAGCCGGCGATCTGCAACGCCGACCAGCTGTGACGGCGTGTGGATGTTCTCCTTGAACTGCGCAACTCCGGCTGAAACGGTGATCGGGATCTGCACGCCCGTCACGCTGATGTAACCCATGTTCTCAACCGCAGTGCGCACGCGCTCGGCGACGAGGTAGGCGTCGCGCTCAGTCGCGCCGGGTAGGATGACGGCGAATTCTTCACCTCCAAAGCGGGTCACCACGTCAATGTCGCGCACCGACGTCCCGATCGTCCGGGCGACGACCTGTAGCAGACGATCGCCCTCTTGATGCCCGTAGCGGTCGTTGACGTCCTTGAAATGATCGAGGTCCATGATGATGATGGAGAGGCTGCCGCCCGTCCGGTGCGCGCGCTTGACCTCGTCTGCCAGTCGCCGGTCGAGGTAGCGCCGGTTGAGCACGCCCGTCAGCGCATCGGTCATGCCAAGGGCCACGCTGCGGCTATAGAGGGCCGCGTTAGCAAGGCTGCGGCCCGCAAGCTCGGCCAGTTGCGTGAGCGTGCGCAGATCGTCGCCGGTCGGGCCCCCTTCTTCCATGTCCGTGATGACGATGCAGCCATAACCCCGGTCGGGCGGCCGGGACACCATCGGGATGATGGCGCACATGCCGGCGTCGATGGCCAAATCGTCCCCTTGCGTTTCCGCGCGACTCACGATCACCTCGCCGCGGTCGATGCATTGGCGCAGCCGCGCCTGGTAGCGGAACATGAATTGCTCCGCCTCGATCGGGTCGACCCCGTGACCGGCATGGTAGATGAAGGCGTCGCCGTCCACGAGAGCGACGAAGCACTTGCGCACCTTGAGCCGAGATGCGTTGACCACGGCATTGACGACCGTCTGGCCGAGTGTGGAGAGATCGATCGAACTCGCGAGCAGCAGGCTCGCCTCGTAGAGGAACGAGAGCTCGACGTTCTTGCGCTGCAAGAGCGCATTGGCCGCCTCGAGACTTGCTACGCGCGCGCGCAGTGCGTGGATTCGGTCTCCTTCGGCTGGGGGCTCACCCGTCTCGAGCTGCGCCCGATCGGGCGCGACCGTGAGGTCCTCGAGTTGCTGGGTGTAAAAGCTCGAGAGCCGCTCGATCACGTCGAGGAATTGGTCTGCGACGTGCAACGAGTAGGCAGGCGGTTGCGCCGGCTGCTCCGCGCGACAGTCGAGCACGCCGAGTTCGACGAGATCATCGAGGATCGGCTGGATGACGCGGACTGGGAGCTCGAGATCTTTTGAGATGCGCTCGGCCCGTGCCGTACGCAGGGGATCCGCGCTGAAGTAATGCACGACCGCCCCGGCTGAGCGGTCGGGCGCGAGACCACCACCAGCTGGTCGCAAACTCATCGCTATTCAATATTATATTCCCAGCGCGCGCGCGCGCCAACCAGTCCCGCGTGGTCGTGACACAGAACACGTCTAAGAAATCTGAAAGATGCAGACGGATCAGACGGTTGCGTGTTCGGGCTTGTAGCCGAGTCGACCTGAAAGTTTGTTGCCGCAGTCGACGACCTCTGGGATGATCTCGTCGACTTGGCTATCGTTGAGGCGCGTCACCGGGCCGGAGATGGACAAGCTTGCGACTACCTGCCCCGACTCGTCGCGCACCGGCACTGCGATGCAGCGCACGCCTTCCTCGTGCTCCTGATCGTCGAGCGCATAGCCTTTGCGGCGGATGCGTTCGAGCTCGCGGCGGAATTCATCCAGGTCGACGATCGTGTGGCCCGTGCGCTCGGACAAGCCGTAACGCCGCAGGATACCTTCGACGACGTCGGGCGGCGCGAAGGCCAACATCACCTTGCCGCTTCCCGTGGAGTGCGCCGGGAGCCGGTTGCCGATCTGCGTGAACATGCGCAAAATGCGCGATGACTGCGCCTGATCGATGTAGACCACCTCGCCATCGTCGAGCACCGCGAGGTTCGCGCTCTCACCGCAGCTTTGCATCAAGCGTTGCAAGAACGGCCGCGCTTCCAGGCGCAAGCTGAAGCGCTGGCGCATGTCGCTGCCCATCTGCAACGCGCGGAAGCCGAGCGAGTATTTGCGGTTCTGACGGTTTTGCTTCACGTAACCACGCTGGATCAGCGTGCCGAGCAATCGATGGACGGTGGCAAGCGGGAGTGAAACGGCTTGGCTTATCTCGACCAATCCGACTTCCGAGCCAAGTTCGACGAGCGACTCTAAGATGTCGAGCGTGCGCTCGACGGACTGCACGCCGCCGCGCTCCCGACGGGCGCTGTCGGCTCCGTTCTCTTCGCTCACCTTGACCATGGGATGGCCTGCTTCCAGGAATTCTATTATGTGGAAATCCTAGCACCAAGCGCTGGATGCGTCAAGCAGAATCAGGGAACGAGATGCGCGGCGCGTGCGGCGTCCATGATCCGCTGATCGGCCGGCGGATGGGTGTAGAAAAACCAGACCCACAGGGGGTTTGGGTGCAAGGGCGCCAGGTCGATCGAGGCGAGCCGCGCCTGCGCTCGCACGCCGACGTCACCTGCGTCCGCATGCTTCCCCGCAAAAGCATCGGCAGCATGTTCGATGTTTCGCGACAGCGCGTTCTCTGCGGGCATGCTCGCGAGTTGGTAGACGAGGATCAACACGGCGAGCAGTGGGACGACGGCAGGATCTGCGAGCCCACGTGCTAGGCGCGGATCGCGTTTTGCGAACCAAGCTCCCAGCGTGGCCACGAGCAGGATGCCGACGACCACGAAACCCCACGCCTCCGCGGTGAGAATCCACAGATGCCCGAGTTTGTAGTGCCCCATCTCGTGCGCCATGACGAAGAGCACTTCATCGGGCCGCATGCTCGCAAGCGTCGTATCTGCTAGAGCGATGCGTTCTGTGCGCCCCAGGCCCGAGACATACGCATTGACTTCGTTGGTCTGCACGCTCATATCGAATTCATAGACCACGGATGCGTTGATGCCTTGCGAGGCAGCGAGCGCGAGGATCGAGCGCGTCAGCGGCGAGGGCGGCAAGGGCGTGTATCTATTGAAGAGCGGAGCGATGAACAGCGGGAAGATCGCGTTGCCCACGATGAGGAAGATCGCCGCACCGGCTGCGGCGAGGAGCGGCCAGATCCGACTTCTCGCGATGAGGCGCAGGAGCACGGCGCCGGCCGGTGCCAGGATCGCCGTGCTCAGAGCGACGGCGACCGCCCAGTCGCGCAGCCAACGTCCGACGGTTTCATCGGACAGCCTGAACTCGTGCGCGATGATGAAGTCGCCGTAGAACGTCAGGGGCAGCATGACCACGGACAGAGCGACGAACGCGACAGCGATAAATGCCGCCGCTGAAAGCAGTGGGTTTGGGATCGCACGCTCGAGGGCGGCGCGCAAACGCGTCGAGAGTCCACTGTAGTAGAAACAGAGCAATAAAGCAAGTTCGAAGATGGTGAAGACGAAATACAGCGGGTGGGTGACGCGCGAAAGCTGTTCGGCGAGCGCCTGTCTGGCGGGTGGATAGGTCTCGTCGACAATCGCCTGGATCGCCGGCGGAAAGGCGACGGCGAGGTTCATGTCTGTTCCACGTCGCGTGTCGGGGGCAGCCTGGGAAAAGATGACGGCTCCGCGCTATCCACGCGGAGCCGTTTTGTCGAATGCGGGTCGGTCACATCTTCCAGGTAAGTTCGAAGCTGGTTTGCATCGGCGACTTGACGCCCACGAAACCGGTGTTGTTGTTGTTCAGCCACATGCCGTAGGGATAGCGCAATTGGACGGGTCCGGCCGCCGCCTGCGCGAGCGTGCCACCCGTCGGCTGCAAGAAGCTCGACGGCAAGGACGAGTACAGGCAGACGTTCGGCGCATCCCACGGGTAGCCGCGCTGGTGACACTCATCGAAGATATTGGATAACGTCGCGGTCGCGCTTATCTGCGAGGTGACGTCGTAACCGACCGAGACATTGCCCGTCACGCGCCAGGGCTCGTTGAAGGCGCCGAAGTTGTCGAACTTGCCGGTGTAGGGGTCCGGGATCATGAGCGGCACGCCGCACGATGGGCTCTCCACGACTATCGACGTCGTGCAGTTCGCGGTCGTGCCCGGCCCACCGACGTTTGGCACTTCGCCCGGCCACGAGAGCGGGGATCCGTACTTCGTGCCGGAGGTGTATGCGATCGTCGGCGTGATCGAGAACTTGTTGTACTTGTAGTTGACGATCAAGGTGGCCACGTCCGGCACTTCGTATCCGTTGGCCGCGGCGAACGGCACCGGGATGAGGTCGTACGGCTCGTACGACCCGTTGCGGTCGAAGAGCGGTTGTGGGGCCAGGTTGAAGTACGGATTGCCCGGCGCGGTTGCATTGATGTTGCCGAACACGCCGCACATAGCGCTCGGGTTGCTCGTCGGCACTGCTGTGGCGCATGCTTTGGTGTACGAGTTGTAAAGCTGCACGTACTCGTTCATGTTGTCGATGACGTTGCGGCCGTTCGAGAAATCGTCGTACTTCGTCTGACTGTGGTTGTAGGTGTACGCCAGCTGCACGGCAAGCCCGTTACGCGAGAAATCGCCGTCGCTCAGCGCGAACTCAACGCCCGCTGAGGTCAACCGCCCCGTGTTGAGACTGCCGAAGAGTCCGCTGAGCGCGTTGACGATGATCTGCTGCACTTGATGCTGCGTGCTGCGGTAGTAGGGCGTGACCTTGAAGCTCATCGCCGTGCCGTTGAAGTGGTGCTCGAACGAGAGGTCGAGGTTCGTCGACTGGTCGGGCTGGACGTCGTGGTTGGGCGTGTTCAGGCCGTACGCCACCCAGTTCTGTCCGAGGAAGCTCGCCAGGTTCTCCTGCCCCGTGTTCCACGATGCTTCGCGCGTGCTCGCCGGTCGCGCATACAACCCGGCCGAAAGCCGGATGACGTTGTTCGCGTCGAGCTCGTCGCTCATCGCGAAGCGCGGCTCGAAGATCGTGTGCGAGAAGCTCTTGGGATTCGTGTTGACGAGGTCTACGTTTGTGGTGAGCGGGAAGTTCGCGGCGCAGGTGCCGTCCGGACCCTTCCACAGCGGCTGGAAGTAACCAGGGCCGAAGCAATACTCGCGGTTGTAGGCGTTGAACCAGAACTGGCGCGCTGGAAATCCGTCAACCGTGCTGTCGTCGATGCCGATCATATATGTTTCGACCCGACCGCCGATATTGAAATTCAGACGATCGGTCGGCCGCCAATTGTCGTTGAGCGAGAAGGCGTCGAAGATCGGCCGGACCTTGTTGAAATTGTCGCTGTAACCGTTCTCCGTCACCGCCCACCGCGTGCCCGGCGGCGCCGGGAAGGGCTCGAGATCGGCGATCGTCGTCGGAGAGCCGTACGGACCGAACGTGCCTTGGCACGGAAAGCCGGAGCATTGGGGGGCGGAGAACGCTGAGATCTCTGGGCTGCCGAAGCAGGAAACGGCCCCCGCCGGTATGCCGCCTGGCCCGTAGCAGTTTCCCGCCGAGTCGACGTCGTTCGTGATGCCGTAGCCGGCTGCAAACGAATATCCCGGGAGGTTGCCGCCGGGGAAGCCGTGCGTCGTCGTGTATCGCTGGATGTGGATCTGATTGTAGAACGCCGAGACGGTCAGCACGTTCTTATCGCTGAGCTGGTTCGTGTAGTCCGCCACGCCGCCCATGGTGTGCGAAGGTAACTCGTAGTCCGCGATCTCGCCGCCGTAGCAGCAGAAGCCAAGCTCTGCAGATACAGGGCCATGGATGAACCAGTCGGAGTACACCGAGTATCCGAAGATGCGCAGGAAGGACGTTGACGAGAAGTTGCGCTGGTACTGGAGCTTGCCGATGCCGACCGAGTTCTCGTTCGTGTCGCGCATGTTGTAGGGGATCGGCGCATCGAGCGAGTGCGGCGTGCTTGGATAGAGATACGGAATCACGTTAGCCGCGTTCGGGGTTTGGAAGATCGGCCCGTTGTACACGGCGCCGTCGCTGAAGGTCAGCGGTACGCCGACCGTATTGTCCTGGACGTACGTCGGGCCGCCCAAGTCGTTGATCGAACTGTAGTAGGGCATGAGCAGATAGCCGGTCATGGCCAGAAATTGGATGTCGTCCTTGCCCAGGCCGTCGCGATGCGGCAATCCGAAGTGCAGGTTCGCCACGGACTCTCGGTCTTGCGTCGAGGCGATGCCGTACGTATTGCCTGGATCGAACGCATCCGTCGCATTGCCGAAGAACGTCGTGTTCAGCGGATAGAAGAATTGCGGTTCGCCCGCCCCGTTGCTGTTGTCGATATAGCGATACGACGTGTCGGCTGCGAGCGTTCCGACGTACCAGGTGAAGTTCTGATCGGGGGTCGCGCCTCCGGCTTCGGCTGAAACTTTGTTGTAGAAGGTCGGCGTGCCGATCGCGGTGCTGATGTCCGCGAATCCCGGCACCGTGCCGCGCTTGATGACCTGGTTGACGTAGCCCGCGATGCCCGAAGCGTCGGCAGATGGCAGCGTGCCGCCGGTGTAGACCTGCAGCTCTTGCTGGCCGAGACTCGAGACGAACGTCTGCGGCGCGTTGTCGTACGAGCGGTTGACCGGGATGCCATCAAACTCCCAACCCACTTGATCGAGGTCGCCGCCGCGGATGTAGACGGGCTGATACCAGCCTTGCTGTCCTTGCGGAACGTTGACGCCCGGGACCGAGCCCATCGCGCTGTACGCGGTGTTCAAGTTCCCCGCGCCTGCCAATGTCCGCGCGACGCTCTGCGTCGAAGCATTGACCGAATACACGTCGCTCGTCGTGCCTGCGCGCACGAGTTCCGTGGAAGCGCGCACGCTGATGCGGCCAAGGGTCGTGATCGTCTTGGCCATCGCGAACGAGACGTTGACGACGTTGTCCGCCGTCACCGTGATGCCGCGCTGGGTCGAAAGGTCGTAGCCGGCCTTCTGCACGATGACGGAATACGTGTCGGGCGCCAGCGATAGGAACGCGTAGGCGCCGAGCGCGTCCGTCGTCGTGTCCGCATTCTGCGAAGGCGAGACGGCCGAGACCTTGGCGTCTTGGATCGGCGCGTTTGAAGAGCCATCATAGACGCGGCCTCGAATGGCCCCGGTCGTTCCAGCGACGGCTGTGCCGAACGTCGATGCGAAGACAAGGGTGAACAGCGCGAGCGTGAACGCCCAGCGTTGCGGATGCGGCATACTAACCTCCGGTCTCTTGGTGCGCAACTGGTTAACTCAATGAAACCGAAACGCCAGAGCTCGCCCGACGGCTAAGCCGTCGGACGCCCTGTTGGGCCTCCTGCTTCAAGCAAAGACAAGCCAGTCCTCCGGTCCGAGGGCTGCCACCTCCAATCTCCCGAACGTCGCTCACGACATGATCGCACACACCGAATATCTCACGCTGAACACGAAGAAGCGCTACGAAATACTCGACATCACGGAACACGTCGAGCGCGTCCGCGTCAATGCGGGTCTGCGCGACGGCTTCATCCTCGTGAGTGCCATGCACATCACAGCAAGCGTTTTTGTGAACGATCACGAGGCAGGGCTTTGGCGTGACATCATGACCTGGCTCGAGCAGCTTGCGCCCGCGAAGCCCGAGTATCAACATCACGCGACCGGGGAGGACAATGCCGATGCCCATCTCAAGCGCATGCTGTTGGGCCACCAGGTGCTGGTGCCGGTGACAGAAGGCAAGCTCGACTTGGGGCCCTGGGAACGCATCCACTACGGCGAGTTCGACGGCCGCCGGCCGAAGCGGGTGTTGCTGAAAGCGCTCGGCGTCTAGGACGTGTGGTGGTCGACGCGCTGCGCCGAGCGCCGCTCGCGCAGCTCGTCGATGAGTTCGACGATCCCCTTTGCCGCGGCGGCGAGGAGCTTTTCACCTTTTTCGCCGCTGGCTTTGGTGGGATCTCCCATGACTCCAGTACGCGAGAGCGAGCTCCAGTGCTCCATCATGAGGAGCGGTCCGTCGCCGCCGACGAGGTCCGTCCAATAGTTCTTGGTCGGATGGTGGCCAAGCTCGCGTACGGCTTTCGACATGTCGACGAGGTCTGGGCGCAGCGCCAAGTAGATCGAGGTCTCGAACTCGCAGGCGTGGTTCATACCTCCGACCTTGTCTGAGTCACGCAGCAATTCCGCGACCTCGTGGACGCCGGGAGCGTTCCAGTAGTTGACCGCGGCTGCGAGGGCTCCGGTCTCGACGACGGTGAGCCGCGCGACGATCTCGACAAACGGTGTGTTGCTGCCGTGGCCGTTGACGATGAGCAGGCGGCGAAAACCATGCGCCACCACGCTCTTGCAG
>DASPVP010000075.1:0-4008 GCA_035622315.1 Candidatus Acidiferrales bacterium | reverse complement strand
AAAGCAGATGTTGCAGGTATCAGAAACCATATCGTGCGCATCGACCGGCGGCTGATCAAACTCGACGATGGCGTTTCCTTGATCGAGAGCCGCGCGTGATCGCTTTGGAAACGTCCGCTTAGGCCGCAGCCACACCCGCGGCGAGCTTCGAGACCGAATCCTTCGCATCGCCGAACAGCATCATCGTCTTAGGGTTCTCGTAGAGCGGGTTATCGATGCCCGCAAAACCAGGATTCATGCTGCGCTTCAGGACGACGACATTCGCCGCTTTGTCGACATCCAAAATGGGCATGCCGTAGATCGGGCTGTTGGAGACGTTGCGTGCCGCCGGATTCGTGACGTCGTTCGCGCCGATGATGAGCGCGACGTCGGCGTGTTCGAACTGTGGGTTGATCTCGTCCATCTCTTTGAGCTGGTCGTACGGCACGTTTGCTTCCGCCAACAAGACGTTCATGTGCCCGGGCATGCGCCCAGCCACCGGATGGATCGCGAACTTGACGTCCACGCCGCGCTTCTCCAAGTTTTGCGTCAGCTCGCGCACTGCGTGTTGCGCCTGCGCCACGGCCATGCCATAGCCTGGGGCGATGATGACGCTGCGCGAATACGCTAAGAGGGTGGCGACATCGTCGGCAGAGGCCGAGCGAACCGTTCCGCCGCTGCTGGCAGCGGCAGCAGGGCCAGCTCCAGCTTTGACGGAGCCGAAGGCTCCGAAGAGCACGTTGGTGAGCGACCGGTTCATCGCTGTGGCCATCGCCATGGTCAAGAAGGTCCCCGATGCGCCGACCAACGTGCCGCTGATGATGAGCACGGTACTGTCGAGCGCGAAACCCGTGATCGCCACAGCGAGGCCGGTGAACGAATTCAGGAGCGAGATGACGACCGGCATGTCGGCGCCGCCGATAGGGAGGACGCTCAAAATGCCGAGCAAGAGCGCGGCTGCGACCAAACCGAGGAATGGACCGGGCAAGGCGTTGCCCGCAAGCAGGTAGCCAGCCAACACGATGATGCCGAGCAGGACGATCGCGTTGACGACCTGCTGACCGACATACGTGATGGGTCTGCCCGTCATGAGTTCTTGCAGCTTCGCGAACGCGATGAGGCTGCCTGAGAAGCTGATGGACCCGATGATGCACGACAGGACGATGGGCAGCACGACTGGGACGGTGGGAGTTGCGCCCGTCGAGATGAGGCGCAAGAACTCGCCGCTCGATACGAGCGCCGCGGCACCGCCGCCCGCGCCGTTGAAGAGCGCGACCATCTGCGGCATCGCGGTCATCTTGACGAGCCGCGCGGAGATAAAGCCGATCGGTGCGCCGACGACCGCGCCGATGAGGATGTCGGTCCAGCTCAGGATGCGCGTGTCGAAGCAGGTCGCGACGACGGCGATGACCATGCCGATCATCGCCAAGATGTTCCCGCGGCGCGCAGATTTGGGCGAGCTCAAGAACTTGAGCCCGAGGATGAAGAGCACGGCCGTGATGAGATAGGCGATCGTGAGCGCGATCTGGGAGACGCTCATCGCGAGCCGGTCTTTCCTTTGAACATCTCGAGCATGCGCTCGGTGACGGCGAACCCGCCCACGACGTTGATGGTCGCGAGCACCATCGCCGCGAGGCCGATCGCGTGGCCCACCGCGCCGCCGATCGCAGCGCCGGCCACGAGCATCGCGCCGACGACGACAATGCCATGCACCGCGTTCGTCGCCGACATCAAGGGCGTGTGCAGCATCGACGGCACCTTTGAGATGACTTCGAAACCGACGAAGATGGCCAAGACGAAGACCGTCAGTTCGGTGAAGAGCAGCTCCATGTGCTTACGTGACTCCCGTCAGACGCGCCTTGACCGCATCGTTCACGATCGCACCGTCGCGCGTGACGGTGACGCCTTTTGTGATCTCATCTGCCATGTCGACCTTCAGCTCGCCGTTCTTCACGAGGTGGTCGAAGAGCGCGAGCACGTTGCGCGCGTACAGAAAGCTCGCGTGCGTCGGCATGCTCGCGGGCAGGTTCAGCGGCCCGACGATCGACACGCCGTTGCGCACCACGGTCGTTCCGGGCTCGCAGCCTTCGGTGTTGCCGCCCTGCTCGGCCGCAAGATCTACGATGACCGAACCAGGCCGCATGCCGGCGACGGCCTGTTCCGTGATGAGAGTTGGTGCGCGCCTGCCGGGGATCAAGGCCGTGGTGACGACCGCGTCCATGCCGGCCGCGGTCTTTGCGATGAGCTCCTGGTCTCGACGTTGCTGGTCTGCTGAGAGCTCTTTGGCATAACCGCCCGCTCCCTCAGCGCCCTCATGTGGAGCAGAGCTCAAGAACGTGGCGCCTAAGCTCTCGATCTGCTCTTTCACCACCGCTCGCACGTCAAAACCGGTGACGACGGCGCCGAGACGCCGGGCAGTCGCGATGGCTTGGAGCCCTGCGACGCCCGCGCCGAGCACGAGAACCTTCGCCGGCGGGATCGTACCGGCCGCGGTCATCAGCATCGGGAAAAACTTTGGCAAGGCTTCGGCGGCGAGCAAGACCGCTCGGTATCCGCTCACCGTGGCCTGCGAGGACAACGCATCCATGCTCTGCGCTCGCGAGATGCGTGGGATGAGCTCCATCGCAAACGCCGTGACGCCGGCCGCGGCAAGCCGCTCGGCGACCTCAGGCGCTAAGAGCGGCGCGAGAAACGCTATGAGCGAGCTGCCTCGCTGCAGCATCGGGATCTCGCTCGCTTCGGGCCGCTGCACTTTGAGGACGAGCCCGGCCTTGCCATAGGCGCTCGCCGGGTCATCGGCGAGTTGCGCGCCCGCGCTCGCGTACTGCTCGTCAGAAAACCCCGCGTCGCTTCCCGCCCCACGCTGGACGTAGACCTGGTTGCCGCTCTTTGTCATGCGGCCTGCGACGTCCGGCGTCACCGCCACGCGGGTCTCTCCCGCGACGATCTCTTTGGGAACGACGACGTTCAAACGGCTCCTCCGGTTAAAGGCGTGTTGCAGCACCGACGTGGAGGGGGCGCACCGTCGGGCGCGCCCACATCTGGGCTGACCTGAAGGTCAGCCGCTACACTTCGGGGCGGACCTGAGGTCCGCCGTTACATTTCCCCGGTGCAGAAGGGTTCACTCGATTCGCGCTCTCACCCTGTTCTCACGCAATCTTTATGCGCCATACAGCGCACGAGGCTTGTAGCCGCGTCATACTGAATCATGGAGAACGCATCTATGAAGCTGCCAATCATCGTCATGATCGCTGCGACCCTCGCGCTTGGAGCCGGGGTCACCAACTACGTTCTGACGCGTGAGGCCTCAGCGGCGCAGCCAGATTGCTCGGATGGCTGCAGCATCGCCCAGCACGCGACGCAGACGGGTGCTATGGTCGCGGACAACGGCATGAGTTCGATGTCCGGCATGCAGCCCGCGCCCGCCGCCACCAGCATGACCATGGACGGCATGCCCATGCACGGCGGCCACATGCAGATGACGCCTGCGCAACCGGCAACGGCGCAGGACCGCGAGCGCGCGGCAAGCATCGTCGCTTCGCTGCGCGCGGCGATGGCGCCCTACCAGGATTATCGCGCTGCCGAAGCGGCCGGTTACGAACCGTTCCATCCTGAGTTCCCGCAGCCGATCTATCATTTCACGAGCATGCGCAACGCGCTGCTCAACCAGTTCTCGTTCGATCCGTCGCGACCGACATCGCTCATGTACAAGCCGGTGGCAGGCGGCTATCAACTCGTCGGCGCGATGTATACTGCCCCTCGCGGCGCGACGCTCGCGCAGCTGAACGATCGAGTGCCGCTCGGTGTGGCCACATGGCACATGCACGTGAACCTCTGCATCCCACCGCTCGGCCAAGGGCGCGAGATGCTCGGGCCGAACCCGAAGTTCGGTCTTGCCGGATCCATCACGACCGCCGACGCGTGCGCGGCCGCAGGCGGCATCTTCAGGCCGGTCGTCTATGGCTGGATGCTGCACGTGTGGCCATACGAAACGGATCCGGCAAAAGTCTGGGCCACGCAAGAGCACCC
>DASPVP010000074.1:0-33032 GCA_035622315.1 Candidatus Acidiferrales bacterium | reverse complement strand
CAAAAGACGCACGGTGGATAGATTTTCCCGGCACACTGTGCATGCAAGAGTATCTTGCCGGCATGGTCACGGTCGACGAGCTGTATATGCCGACAAGAAAGTCGGCAGGTCTAACGCTGCGAACATTCGATCCAAACACGCGCCAGTGGTCGATCTATTGGGTGAGCAGCAAAACTGGTCAGCTAGGTCTGCCGCCAGTCGTTGGTGGGTTTCACGGTTCGCGCGGCGAGTTCTACTCGCAGGATACGGACAACGGGCGGCCGGTAAAAGTGCGCTTCATCTGGACGATCCTCGACCAGAATCACGCTCAGTGGAGTCAGGCTTTCTCGTACGACAATCGAACGTGGCAGACGAACTGGGTGGCTGATTTCATCCGAGCCGATACGGCTCGGGTCTGTGATTCGGGTCGTCCGAAGCGGTAGAATCTCGTACCGCGACTCTTCTCCTAATTTTCCGCCGCTAGTTCCGCAGCGCATGTCAGGCACCATCCGTTGGCATTGTTATCAGCAGTAAGCAACTTGCCACAGCGCCGACAGAATTCTGGTGTAGGTGGGTCATAGAAGCCAAGATCGTCCACAACCTGACTCCAGGCTAGCTCGCGAATTCCTGAGTTGAACTTCGACTATCGACCGTTTAAGCGCCTTTTGTGAGGCTTCAACCTGGCACAACGACCGCTTGCGCGGTTCGCGGCCTACCTGACGTCGTCGCGTGGGCCGGGCGGTTTCGGCCGCGATCGACGCCTACGCAAGCGTCGCCGAGGAACGGCGAGACATTTAGCATACAGGTTCACCAGGGTCGCAGCAACGTCTCGAGCCAACTAGGGAAATCCAATTTCTCGGGAGGTGCGAATGTTCGCTCACAAGTGCTCTGGAAGCATGCGCGTTTGGTTCGTGCTACTTCTTGCGTTACTTTCGACTTCAGCAAAAGTAGAATCCGCGCAGCCATCGAGCCCGGTCGCTGCGGCTGCGCCGAGCGGACTCGTTGTCGTTCGGCACGTCAACAACACGCCGCAACTAGACCAAGAACTGTACGATCGGGCCTTAAAAAACCCTTACATCAGTGGTGTCGCGTACCAAGTCCACTGGAGTGACATTGAGCCAGTCCAAGGCAAACCTGATTGGTCGAAGCTTGACGCATTGTTCGCGGCTGCAGAATCATCGAAGAAGTGGGTACAACTCTGTGTCTATGCGGGCTTCTTTGCCCCCGCGTGGGCATTGGAAGGCGCGAAGACGGAAAAGTTCGCCGTGCAATATGGACCTGACCAAGGCGAGGTTATGAGCCTTCCGATGCCGTGGGACAGCGTGTACCTCAACAATTGGTTTGCATTCCTGAAGCTGCTGAGCGACAGGTACGGGGAGTCACCTTCGTTCAGAATGGTCGCAGCTGCCGGACCAACGTCGGTTACTGCAGAGATGACGTTACCACGGGATCCTCGGAAGTGGCAAAATGCTTCATATACACCGAGCAAGTTTATCGACGCGTATCAGAAGGTCTTTCAGGTGTATGCTGACGACTTTCCCAATCAATTCATTACTTTGACGACGGGAAGCGCTCTCAATATCAACGATCAGGGTGAGATCGATGAGGGCGAGGGTGTGCAGACGCGGCAAACGATCGTCGACAATGGGATCCGCCTTCTGGGTCGCCGCTTTGTACTTGAGAATGACGATCTTCACGGGGGCTCGGAGACTCAGCATCCCGACACGCCTTTTGTGATGAGCTATCGGGGTCGCGTCATCACTGGCCTCCAAATGCGATGCGCTGCCTCACTTGGTACCTGTAGTGCGGGGATGGGCGCCGCGGGCAATGCCCCACTTGCTCTCCGCAACTCGATCGATAAAGGTATGGAGCCGAACAGCGCTGGCGAGCGCATCAACTATCTGGAAATTTACGAGCCGGATGTGCTCGCAACGGAAATGCAGCCGGTGCTGCGCGATGCAGCGTCGTTGTTCGGAACGCCACGCCCCTAGAGCACTCTTCACTTCTGCTTCGATGAAAGCGCGTTTCGGAACTGCGAAGGGTGACAATGCCGGAACAGCTTCCGTTCCGATTGCTGCTACTCGCTCGTGTTGCGTTTGAGCTGCGCCGGTGTAAGACCGATCGTGCGCCGCAACCAGCGAGACATGTGGCTCTGGTCTGCGAAGCCTGTCTTGAGCGCGACTTGGCTCAGTTTGAGGCCGCCGTTGCCGATGAGATCGACCGCACGGTCAACGCGGCACCGCATAACGTAGTTGTGGACCGGCAAGCCCATGCTCCGCTTGAAGAGCACTTTGAAGTGTGAAGGACTGAGGCCGGTGACCGCCGCGAGCTCGAAGAGGGAAAGCGACCTTGTGAGATGCTCGTGGACGTAATCCACAACTTTGTGCAGCTGCGCGCCGCTAAGCCCTCGTCTCGACGCAATGGTGCTTTGGCGCGCATACTTTCTTAGCAGTTGCGTAGCCAACGCCAAGCCCAAGCCCTCAGCGTACGTGCGGTCGTGCGGAGCCTGATCGTCTAATTCTGCCTTGACCGCGAGGACTATATGCTCGATCTTCTCGTCGCGCAACTGAAACAAAGGCGCCCAGCTCACAGAGTCTATGTTCATTTGCATCGAGTCCGCAACACTGTGCATGAGCGCCGGCGTCAGGCTGACTCCGACATACTGGGTCGGCCTATCATCTTCCCAAGAAAGCGTGTAGCCCGCCGGGGTGATGTGGATGTCGCCATGGACGTGCAAGCTATGCTGACTGGCACCATTGTGGCGAGTCGTTGCTCCAACCGGCGCACCGACCAGCATGCCCACGTTGTAGTAGGGCGTGACGCGATGGTCCACAACTCCGCCGGTCGTATCGCCGATGGCCGCGATGATGCCTTCCCAACCCCTTGCCAAGCTCGACACTCGGATGACGGGGTGTCTCGGGGCCGACTCCGCCCTCGCCTGAACTACTTTTCTCGTCGCGGCTGGGTTGTGATCCATAGTCACGCGCTATGCAACGTGCCACGAGCCTATCCTGTAATACTGAACCTCGTGGCGGTTCGCCTGAGCAGATATGTCGAGGTTTGGTACGTTTTGATGAAGATGCGGCTATTTGGACGATTCGGCCGCGATCGTGACCTCGTATGGCAGCGGAGGCTGGGGTGGAAGCGCAGCAATCTTTGCGTCCACGCGCGACCGAAATGCCTCGTGGAAATATTTACGACGGACGGACCAAGCAGCCCGAACCCCACTGTACGCGAGCAGGTCGCCCGCCATGAGATCCGCAGCCGCATAGATCTCGCCGGGCAGGTCACCCTCGACCCACACCGAGTGGACGTTCTCCCAGTTCTTGAAGACGTTATGCGCCGCCAGCAAAAACCGTATCCTATCGATCTCGTTCAGCGAGCCAATATCGTGAATTCCGGTGACCCAGACGCGAGCGAGATCGCCGTTGCTGGCCACTTCAAGTTGTAATGCTTGGTATTTCTGATGCGCTTCCTCGGCCGCACGATGACGACTCTCCCGCGTTGAATTGCGCAACTCCACTGCGACGAACAATAGCGACCCAACGATGGCGAGGGCGGCGACCGTCTGACTGATAAGAAAGATGTGTTCGAGTGTCATGGCATGCTCCGCTACGCCGACCTGGTTTTCGTCTACGCTGGTTGGATCTGCGCCTCTGCGATCACGCTGCGCAATGATTCGTTCTCGCGCCGCATTTTTTCGACCTCACGTTTCATGGCCTCGGCTTCAAGATGATCGTAGGCGACCGCAGCACCCGTGGCGAGCCCGGCTATCGCCCTGATCTCATCCGGATCGAGCCCTTCGCCATGCACGTGCGAGCCATAGAAGACGATCGCCTCGAGTTCGCGCCGCACGATGATAGGCAGCGCTAGGACCGGATGCGCAGGCCCGGACGGAACGTGGTCGTGGCGCCAGGGGTGGTCGTACAGCGACAGCGGCCCGCCTTCGGCTTGCAACAGCGTCAGGAAGTAGCCGTCGCTGTCATCGAGCTTCGTGATATCCCCCGAACCCCACCCATCTGACTCTTGGCGCACGAACCCTTTACCACCATCACGTCTGAACAGGGCAGCTGATGCGAGGGAGAGCGTTCGCATCGGCTCGAGCACCAGTCCGTGCGCGACGATCTTCGGTGTCGAGGCGAGCGGCAACGCGGCCGCTGTGCGTGCGAGTTGCACTTCCGCGCGGTGTCGTTGACGGAAGAACGTGGCGTCCACGAAGGAATCGACCCGTTTGTGCAAACCGTTGAACCACAGGCCGAAGGCCACCACCGCTGCGACCTCTGCAAACGTGCCCAAACGCGCGAGCCGCAGATAATCGGTGAAGAACCAGTCGATGAGCGAGAACCCGCCCACGAGCATGGTGGTGAGCACGGCGTAGACCAAGGTGCGGCTCACCACAAAACTCACATCGATCACCCGATGCTTGATTACAGCGTAAGCCACTGTCAGCGGCACGATGACCGTGCCGAGTTGCAGGACGTGCGATACCCACAGCGGCGCCTGCGGCACGTAGAAACTGATGAATTGAAACGCGAAGAACATGATCAGATTCAAGCCGAATCCCACCACGACCCAGCGGATGCGCTGCCGGGCGGCTCCGTGCGCTCGCGCGTAGGTATCTACAAAGAGGTACATGACCGCGATCGTCCACAAGCCTTGGATGACGAGAAACGTCCGCGTGAGCAGTTCGCCCGGCGGGCCGCCCATCCAATACCACTGGTAAAGGTAAGCGCAATCGAAAAGATTCAGAGCGACGAAAAGCCAGGGCATGGCACGGAGCGCGGTTTGTCTCCACCCATGCACGGGCTCGTTCAAAAAGCACAATGCGAAGACGAGCAAACCGACGATCCCGGCGTTGTCGAGGAGCAATTGCCCACAGAAAAAGACAAATGGCCACGGGAATGCATACAGCAGCGCCCCCACATAAAATGTAAACGGACAGTAGGCGAGACAGTAGAGAAAAAATCCCCAGGTCATGAGGCTTGGGCGGAGCAAGACGAGCGCCGCTCCCAAGAAGATGTACAGAGCCGCAATGGCTAGGACGGTGACCCTGTACGCCGCGTAGTAGTGCTCGGTGACCTGCGGTGTGGCTGTAAGCGTCACTACGTGACGGATGCCGTGATGGACGAAGGTGATGATGCCGCTTTGGCCAGCCTCAAGCGTACCCCCCTGCAACTCTGTGTATCTCGTCCCAACAGGTAAGGTTTGCACGTCGAGCAGGTCGCCGACTTGCATCCCGCTTTTCGCGGCCGGAGAGCCCGGTTGGACGAAAAAGACGACGTCATCCCCATTCGCCTGATAGCCGAAGATGCCGATGGGAATCCAAATCCGGCGAAAGTCCATTCCGCCCGCGACAAGCACCAACAGCGAAAGCGCCACGACCACAAACGCGCGTATCGTGGCCCGATGAGATGAGCCTTGTGTTGCCATCTTATTTGACCCCTGTCTGGTATGTCCGCACTATTCTTTGACGCGCGGCTGTACGTTTCTTACGACCCAGCGGGCAATACCCAAACGAGCCGCTCCGGTGAGAGCGGCGCGTCGGTTGGCTTGCGCGGTATTAGATGCTGCTTAGAGCCACGCAGGTTTCTTACCTGACGTGTTCCCGCAGAAGTACATGTACTGAGAACTCGGTATGTACCACGCATGGATGTCGTAGTGCGGCACCATGTAGCCGGGATGTCCATGGGGCTCCCACCATATGTCCACGTGATCGATCTTGTAGCCTGGTAGTGGCTTAAGCAAGTTGTTCCAACTCGTCCCAGCATCAAAGGCTGACTTCGCGACCATGACCTCGGTGAAGATCGGCTTTCCGTTGTACCAACCGTAGATGGGGCCGAATGGCCAGTTCTTCGGATTGGCGTAGTGATAACCCATGGTCGGTATGCAGCCCATCATGGGTTGTACGTCCGCGGGCATTCCCGCCGCATGTGTCGGACCTGGAGTCATCATCATCTTGATGATCGCAGGAGTCAATCCCGGCGGCAGATTCTTCGGCGCGGCCATGCTCGTGTCCGCACGACCGATCGCCGATGTCATGAAAGTCATGGTGGCTACGCACGCAGTAGCCATGCGCAAACCCCACTGAGCTCTGAGCACACGCACCTCCTCGAGGACGCAATGAACCGCCCAACGATTAATGACGAGGGCTCGGGTGGCTTAGCCCAACCGACGCGCTGGTTCCTTCAGCCGTGTTGGTTGCAGCAAAGAGAGGCACGCTTGGGCGATGCCTCTCTATTCTGTCCTAGCGTTGTCAGCTCGAGAAAGCCGGCGTTACTCCGGGCAGAGGCACTGGCTCGATACGGGCGTGCCTTGGGCTTGAGCAAGTACGACCGATGCTTCGAGCGACGCGAGGATCTTGGGTGACGAGTACATGCGTGTCTCCCTTTTCTTTGGGCAGGGGAAAGCCTCATCGCTCCCAGTCGCCCGGGCACACGCCCTGGCGATTAGCCATGAGGTTACATCGGACGTACCGTCCTTCCGTGATTCGAACGGCCCTATTTTTCGCGTGAGCTAGCACTAGAAAGAGGAGGCACGCTTGCGCGACGCCTCCCTTTCTCTATCCTAGCGTCGTCGGCTCAGTAAACGCACTGGCTCGCGTTGGACGCGCCTTCGGCTTGGGCAAGCACGACCGATGCTTCGAATGACACGAGGACCTTGGGTGACGAGTACATGAGTGTCTCCCTTTTCTTTGGGCATAGGGGAAAGCCTCATCGCTCTCAATCGCTCGGGCACAGCCCTGGCGATTGCCGGGAGGTTACATGCAACGCTGCCGTCTTTCCGTGATTCGAACAGCCCTATTTTCCGTGCGAACTAGCCTTAGAAAAAGGAGGCACGCTTGCGCGATGCCTCCCCTTCTTTATCCTAGCGTTGTCGGCTCAGTAAACGCACTGGCTCGATTCGAGCAAGCCTTGGGCTTGAGCGAGGACGACCGATGCTTCGAATGACGCGAGGATCTTGGGTGACGAGTACATGAGTATCTCCCGTCTCTAAGTGCCTAGGGGAGAGCCTCATCGCTCTCAATCGCTCGGGCATAAATCCCAGCGATTGCCAGAAGATTACATCGCTCGCTGGAGCCCTTCCGTGATTCGAACTGCCCTATTCTCGTGGGAACCGAGGCCAGGGACGGTGTACCCAACCTGCATGCTAGAAGATGTGCGCTTTAAACATTTCATAGTCTGCGCTCTCGCGGTTGCCGCGATCACCATGCCGTCACCCTTTGTGGCGCAAGCTAGTTCCGCTGCCATCTCACCCGCATATTACGCGGACATGCGCTGGCGCTTCGTAGGGCCGCTGCGCGGCGGCAGAACGACAGAGATCGTCGGCGTGCCGGACGAGCCTTCCGTCTACTATATCACTGCGGCCAACGGGGGCGTCTGGAAGACTGACGACGCGGGCCGGACCTGGTCGCCGATCTTCGACGGACAGTCAACAGGATCGGTCGGGGCGATTGCGGTGGCGCCGAGCGATGACTCCGTGATCTACGTCGGTTCCGGTGAGGGCCTGCACCGCCCCGACCTCTCCATAGGCGACGGCATGTACAAATCCACAGACGCAGGACGCACCTGGACGCATCTCGGGCTACGCGACGCTCAGCAGATCGCTGCGATCGCGGTCGATCCCGCGAATCCCAACCGACTCTTTGTGTCTGTGCTCGGTCATCCGTACGGTCCGAGTTCCGAGCGAGGTGTCTATCGCTCGACCGATGGTGGCACGAGCTTTCAGCGGGTATTGTACGCAGACGACCGCACAGGATCGCCGGATGTCATCCTCGACCCGAACGATCCCCAGACCGTGTATGCGTCGCTGTGGAAGTCGCAAGAGGCGCCGTGGGAAGCGAGCTTCATGCTCCCCGGCGGCGGCATCTATAAGTCGATCGACGGCGGTTCGTCGTGGAAACAGCTGACCGAGGGTCTACCAAACCACATCGGGCGTGCTGTACTCGCGGTAGCCCCCAGCGACTCGCACGTCGTGTATGCGATGGTCGGCGCTACCCCCAAGTGTGGATTCTACCAAAGTTCGGACGGTGGCGCGCATTTCACGTTGATGAACGACCAGGACAACATCGGTCCGCGATGTTTTGACCTCTCGTCGATCGCGGTCGATCCAAACAACGCGCAGACGGTGTGGATCACGAGCACCTCGACGTATCGTTCGACTGACGGCGGCAAGCACTTCACCCCGGTCAAAGGCGCCCCTGGCGGCGATGATTACACGCACGTCTGGATCAATCCGAAGAACGCGAACTTCATGGCGCTGTCGGCCGACCAAGGAGCAGTGATTTCAGTCAACGGCGGCAGGACATGGAGCTCGTGGTACAACCAGCCGACTGGACAGATGTTCCACGTCAACGCGGACGACCGGTTCCCGTATTGGGTCTGCGGAGGACAGCAAGACACAGGCGCGGCCTGCGTGCGCAGCCGCGGGGACTTCGGTGCGATCACCGAGCGCGATTGGATTCCCGTTAGCATAGCAGAATACGGATACGTCGTTCCGGATCCGCTCCACCCTGGCGTTACTTTCGGCGGGAAGGTCGAGCGATTTGACGAGAGGACCAACCAGTCGCAAGATGTGTCGCCGGTGCTGGTGCGCGATCCTGAGTATCGCGTCGTCCGCACCGAGCCGCTCGTGTTCGACCCGCGCGACCCTCGCGCGCTGTACTTCGGCGCAAATCGTGTCTACGTCACCCGCGACGGCGCGATGCACTGGTCGCTTGTCAGTCCAGACCTCACCCGCGAGCACCCCGCTCTGCCTGCCACCATCGGACCCTTCGAGGCTGGCGACATGTCGCACGGCACGCATCGCGGGGTCGTCTACGCTCTCGGGCTCTCATGGGTGCACGAGGGCACCATCTGGGCCGGCACTGACGACGGATTGGTCTGGATCACGCGCGACGCGGGCGCACACTGGAAGAATGTCACGCCGCCCGAGCTCACACCTTGGAGTAAGGTGGCGCAGATCGATCTCTCGAGATCGGACGATCAGACAGCCTATATCGCGGTGAACCGTTTCCGCCTCGATGACCTTCGTCCGTACGTCTATGTCACCCATGATGGCGGCGCGCATTGGCGCTTAGCGACCAACGGTCTGCCAAAAGAGCCCGTCAACGCGGTGCGCGTCGATCCCGTCGTCCCCGGGTTGCTCTATGCCGCGACAGAGAACGGCGTCTCCGTGTCGTTCGACGATGGCTGGCGCTGGAGCTCGCTGCAGCTCAACTCGCCGCACAGCTCCGTGCGCGACATCATCGTGCACGCAGGAGATCTCGTCATCGCCACGCACGGTCGCGGATTTTGGATCCTCGACGACGTCGCGACGCTCCGCGAGCTGGCGCGCGCAGGGGCGCCCTCGTCGGTCCATCTTTTCGCGCCGGCAGCCGCTGTGCGGGTGCGACGAGACCCGAACACCGACGATACGCCGCTGCCGCCCGAGGAGCCGGCGGGTCAAAACCCCCCAGACGGTGCGATCATCGACTACTTCTTGCCAGAGACTGCGTCGAATGTGACGATCGACATCCTCGACCAACGGGGCACGCTCGTGCGACGATATTCCAGCAGCGACCAAGCGCCGCCAATCCCGCAGCTCGACAAACCTGCTTACTGGATCCGACCATTCGCAAGCCCCGAGACGACCGCTGGGATGCACCGCTTCGTGTGGGACCTTCGCGAGCCGTCGCCACGCTTTAGCGGCGTCGATCTCTCTGCGGGAGCGGTGTACGAAGACACACCTTTCGTGCCGCAGGGCGCGCTCGTGCCGCCAGGAACATACACGGTCCAGCTCGCGGTCGACGGCCGCGTGGCGCAAGCCCCAGTGCGCGTGACAATGGATCCCCGGATTTCCATGACCTCGGCGCAGCTTCTCGAGCAGTACCAAACGGCTCACGCGTTAGCAGTGACGCTCGATCGAGTCACCCTAGCTGAGACTGCAGCGCAGGCTCGGCACGAAACGAGCAAGGCGGAGAGCCTTGATTCGCTTGCGACCAATCTCGATCAGCTGCTCAGCACCGTTGACGACGCCGACGCGCCGGTCACGAGCGCCGCTCGCTCGACGTCTTGCGACCTGTTGCGTCAAGCATCAGCGCTCGGTGTCAAAGCCGCTAGCTCCTGCTAGCGCTTGAGCGTCCGTCAGATGACGCGTTGACCACAAACGGAGTGCGGCAGTGAGTGTATTTGGGCGGCCAGCAGTTTCGTGATGACGTCGAACGCTTGACGTGCATCCTGCGTCGGCGCCACGTCGGCTGATTCCACCTCTGCCTCGAGCGACTCAAGACCACCAAGCAAAGCATGCAGCGAATGCAGGTTGATCTCCGGATAGCCTTCTGAGTTGTCCGGGCTCGTGGGCGGCGGCGAGCCTGCGATAGCTTCCAAATGCTCGATAGCGCCGGCCACCTCTCGCGGTGTACACACAGTCCCCTGCTGCGCCTTTTTCAGCGAGGCGATCGCCGCTCTCGCGGAGTCGTACGCAGCAAGGCCCTTCACACGCCAAGCTTCGATGCTCGTCGCCAGAGCGAATTGCGCCTGAAGATCCGCATCGCTCGCTGCGATTCTCGGATCCTTGACGAGGTCGAGCGGTTGTCGCAAGGTCTTACCAGCCACCGTCATCAGTACGGTGTAGCGGCCTGGGGGCGCCCAAGGCCCCACCACCGTGTTCCCGCTCGTGCTCCCCAACCCGGGTAACGGCGCGTAGCGGAGATCCCAGACAAATTGGTTGAGCCCAGCTGCAACCGGTGGGAGGATGGTATGCGGGATGTAGATCGGCATGTACGCGTAACTGTCGGGATTCACCGGCGTCACGCGATCCGCGCTTGACCATCGGCGGACGATCTTGCCTTTCGCATCCGCGATCTGGATGCGCAGCGGTCCACTTGGAGTCGCCTGCAGTTCATAGTCCAAAATCGCGCCGTCGGGTGGATTTGGCGCGGCAGGTTCGTCTGGCGGCAGCCGTTCACCCTGGTCGTCGCCCGGCCGTACGCGAACGGTCGTCGCGGGAGCGAAGAGATACGCGCTCGCGTTGACGACACTCGGGTTGAGCTGGCGAAGGGAAGCCAGGTCGTCGAGCACCCAAAAGCCCCGGCCGTGGGTGGCGATCGCAAGGCTGTCGCCGCGCACGGATAGATCGCGAACCGATGCGTTGGGCAGATTCAGCTGCAGTGGCAACCACGAATCACCGTCATCGAACGACACGAACGGCCCTGTCTCCGTGCCAGCGTACAGCAACCCGCGACGCTGCGGGTCCGATCGGATCGCATTGACGTAGCTTCCATCGGGAATGTCCGAGGCGATCAGCTGCCAGGTCGCTCCGCCGTCACGCGTCCGATAGATGTATGGCATCTGGTCATCGAGACGGTGACGATCGATTGCCGCATACGCTTCTTGGGTGTCGAACCAGGAGGCCTCGAGCATCGTGACCTTGCTCCAGGCCCCGAGCCCCTGCGGCGTGACGTCGCGCCAGTGCGATCCGCTGTCGGTCGTGAGCCAGATCTTCCCATCATCAGTGCCGGTCCAGATCTGCGGCGCGCGCAGCGGCGAAGGTGCGATGGTGTAGATCACGCCGCGACGCGGGCCAGTGCCTTGATTGTCAGCGGCAGTGGTAGGATCGAGATTTTGCGGCACGCCAGGATCTGGTCGCGAGAGATCCGGACTGATGATCTTCCACGTCTTGCCGCCGTCGATCGTGCGGAAGAGCACCTGGCGCCCGAAGTACAACGAGCGGCGATCCGCCTGCGAGAAGACGAGCGGCAACGTCCAGGTCTCGCGCCACTCCACGATCGGATACCCGAGCGTCGGATCGATGGTTTGGTCTTGCGAGGTGCGCATGTCGTAGCGATCGACCCGCCCTCCAAAGAGCGTGTCGGAATCTTCGGGGTCCGGCGCCAGCATGTCGCTCTCGCCGGCCGCCAGGACCGCCCGCCAATCTCTGAACGTCAGCGAGCTGTAGGCTGTGCGGCTGAGCGCGGCGACGCTATCGCTGTCCTGCTGCGATCCGTACAACACAAATGGGAACGCGGCGTCGGTGACCAGATGATAGAACTGGCCAGTCGGCTGATTGTACCACGAGCTCCACGTACGGCCGTCGTTGAGGCTGATGCTTGCACCTTGGTCGCACCCCAAGATCATCCGCGCGGGTTGGGTCGGATCGATCCACAACGTGTGGAAGTCGTCACCGTCGGGCGATCCGCGTAACGCCGAGAACGACACACCGCCGTTCTGCGAGCGATAGAGCGCCGTATCGGAGATGTAGACCACGTCACGGTTCTTCGGATCGACGGTGACGCCGCCGAAGTACCACCCACGGTCCCACAGACGCTTGTCGCGATCGACCAGTCGCCAGTTCGCACCGCCATCGTCTGAGCGGTAGAGCCCTCCCTGCGAGGCATCGGCGATGAGGTACACGCGTTTTGGATCCGATGGCGCGAAGGCGACCCCCATCCGGCCAAGTCGCGCAGACGGAAGTCCATGGCCGGTAACGTGCTTCCATGTCGAGCCTCCATCGCGCGAGACGAAGAGACCGCTGCCCGGACCGTTGGAGGGCGGGTAGATGTTCCACGGTGGCCGCCGAGTCTGCCACATCGCGGCCATGAGATGATTCGCATCGCGAGGATCCATTGCGAGATCCACTGCGCCGGTGTTGGCGTCGACGAACAAGACGCGTTGCCAATCCGCTCCCCCATCGATCGAACGGAACACGCCGCGCTGATCGTTCGCGGCGTACGCGTGCCCCAGTGCTGCGACAAAGACACGTTTGGGATTTGCCGGATCGACGACGACCCGCGCGATCTGCCTCGTGTCGTTCAGCCCAAGCCGCTGCCACGTACGTCCGGCGTCGCTCGATTTGTAGACGCCGTTGCCGTAGGAGATGTCGGAGCGCATGTCGGCCTCGCCTGATCCCACGTAGATGACGTTGGTATCCGACGGCGCAACCGCGAGGGCGCCGATCGAACCTACCGGTTCCTTGTCGAAGATCGGCGTCCAGGTCCGGCCGGCGTCATCGCTCTTCCACACGCCACCGTCGACGGAACCGAAGTAGAAGGTAGCTGGATCGCCGGCGACGCCGCTCACCGCGAGCACGCGGCCACCGCGGAAGGGCCCGATCAAACGCCACTGCAGTGCTGCGTAGGACTGTTCGCTGATGCCTTGCGCGGCGAGCGCGAGTGGTGTAGAGGCCGAAAAGATTCCGGCCGCTCCGATGCAGAGCACGACACGAAGTATGACAGCTAGTCCCCGGCTGTAGGAACGTGCTTGCCCGGGTAAGAGGGTCACGATCTATCGCGTTCTCCGCGAACCGGCGTCGTCGACTCGCCGAGCGAGGCGCTCCAGCGGAAAAGCGCGCCGAGCGCGACGATGAAGACGACGACCGCGAGCCCCGTGGCGTACGGCGCGAACCGATCGCCGAACAGCGCCAAAGGCGCGTCGGGGTCAGGAACCTTCAACAGTCCCTTTTGCGCAGCGACGATCAAGCCGGCGAGCACGACGCCGAAGAGGCTCTCACCCACGATCATGCCGGACGACACGAGCACCGCCATGCGCCGCATCACGGGTGCTCGCGGGTCGGCTTCAGTCCGCCGCTTGTACCACCAGCCGATCACTGCGCCCAAAACCGCGGCACTCGTCGTGGCGGCAGGTAGATAGATGCCGAGGCCGACAGCGAGCGGCGGCAGCTGATACTTGCTGGTCGCCTTGAGCGTCTCGTCGATGGCGATGATCCCGACGCCGATGAGCGCGCCGATCCCGATCAGCCCCCAGTCGATGTGCCCCGCGATCACGCCGTTGGCGAGCGCGGAGATCAGCGTCGCCTGAGGAGCGGGCAGCGCATGCGGTCCTCCGGTGAACCCGTACGCGCGGTTGAGAACGTCGAGGATTGGCGGGATGACGATCGAGCCGAAGATGACACCCGCGACGAGCGACACCTGCTGTCGCCAGGGCGTCGCGTCGACCAGCTGTCCGGTCTTGAGATCCTGGAGATTGTCGTTCGAGATAGTGGCGACGTTGAGCAGCACCGCCGTGACGAAGAGCGCGTAGGCGACGAGCGCTGTCGCACCGGTCGCTCCGACCCCCTTGGCGATGGCGAGCACCAAGAGCGATGCGCCGATGATCGTGAGGATACCAAGACCGGACACGGGGCTGTTGGACGCCCCGATGAGCCCAGCCATGTAGCCGCACGCCGCTGCCACGAAGAATCCGGCCACCACGACGTAGAGCACACCGGCAACGACGAGTGGCACGGTGAGCGATGCAACCTCGCTGCCGCGCAAGAAAATGGTGAGCAAGAACGCGAGCGGGATGAAGCATGCCAGGCTGATCGTGGCAACAGTCGCGATGGGCAGATCGCGCTCTGTCCTCGGGAGGGCGGCAGCGCGCGACGGATCTGCGCGGTGGCGCGACGCGGCGATCGACGACGTGATCCCAACCCACACCGGCCGCCCGAGCTTCAGAATCGTCCAGATGGCCGCGATCCCGATCGTTCCCGCGCCGATAAACCGAACTTGGTGCCGCCACACGTCGACAGCCACCTGCGCGGCAGGTCCCGCAACCGGATGCATGGCGGTCAGGATCGGTGTAAGGATGCCCCAAGCGATGACGAGACCCGTGAGAATCGCAAGTCCAACCGAGATGCCGATGAGATAGCCGGCCCCCACGAGCGCGAGCGACATCGCCGTGCCGAATCCGGTCGCAGCATTGCCGACGCGGAAATAGCCGGCGACGGTGTCGATGAAGACTTGCGCCGCCACGAGGAGCGCGTAGGCGGCCGAAACCACGGAGCTCACGACGAGCGCCATCAATCCGCGCTTGTTCTCCGCCACTGACTCATCTGTCTCTCCGCGCGAGCCGACACCGACCTTCAGCACTTCTGCCGCTGCCACGCCTTCCGGATAGGGAAGATCGGACTGCGTCACAAGCGCGCGGCGCAGCGGCACGCTGTACATGACACCGAGAATACCGCCGATCGCGCAGACCGCGAACGACTCCCAATACGGGAAGCCTGTCCACCAGCCCACCATGACGAGGCCGGGCAGCACGAAGATGATCGCAGACAAGGTGCCGGCCGCTGACGCCACCGTCTGCACGATGTTGTTCTCGAAGATCGTGGCGTTTCTGAAAAGACGCAGCACGGCCATCGAGATGACCGCCGCTGGTATCGACGTCGCAAACGTCAATCCGACCTTGAGACCGAGATAGACATTCGCCGCGGTGAACACGAGCGTGATCGCGGCTCCCAGGAGGATGCCGCGCCAAGTCAGCTCGAGCCGACGATCGTCTGAGGGAGTCGCCGCACTCATCAGTCGCGGATTTTTTGGGACCCTCGCCCGTGCGACCTTCCCAAAACAGAAGGCGCCCTCGCGCGAGCCGAGGAACCCGCTGTGAAAATCCACTCACGCGGTTCACCCACCGTCTTACACGAACGGCGGTCGTCCGTATGCGCGTCTCGAAGTTCCATCGCGGGTTGATCGCCGTCGCACTAGCAGCGGGGATCGCAAGTTCTTGCGGCGGCAAGACGCCACAGGTCGCGAAGGGCCCGGTGCCGGTTCTCGTCACCCGCGTCCAACAGACGAGCGTGCCGGTCATGGTCGAGTACGTCGCCCACGCCGAATCGATCCAGCAGATCGACCTCGTGCCGCGCGTCGAGGGCGTTCTCGAGGGCGTCTACTTCCGCAACGGCTCCGTGGTGCACCGGGGCCAGATCTTGATGCAGATCCAGCAAGACCAGTACCTCGCGGCGGTCCAGGCCGCGCAAGGCGACCTCGACAAGGCGCAGGCGCAGCTCGTGCGCGCGAAGAGCAACGTGCAGAACCAAACGGCTGAAGCCAAACTCGCGCAAGCGCTCGCGGCGTACCAATATCAGAAGACGCAGCTCGCGCGCATCGGTCCGCTCGCGGCCAAGCTCGCCGTCTCGCAGCAAGACTACGACCAGACGAAGACCCAATACGACATCGCCGTCGCGGACGTGGTCGCGGCGCGGGCGAACCTGCAGGACGTCCTGCTCAATCAGAGCACCTCGGTGCTCGACGCGCAGGGCTCGCTCGCCCAGGCCGAAGCGCAGCTCACGAACGCAAAGCTCAACCTGAGCTACACGGTGATATCATCGCCCGTCACGGGCATCATCAGCTTCATCCAAGTGGACCAGGGCAACTACGTCAGCCCTGCCAAGACGCCGACGCTCGCGACGGTCGCCGCGATCGACCCCATCAAGATCATCTTCCAGCTCAGCGAGTCGGACTACATCAAGCTCGCGCCGCGGCTGCGCAGCATGCAGAACAAGCGGCTGCCGCCGTTGCTCCAGTTGTATCTGTCCGACGGCTCGCTCTATCCCTATCGCGGCACGCCGACGAACCTCAACAACGCGATCGACCAGCAGACTGGGACCATCTCGGTCGAGGCGATCTTCCCTAACACGGAGGCGCTCTTGCGGCCGGGTGAATTCGCGAGGGTCGACTTTCCGATCTCGATCCAACCCAACGCGTTGCTGGTCCCGCAAGCAGCGGTGCAGTCGTTGCAGGGCGCGAGCACCGTCTACGTCCTCGGCCCGCAGAACAAACTGCAATTGCGCACGGTCGAGACGGGCACGAACTACAACAACGACGTCATCATCGAGAGCGGAGTGAAAGCAGGCGAATCGGTCGTCGTCGGCGGCGGCACGAACCTGCAGCCGGATATGACGGTCGCACCCACGCAGGCGCCCGCCAAGCGCTAAAGCATGATCTCCCGCTTCTGCATCGAGCGCCCGATCTTCGCGATGGTGATCTCGCTCGTCATCTTGCTGGCCGGCGGGATTTCGCTCTTCCTCTTGCCGATCGCGCAGTTCCCCCAGATCACGCCGCCCACCGTGCAGGTGAACACGACGTACACGGGCGCGAACGCGAGCGTCGTCGAGCAGGCGGTGGCATCCAACATCGAACCGCAGGTCAACGGCGCGCCCAATCTGATGTACCTGAACTCGTATTCCACCTCGAACGGCATCTACACGATGACCGCCACCTTCAATGTGGGCTCCGATCCGGACGAGGACACGAACCTCGTGCAGAACCGGGTGCAGGCCGCTTCGGCGCTCTTGCCTTCAGCAGTCAACCAGTACGGCATCACAGTCAAACAACAGTCGTCCGCCATCTTGATGATCGTGACGCTGTATTCACCGGACAACAGCTACGATTCGCTCTGGCTCTCCAACTACGCCACCATCAACCTCATCAACAACATCAATCGTGTGCCCGGCGTCGGCAGCACCACGCTCATGGGTTCGGGCAACTACGCGATGCGGGTGTGGCTGCGGCCCGACTCGCTCGGCGGGCTTGGCTTGCAGGTCTCAGACGTCGTCAACGCGCTCAAGGAACAGAATGCGCTCGCACCAGCGGGCCAGCTCGGTCTGCTGCCGTCGGCAAGCGGGACCACGTTCCAAACGCCTGTCAATGTCGCGGGCCTGTTGGACTCGACGCAGCAGTTCGACAACGTGGCGCTGCGGACGCTCTCGGATGGATCGGTCGTTCGGCTGCGCGACGTGGGGACGAGCCAGCTCGCCGCGCAAAGCTACAACGTCTTCAGCGAGCTGAACTCCGCGCCCGCCGCCTCCATCCTCATCTATCAGACACCGTCTGCGAACGCGATCCAGACGGCTTCCATGTTGCGCAAGACCATCGCGCAGCTGGCGCAGAGCTTCCCGCCGGGCTTGCGATACAAGATCACGCTCGACACCACGGACTTCGTGCGCGCATCGATCCACGACGTCCTCAAGACGCTGCTCGAAGCCTTCATCTTGGTCTGCCTGGTCGTCTTCATCTTCTTGGGCAGCGTCCGCGCCACGATCATCCCGATCTGTGCGGTCCCGGTCGCGCTCATCGGCACGTTCGCCGCGTTCGTGCCGCTCGGGTTTTCGCTCAACACGCTCTCGCTGTTCGGCATCGTGCTCGCCATCGGGATCGTGATCGACGACGCCATCGTCGTGGTCGAGGCGACCGAGCTGCACATCGAAGAGGGCATGACGCCGAAAGACGCCACCATCAAGGCGATGGAGCAGGTCCAAGCGCCCGTCATCGCCGTGGCGTTAGTGCTTGCGGCGGTGTTCGTGCCTGCCGCGTTCTTGAGCGGCATCACGGGCAGGTTATACCAGCAGTTCGCGCTGACGCTCTCCATCTCGGTGCTGCTCTCAGCTCTCATCGCGCTCACGCTCACGCCGGCGCTGTGCGCCATGGTGCTCAAGCCAGGCCAGGTCAGCCGAGGTCTCGTCGGCCGTTTCATCAAGTGGTTCAACGAGAAGTTCGACCGCACGCGCAACCGCTACATGGGGCTTTTGCAGACGTGCATCCGGCGAACCGCGCTCATGCTCGTCATCCTGGCCGCCATCGCCGTCGGGGCGGGCACATTCCTCAAGATCCTCCCGCCGAGCTTCGTGCCGCTCGAAGACCAAGGCTATTTCTTCCTGGACGTCATCCTGCCGAACGGAGCGTCGCTCGAACGCACGCAAGCGACGGCCGACCGGATCGCCGCGCAAGTCAAGCAGATCCCGGGCGTCAACGACGTGGTGACGCTCGGCGGCTTCAACGCGTTGAACAGCATGCTGCAGTCGAACGTCACGACGCTCGCGGTGACGCTGATCCCGTGGGACGAGCGCAAGAAGAAAAGTTTGGGGCTCGCTAACATCTTGCTCACAGCCTACGGATACGCGCGGCAACATCCGGAGGCGCAGACCTTCCCCATTCCGCCGCCGCCCATCACCGGCCTCGGCAACTCAGGCGGTTTCCAGTTCATCCTCGAAGATCGCACCGGGCACTCGGAACAGCAACTCGCGCAAGTCGCCGCGAAAGTCGTGCAGGCCGCAAGCCGCCGGCCGGAATTTGGCAACCTCCTCTCGGGCTATTCGGTCGACTACCCGCAAGTGAACCTCAACATCGATCGCGACAAAGTGCGCAACTTGGGCGTGCAGTTGAGCGACGTCTATCAGACGTTGCAGACGGAGCTCGGAGGCCTCGTCGTCAACAACGTCATCCTCTTCAACAACAGTTGGAAAGTTCTGGTCCAGGCTGAGCCGCAGTACCGCATGACGCCTGCCAATATCGGGGCGCTCATGGTGCGCAACACGAGCGGCAAGATGGTGCCGCTCTCAACCTTCTCGACGCCGGTCATGACGAACGGCACGAACCTGATCCAGCGGTACAACGTCTACCGGGCAGCTGAGATCGACGGCCAGCCGGCCGCGAACTACAGCTCGGGTCAGGCGATCGCGGCGATGGAAGAAGTGGCCAAGCAGACGATCCCGCCCGGCTTTGGCTATGAGTGGACGGGAACGGCGTACCAAGAGCAACTGGCCGGAAGCTCGCAAGCGATCAGCTTCGTGCTCTCCATTATCTTGGTGTTCTTGTTCCTCGCAGCGCTGTACGAGAGTTGGGCCATCCCGTTCGGCGTGATCTTAGGCATCCCGATCGCCGTCTTCGGCGCGTTCTTCGGCGCTTGGATCTGGCGGCTGCCGAACAACGTCTACGTCCAGATCGGCCTGATCATGCTCATCGGTCTCGCGGCGAAGAACGCGATCCTCATCGTCGAATTCGCCAAGGACAAGCACGCCGAAGGATCGTCCGTGCTCGACGCCGCGCTCGAAGGCGCGCGCGTGCGCTTCCGTCCGATCCTCATGACCTCGCTCGCGTTCATCTTGGGCGTCCTGCCGATGGTCATCGCGTCCGGAGCCGGAGCCGCCTCGCGTCACTCGCTCGGCACATCCGTGTTCTTCGGCATGCTGTTCGCGACGTCGCTCGGCGTGTTCTTCATCCCGACGCTGTACAACGTCATCGAGAACGCGGTCGAGCGACGCAAGGGCACGGCGGCGCGGGCGCAGACGGCTTCGACTCCCATCGCTCGCGCGAGTGAGAAGGCTCAGCCGTGAAACTGGTCATCGTCGGCCTTTTGGTCGCGCAGCTATTGGCGACGTGCTCGCCGCCGTATCATCGTCCCGACACGCAGGAGCCAGCGACGTACCGGTTCGAGCCGGCCTCGTCGCAACTCGTGCCCGCGATGGGCGAGCTCGGGTGGTGGCAGGTTTTCCGCGATCCGCAGCTCCAGTCGCTCTTGCGCACGGCTGTGGCGAACAACGCCGACATCCTCGTCGCAGCCCAACGCCTGCAACAGGCTGAGGCGCAATACACGATCGTCTCAGGCGAGCAATATCCTCAAATCAACGCCGTCTTGAGCGCGCAGTACCAGCAGACCAACGGCCAGCGCCCAGTGCTGTCGCCGCGCTCCACGTTTGCGCCGAACGGGCTCCTGACGCTCCAATACGAGCTCGACTTCTTCGGCAAGATCCATAGCCAGGTCGCGGCGGCCAACGCCCAAGTGCTGCAGACCGAGTTCGCTCGCGAGACCGTGACGGCGGCAGTCGTCAGCTCGGTCGCCACACTCTACTTCCAGCTCCTCGAACTCGACGAGGAGCTCGACATCTCGCGCAAAGCGCTTGCCGCCCGCACGGCCAGTCTCTCGCTCGTGCGCGCGCGGCTCGAAGGCGGCATCGGCACGCTGCAAGACGTCCGCCAGGCGCAAGAGCTCGTGGCGCAGACGGCCGCCGCGATCCCGCTCATCCAGCGCGGTTTGGGCATGACCGAAGACGCGCTCAGCATCCTGCTCGGCCAATACCCGGGCGCAATAGGTCGCGACCTGCCGCTCAACGACCAGATCGCGTTGCCGGATGTGCCGGCGGTGGGCTTGCCGTCCGAGCTGTTGGAACAGCGCCCCGACGTCCGCGAATCCGAAGAGGCGCTGATCGCCGCGGACGCCCAGATCGGTGTCGCTCGCGCGCTCCTCTTCCCGCAAGTGACGATCACCGCGGCCGTCGGCGCAGGCACCGCGCAAGCCAATGGCTTGACGCTACCCGCGATCGCGTTACCAGGTCCAGGCGACAAGACGATCGGCCCGATCACGTTCCCGCAATCGAACTACGGTCAAGGCTACGTCTCGATACTGCCGCAGATCGTCCAGCAGATCTTCAACGCGGGCGCGGCGCGCGCCAACTACGCCGCGAGTCAGGCCGGTGAAGAGGCAGCGGTGCTGCAGTACATCCAATCCGTGCAGCAAGCGTTCGGCGACGTGTCCGACGACCTGCTCTCCTATCAGAAGTACAAAGAGAACGATCTCGCGGAGCTCGCAAACGCGGCCGCCGCGGTTGATTCAGCGCGGCTCGCGAACCTGCGCTTCGAAGGCGGCGTGACGTCCTACCTCGAGGTGCTCTCGAGCCAGACGCAGGCCTATGGAGCGCAGATCAGCCTAGCGCAAGCCGACTTGAACGAACGGCTCGCGCTCGTCCAGCTCTACAAGGCGACAGGTGGCGGCTGGCAACCCGAACCGCAGAGAACGAACACTCCTCTTCTACCGATGGCGATACCGCATCCGACTCCGCCGCAATCCATGCCCGTAATACAGCCGACGCCGGTGATGCAGCCGACACAGAGGCAGTCTCCTTGAGGCGTTTCGCGAGCGAAGAGCCGTGATTTAGCTGCGGTAGCGTGCGATCTGCCGGTGAGCCACCGCATTGCCCGGATCGATGCGCAGCACTTCGTACCAATATCCGATGGCTTTGGCAACGTCACCGGCGCGCAAGCTCGACCACGCTGCGTAATCCCAACTGAACAGGTCGTCCGGCATCAATGCCGCGCTGCGCCGGAAGGCGACGGCGGCCTGTGGATATTGCTTGCCCATGAAGTACGTCCGTCCGAGATCGAATTCGAGGGGCCCATAGTTCGGGTTGTACGAGATCCCCTTCTGCAGGACCGTCAGCGCGAGTTGCCGCTGCGACTCGTCAGAAGGGGCACGCATCATGACGAGCTCGCCCCAACCCTGCCAGCCTTGCGGCAGTCGCGGATAGACACGTGTGGACTTGATATAGTAGTGCTCTGCCGACGTGATTTGGAACATCCGCTCGAAGCTCAGGCCCCGGTAGTAGACCGTGAAACCGAAAAGCGGGCGGAAGAGAAACCAGCCTACCACCAAGACGATGACGAGGATGATCCAGCGATCGTAGGTCCGGATGATGTACGGACGCTCGTCCGGAGGCGTCTGCGCCGGCACAGCCACGTCTTGGGCCTTCACGCGATCACCGTGAAAAAGAGCGCGAGGAACACGAGCACGTAGCCGGCCACCATCTCAGCCGCAAGATGCCATTTCTTGACCGCAGGGTGATGCATGTACCATGGCGCGAGCGATCCCACGAACAACACCGGCACGCCATGACCGATACCGAACGCGATCATCAATTCCGCCCCAAGCGCGAGGCGTCCGTGGAACGTGCTTACGGCAAGCCCGCCAATCATAAAGGGCGTTGCGTCCGGCGCGATGAGAAAAGCAAATCCGACTCCCAGCAGATACGCCCCCAGCGCGCCGGTGCTCACGACCTTGAGCCCCGGCACCGTCCAATGGAACTCGATGAGGCGGATCATGGACAGCCCCATCACGAGACAGAGCGCCGCGGTGAAATAGTACAGGAAGCCTGTCATCGCGAGCAGCTTGCCGAACGAACCCGCAACGACGCCAAGGCAGCCGTACACCGTGCAGATGCCGACGACGAATGCGACGGACAGGCCGACCGCACCCAATAAGTTTTTCGCGTGGTGGCCGGCGTAGTTGACGATGGCCACCATCCGCGGCACGCTTGATGGGCTGAGGCTGCTCAGCACCCCGCCGATGAACATGATGAGGAGTGCCAACATCCGGTGCTGGTCGACGACGTCCCCGATCTGCTCGGAGAACTCCCAGACGTTGTTCCACTGTGACCAATTCATATATCTCTTCTATTATATCGGCATCTGAGGCACATGCCTCAGCCAGACGGAGCGGGACATGGGATTTTCCCCATGGCAGCGACAACGATTCATCGATGATCACACACGAGGACCTCGAGGCGCTCATCCGCAGGGCGATGCCAGACGCGCGCGTCCAAACCCACGATCGGACGGGGACGTTCGACCACTACGACATCGCAGTGGCCTCGGCCGCGTTTGCCGGCAAGTCACTCTTGGACCAACACCGAATGGTGTATTCCGCGCTCGCAACAGCGATGAACGACGGTCGGCTCCATGCAGTCGAGTTGAAGACGGAAGTGATGACATGACGGAAGCGCAGAGAAAAGAGATCCAAGACGAGATCGCGGCGCACAAGATCCTCGTCTACGGCAAGGGGACGAAGCTGGCGCCGCGCTGCGGCTTCACGCTCGAGACCATCCAGTTCTTCGACCAGCTGGGCTTCCCGTTTGAAGTCATCGATGTGCTCGAGAACACAGCCAAACGCCAAGCCCTCACCGAGATGACGGATTGGCCGACGTTGCCGAAAGTGTTCATCAACGGCACGTTCTACGGTGATACCGATATCTTGGGGCCGATGGTGGAGACCGGCGAGCTGGAGCGCGTGCTCTCGAGCGCCTTCGCCGACGCGCGGACCTGACGCGTCGGGCGGAAATCGCGTAGCTTCCCCGAACGTCGGCTGGCTCAGGGCGGTTTAAACCTGCCCCACCGGTTTTTTCTCGAAAAGGACGCATGCGCACGCTCTTCGGCCGCGGCCGAACATCCAAGAGGACGAGTTCCGCGCTGGAAGCCTTACGGGGACCGGCGTTCACGGCAGCGGCCGTGCTCGCGATCGCGCTCTTCGTGTCGGTCATCGGCTCGGCCGTCACCTACGTCCGTGTCGACCAGGCGTACAAACAGCAGAACGCGATCGACATGGCCAAGAGCAAGTTGGACGATCTCTTCCAAGAACAGCTCGACGAAGAGACGGCGACGCGCGGTTACATCGCGACCGGCCGCAAGACGTTCTTGGAACCCTACACGAGCGCGCTGCCGGCAATGGAGCAAGACCTCGACCTCTTGCAAGCCGACCTCGAACAGGCCAAGCTGACCAACGCCTATCCACTCGTCTTCGACCTCCGCCACGCACACGATCTTTGGGAGTCTCAGGTCGGGCGACCGCTCGTCGCCAATCCGACGAGCCCAGAAGCAGCAGCCTTGCTCCTGCAAGGCAAGAAGATCATGGACCGTTTTCGCAACGACTTCAAAGAACTGACCGGCTTGCTCAATGACCAGTCCCTCGTGGCGCAAGACGCGGTTCGATCGCTGTTGCTGCGCGCTGCGCTGCTCACGGCCAGCCTGATCCTCCTGTTCGGCGCCGCGGCGATCGTGGCCGACGTCATCCGCTCCCGTACGGAGGCGTCGCTCGAGCGGGAACGCATCGTCGGCGATACGCTCCAGCGGGCGTTTTTGAGCGGTTGGGACTCGTGTCCATTCCTCGAAGTAGGGACGGCTTATGTCTCGGCCGCACGACATCTGGCGATCGGCGGAGATCTGTTCGACGTCCAGCTGATCGACGACCATCGTTGCCTGCTCGTGGTAGCGGACGTGAGTGGTAAGGGTTTGGATGCCGCGGTGGACACCGCGTTCGTCAAGTATTCGTTGCGCTCGCTGGTTTCCGAGTACGACGACCCGAACATCATTTTGCGGAAGTTCAACATGGCGTTCATACGCTCGGTCCGCGATGACACGTCCTTCGTCAGCCTGTTCGCCGGCGTGCTCGACGCGAGCGCGCACACGCTGCACTATGCGAGCGCCGGCCATTCGCCGGTCTACGTGCGACGCGGCGATGCCGTGCGGCAACTGTCCGTGACGGGACCGCTCGTCGGGCTGCGCCTCGAGGACGACTTCGGCGCCGACACGGCGCAGATCGAACCCGGCGACATCATCGTGCTCTCCACCGATGGACTGACCGAAGCGCGCGACACCGCCGGCATGATGATCGACGATGTCGGCGCCATGCGCATGATCCGTGAAGCGCCCGCGCAGCCCCAGAAGATGGCTGACTTCATCGTCGCGGCGGTCACCCGCGCCTCGGGCGGAAGGATCGCAGACGACCTCGCCCTCCTCGTGGTGGCCTTCGGAAAGTCTGAGGCGGCGCAAACCCAGGCGCCACAAGGCCTGGCGACCGCGGCCGCAGGCTAGTGTCAGAGGCGCGTTCGGGCCTGGCCTGCGAGGACTGCGGCGAGTACCTCTGGCTCCCCCAAGGGACGGTGCACGTCCGTTGGCTGCGCGACCGCGAGCACGTCGTCCGCGAGTATGCAGAGCATGCGACTTCCGGACTTGAGACCTGGATGGAGCAAGGTCTGCGCTTCCTCGACGAGCACCGCGGTCACAGCATCGTCGTCGTCACCGAGCGATAAAAAAAGAGCGAAGACAACTTCGCTCTTTTCCTCTTCTGATCGGCTAGAAGTGCTTCAGCGTTACTTCTTTTTCTTGGTCTTTTTCGCTGCCTTCTTCTTCTTTGCCATTCTTTACCACCTCCATTCTGCGGAGTAAATGGGGTGACTCGCTCACGATATGAGCATGTCGCGTGTAGTTGCGCGTCGCGCGCGTGTATTCCTTCAGGCGTGGATGTGCTGTTCGATGCGCACGCGCAGCGGTGAACCAGAGCGATGATGTTTCGCAGCGAGCATCTCCGCGAGAATCGCGACTGCGATCTCTTCGGGAGATTGCGCACCGATGTCGAGTCCGATCGGTCCGTGCAATCGCTCGATGTCTTCACGAGCGATGCCGGCGGCGGCGAGCCGTTCTCGGCGCGCAGCCTGCGTCTTCTTCGATCCGATCGCACCCACGTATCGCGCGCGCGTGGGGAGCACGCGCAGCAGCGTGGGATCGTCGAACTTCGCGTCGTGCGCCAAGACCGCCACGTAGGTGCGGTCGTCGAACGACAGCTTAGCAAGCGCGTCCTCGGGCCAGTCCACGACCAATGCGGCCGCATCGGGGAAGCGCTCGCGGTTGCAGAGCAGCGGGCGCGGATCGATCACGGTCACGGAGAAGCCCGCTAGGGCTGCGATCTTGCAGAGCGCTTCTGCGATGTGCACTGCGCCGACGATCAGCAGGCGCGCTTTGGGAAGCGCGGCGTCGACGAAGACATCATGGTCGTCGATAGTCAGCATGCGCGACTGGCCGGCCTCGAGCAGTCGAAGCGCTTCGGTCTTGGCCTGCGCGTCCAAACGATCGCCCCCGAGGGTGCCTTCTGTCTTCCCGTCCTCATCGACGAAGAGCTTGGCGCCGACGCGGGCAGGTCCCCGAACAACGGTGCAGATGGCGAACGCCTGCGTCGGTGAAGGTTGACCCAAACGTGCGGGAAGCGGCTCGATGAAGACATCGATCTCACCTCCACAGGAGAGACCGACATCCCAGATCATCGCCTTGTCGATGCCGAAGCGGGCGATCGCGGGCTTGCCCGTCTCGATGACATCCATCGCAGCCTGCGCGACCGCCGACTCCACGCACCCGCCGCTGACCGATCCCGCGATCCTGCCGTCGTGCGCGATGAGCATCTTCGCGCCCTCGTCGCGTGGCGCAGATCCTTCCACGTTGATGACAGTGGCGAGCGCCATGCGCGCTCCATCCCTGCGCCACTGGGCGATCGTCGTAGCGAACTCATCCATGGCGATCTCTTCGCCTCTCGCGCTCATCCCGCTTCCTCTTGCGATTCATAGGGCGATCGCGCGACCGCTCCAGTCCGGCGCGCCGGACGGCGCCGGTCGACCGTGCGCAGCGCAACTACGAGCTGGACAAGACTCTTCAGGTTGTGCGCCGGTAAGAAGTCGTCGATGAACGGGAGCGCGGCTTGCATGCCAAGCGTCTGGGGTCGGTATCCTCGGGATCCGAGCAGCGGATTCAGCCAGATCATGCGGTATGACGAGCGCTGCAAGCGCTGCATCTCGCGCGCCAAGAGGCCGATGTCGCCGCGATCCCAGCCGTCGCTGATGATGATGACGATGGCGCCGCGCGCCAGCACGCGCCGCGCCCACCGGACGTTGAACTCGCGCAAACACTCGCCGATGCGTGTGCCGCCTCCCCAGTCCAACACGTTCGCGGCGACGGCGCGTTGGGCTTCGTCGAAATCCGGCTGCCGGAGCGCCCGCGTGATGCGCGTGAGGCGCGTTCCGAACACGAACGCCTCCACCTTGCCGATGGCGTGGCGCATGACATGGACGAACTGGAGCACGAGCCTCGAGTAGCGATCCATCGACCCGGAGACGTCGCAGAGCAGCACGACATCGCGGTGGCGCAAGCGCGGTTCGCGCCGGCGGAGTTGCAGCGTCTCGCCATATTGGCGCAATGATGCGCGCAGCGTGCGCCGCGGATCGAACGATCCATCCTCTCCCGGCTCTGTCCGGCGGGAGCGGCGCATCCCAAGCTCGAGGCGCCGGTGCTTGGCGAGCTCGTGAGCGAGCGAGAGCTCGTCGTCTGCGAGCTGTGAGAACTCCTTGTGCGCGAGCGCTTCTGCGAAACTGTAGGTGAAGCTGCGATCACCCTCTCTGACCAAGCGGGCGTCGGCACCCGCCGTCGATCGATCTGGTGGCGCAATGGAGCGGGCGCGTTTCACGCCGGTCGCTGGGGTTTCCGGATCGCCGTCGACCCTAGGGCCTTTGGAATCGCCCGAGCGCGCATCGCCATCAGAACCCCTCTGATCTTGCGTTTGTTTTTGACCGGGAACGAGCGTCGACCAAAAGGCCTCGAACGCCGCATCGTAGCGCCGTAGCTCGTCAGGAGTCCTCACGAACGCGCACCGGCCGGCCTGCTTCACGTCGTCGCGCGATGCAAAACCGATCTCGCCGAGCATGCGCTCGAACAAGATGATGCGATCGGGCTGTGCGCCGAGCCCCAGATCGCGCAGCACGCGTCCGAAGACGATACAATTGGTCGAGAGCGCGCTGCTGTTCACGCGCTCGCGGCCTTGCGTGCCTCGGCGACCCGGCCGCCGAGGTCGTGGCGCACGCGCTTGGTATCTTCTTGATACTTGAGCAGCGCGCCGATGGTGGTCGCCACCGTCGCTTCGTCCAGCGTCTGCTTGCCGAGCGCGACGAGGGCAGCGGCCCAGTCGATCGTCTCGGCGATCCCCGGCTGTTTGTAGAACGCTTCGCTCCGCAGCGAGGCGACAAACGCAGCGGCTTCCCGCGCCAAGGCGTGCGATATGCCCGGCACTCGCGTCTCGGTGATCTTCGCTTCCCGGTCGAGGTCCGGGTAATCGATCCAATGATACAGGCAGCGGCGCTTCAACGCGTCGTGCACCTCGCGGGTGCGGTTGCTCGTCAGGACGACGGCCGGTGGCCGGCGTGACGTGAACGTGCCGATCTCGGGAACGGTGATCGAATAGTCCGCGAGCAGCTCGAGGAGATATGCTTCGAACTCTTCGTCCGCACGGTCGATCTCGTCGATGAGCAGCACGCAGGGCCGCTCGTCTGCATCGTCGATGGCCTGCAAGAGCGGACGCTTGATCAAGAACTCCGGTCCGAAGATCTCCTTTTCGGTCGCGCCGGAGGCAAGATCGCCTCGCGCTTCGGCAAGGCGGATGTGCAGGATCTGCCTCGCGTAGTTCCATTCATAGACCGCGTGATTGACATCTAATCCCTCATAGCACTGCAGTCTGATGAGACGTCTGCCAAGTCCGGTCGCGAGGACCTTCGCCACTTCGGTCTTACCGACGCCGGCCTCACCCTCCAAAAAGAGCGGCTTGCGCAACTGTAAGCTGAGGAAGATCGACACGGCGAGTGGACGATCTGCGATGTAGTCATGCTCCGCCAAAAGGCGGCTGACATCGTCGATCGTCTGAGGAAGCTGAGAACTCACCCGATCCGAGTTCGTCGCCGCGACCTGTGGACCCGTGTGCGCGCAAGCCAACGGGCGTCGTGTGACGGAACGACTTTTGTCTCGTGATGACGTGCCTGCCGGATGAAATGCAGGGCGCTCCGCGGCGCGTCGCAAACAAGCGAGCGTGTCTCGTTGGCTTATCGGCGGCCTCGTGGTGGTCGCCGTTGTCGTCCTCGTCGCCGCTTTCTACCCCAACCAGGACCGTTCCGATCGAGGGCCGCTCGACATGGTGGGAGCACGCCTCCCCGCGGTCACGCTACCGGGACTGCATGGATCTGCCCTCGACACCGTGGCGCTGACCGGTAAACCAGTCCTTGTCAACGTCTGGGCGACCTGGTGCGGCCCCTGCCGGCGAGAGATGCCCGCGCTGACCCTCTTGTCGCACCGCATGGGTCCTGGCCTCACGGTCATCGCGATCGATCAGGGAGAGGATGCGCGCGTGGTGAGCGCGTACGCGAAGCAGTTCGGCGTCGATTTTCCCATCTATTTGGACCGCGAGCAGCGCATGGGAACCATGCTGCACCTCGTGGGGTTGCCGAGTTCGTTCTTCATCGACCGCAGCGGCATCGTGAGGGACGCGGTCGATGGTGAGATGACGTATCAGATGATGACCCAAAAAGCGCAGCACCTGGTAGCAGGTGGGTAGCAAGAGGCGACGGGAGCAGCTTTGAGCATCGTTCGATCAGCGTTCACGCCAGCGGTGAAAGCCTTCGCGCTCCTCGCCACCGCGATATTCCTCATCGCGATCGTGGCTTCGGGTGGGTGCAGCAACTCGTCGTCATCGCCGGGCACCGTCGCAGCTTCCCCGAGCGTGGCGCCTTCCGGCTCGCCGACCCCGACGCCGTCGCCCACGCCAACCGCAAACTACTTCGTGGCGATGGACTATCCGAGCGTACCCCCGACCACCGATCCCACCTACGGTGAGGTGCAAGGATACGCGCTGCTCGCATCAGCGCCCCCGACATCGCCTTCGCCATCGCCGATACCCACCATCAGCTCGCAGATCATCACGGTTCACTGCAATCAGAACATCCAATTCTTCAACCTCGACCGGTTGTCGGCGCATACGGCATCGCTGCTCGGGTTGGCGGACGGCACGAACTGGCCGTCGACCTTCAACAACCCAAACGGCACGATCGCAAGTCCTCTCCTCACCGCGATCTCCTATCCGGCGTTTTCGTCCGGCTCGATCGAGCCATATGGCGCGGGTTCCTTCTCATCGCTCGTGTACTCGACCGGTAATGTCGCTGGGTCGTATTACTTCGGCGACAAGTACGACTATCTGCCGATCTTTCCCGAGTATCCGCATATGAGGACTGTCATCACCGTTCTCTGTCCGTAGTTTTCAGGTTCGTTTCAGCCCACCGTTCAGCACCGTTTCATCCCATCGCAGTACGCTTGCGCCAGCGGGTGGGGCGCTGCGCCCTGTCGCCTCGCCCGCACGCCACGCGGCGTGCTACTCGGGGCGAGAAGGACCTCGTGCGATGGATTTTCATTCAGCATATGTTCGTAACGCGGCTGTCGCCGCGCTGGTCGCAGCTGCGACGATCGCGTTCGCCGGCTGCAGCGGCGGGGGCGGGGGCGGTGGAAGCGATCTCGCCGGCTGCCTCAGCTATGGAAGCGGCGGCAACGGCGGTAGCGGCTCGTGCTCCGGCAGCGGCGCGCCAAACCCGAGCCCAACTCCTGATGCAGGCGCCCAATCGGTCGCTCTTCTGCTCACGGGTCAGAACCCGGTCACGGTGGCGCCGTATGGCGGCGTGCTCGGATATCACGCCGGCGATTCTTCGGCTGCCTTCGCGGGCGGACCGAACACCGTGAATCTCACCGCCAATCAGCCGGTGCAGTTCTACAACGTCGAAGCGACGGCCGGCGGCCTTCCGCACACCGCTTCAAATCTCGGCGCGTGGAGCGGGTCGTTCCCCGCAGCCGGACCTGTGGCGGCGCAGCAGAACCCATCACCTGCAGGCACGACGATCAACACCGCCGGTTTCAGCACCGGTACGATCGAGCCTGGCGCTGTCTCGCGGGTCTACAACAGCGGTGCAGCCGGCATGACCGTGATCGGATGCTTCTACCACTACAATTCCAATAACATGCGGACAGTCGTCATCGTGATGTGACTTCCGCTCCAGGGGCGCGTGTAGAGAGGGCCGACCTGAAAGGTCGGCCGCTACATTTTATGGCTAGGTCTTGGCAGTAGGGAGGACGCTTGCGAAGTTGGCTGCGAGAGCGTCGTAGTCGGCGGAGTGGTACTCCTCGATGCGGCCCGCGTCGCACAGCGCGGTAAGCGCTGGATCGATCGGGAGCTCAGCCAAGAGCGGCGCGCCGCTCTCCACGACAAGTTCCACTCCTTTGGATGGGCCGAACAAATCGTAGCGCTTGCCGCTCTCGGGATCTTTGAAGTACGACATATTCTCGACGATCCCGATGATCGGCGCCTGGAGTTGATGGACGAGCTTGATCGCCTTGCTCACGATCATGGTCGCGAGCGCTTGGGGCGTTGAGACGAGCACGACGCCCGACACAGGAAGCGCCTGCAAGACCGTGAGCGGCGCGTCGGATGTTCCCGGCGGCAAATCGATGAGCAGATAGTCCAACTCGCCCCACTCGAGATCGGCGTAGAACTGCTGGATGGCATGCGATACCATCGGGCCACGCCATATGACGGCGTCGCGCTCTTTGTCGATCAGCAGGTTCATTGACATGATCGCGATGCCGCTCTGCGTGGCCGGCGGATGCGGTTTCCGGTCCGCGCCCTCGTACGGCCGCGCGGTCACGCCGAAAAGACGTGCCATGCTCGGTCCTGTGATGTCGGCGTCGAGGATGCCGACGCGAAGACCCCGGCGTTGCAACGCGACCGCGAGCAGGCCGGTGACGAGCGACTTGCCGACACCGCCCTTCCCCGACATGATCGCCACGATGTGCTTGATCCCTGGCTTGAGCTCGCGCTTCGGCGATGGACCCGGCGGATGCGCTGGGCGTTCGCGCCGCGGCGGCACGGTGCCGTCGGCGACGAAACGATTGAGATCCGCCACCAGCGCGTCAAGATCAAGGCGGTGCGCTGTGGCGCCCTGGCGGATGGTCTCATGCGTCGAGACGTGGCACCCCGCGCAGGGCAAGCCGTGCGCCGCGAACACTTGCTCCGAACCGGGAAATCCGACGACGGTCTCGCGGATGGTGACGTCAGGTGAAATCGAGGTCTGCATCTCCTTTTGATTTCGCCGCGCACGCTTGCAAATACCGCTCGCGCGCTGCTGCACGATCGCAAACCTTCCGACAAAGGTCCGCCCCGTGCGGCCGGTCAACGTGCCCCGGATGAACGTGCGGACGATGCTCTTCGTCGGTCTCGGCGTGGCGGCGGTGGTGTTGCTCGCGGCTTGGCTGCCTTCTATGCGCAAACGCGGTGTCGCGCTTCCCACCTGGCTGCAGATCGGGATCGGGTTCGTGACCAACTTCTTCGACACGCTTGGCATCGGTTCGTTCGCGCCGACCACGTCGCTCTTCAAGTTCTTCCGGCTCGTCCCCGACGAGCAGATACCCGGCACACTCAACGTGGGGCACACGCTGCCGACGATTCTCGAGGCCTTCGCCTTCATCGCCATCGTCGACGTCGCGCCGCTGACCCTCGTGTCGCTCATCATCGCCGCGATCGCGGGGGCATGGCTCGGCTCCGGTGTCGTCGCGCGCTGGCCGCGTCGCAACGTGCAGATCGGAATGGGCCTCACGCTCATCGTGGCAGCGACGCTCTTCCTTTTGACCAATCTCCACGTGTTGCCGGGCGGGGGCGATGCGCTCGGCTTGGCCGGACCGAAGCTGTGGTTTGCGATCGCTGCGCTCTTCTGTCTGGGAGCTTTGATGACGATCGGTCTCGGTCTCTACGCGCCTGCGATGATCCTCGTCGCGCTCTTGGGCATGAACCCGAAGGCCGCGTTTCCGATCATGATGGGCTCGTGCGCGTTCTTGATGCCGGCCGCCAGCGTGCGGTTCATCCGTTACGACAGCTACTCGTTGCGCGCGGCGTTGGGGCTTACGATCGGCGGACTGCCGGGCGTCGCGATCGCGGCCTTCATCGTCAAGTCGTTGCCGATCGCCGACGTGCGCTGGCTCGTCGTGGCAGTCGTCCTCTATGCGGCGATCACGATGCTGCGTTCCGCTCACGCCGAACGCACGCGACAACCGGCTCCGCTCGCGCCCGAAGGTTGATTGGGGACGACCCCGCTCGAATCGCCCCGCGCGGTGATGTGGTTCCGCCGCGATCTGCGGCTCCACGACAATCACGCGCTGTTCCGCGCTTTGACGTCGGGCGCCCAGGTCGTGGCATGCTATATCGTCGACGACCGGATCGTGGAACGTCCTGATACCGGCGCTTCTCGCTTTGCCCTCTTGCTGGAATCCCTGGATGAACTGCGCGAAGCGCTGCGCGACG
>DASPVP010000073.1:0-23790 GCA_035622315.1 Candidatus Acidiferrales bacterium | reverse complement strand
GGGCGACCGATCCGGCCTGCACGAAATCTCCACACCACGGCCTCGTGGAACAAGCCCGACGGGATGAGCGGGGCGCATTCATCCCGCGCCGCTTCTCCTAAGAGCTCTATTCGGAAAAGATCACAACGGTTGCGGCGCCCGAAAGCGGGATGGAACCGCCGCTGTTACCCGAGGCGACTGCGACGTATTGCTTCCCATTACGCTCGTACGTGATGACGCCGCCTGCGATGGGTCCACCGGTGTTGAACGCGTAGAGCGTCTTGCCCGTACGCGCGTCCAGCACGAGAAACTCGCCGGTGAGACCGCCAGTGAAAATGACGTCGCCTGCGGTCGGCGTCACAGCCGCGTACATGGGCGCGGTCCACTTGTCGCGCCAGACCATCTTGTGCGTGACGGGGTCGACTGCGTTTGTCCACCCCGCCCACTTCGTGATAGGATCGTTCGTGCCAAACCCGTTAGACAAACCGGTGTATGGAACGGTCGCGACCCACACCGGCTGCGGACCCGCCTTCAGCGTGGTGCACCAATCGATCGAGTTCACGTAGAGCAGACCGGTGGAGAGGCTGTGCGCCGCACCGTTCCACTGCACGCCGGCGACCGGACAGACGTGCACGCCCTGCGGGGTGAGCGGCACGTCTTGGTTCAGCAGCGTGGTCACCGGCATCTTGAAGACGAGTTTGCCGGTGTCGCGGTCGACCACGTTCAGCACGCCGTCTTTGCCGGCAGCCGCTAAGAGCCGTCGGCCGTTCGCATCGAAGATCGATACATCGGTCGTGTCGTAGTCGTGGAAATCATGCGGGTGCAGCTGGTACCACCACTTCAGCTTGCCCGTGCGCGCGTCGAGAGCCACCACCGAGTTGGTGAAGAGATTGTCGCCGGGCCGCACCGAGCTGTCGAAGTCGGGACCGGGGTTGCCGACGGGCAGATAGAGCGTACCGGTGCGCTCGTCGAGCGCGTAGGTCACCCACGACGCACCGCCACCATGCGCGGCCGAGCCAGGATTCTCCCAGCTGTGCGACCCGGTCTGACCGTCGGTCGGAATGAGATCGAACGTCCAAGCGAGCGATCCGTCGGATTCGTGGAAGGCGAACATCTTGCCATGGATCCCCCAGTCGCTCCCCGCCTTACCGACGAAGACCAGGCCGTGCCAGACGATCGGCGCCGCGCCGACGCCCTCGCCGATGCTCCAATCTGTGACCTGGCGATCCCACAGCACCGCGCCCGTCTTGGCGTCCAAGGCGTAGAGAAAACCGTCCTGCGTTCCGCGGATCACGCGTCCGTCTGCGATGGCGACGCCACGGTTGGTGGCGTTCATCTCGGGACCTTGCGCGACGTGCTGGTGGCTCCACAGCTTCTTGCAGGTCGTCGCGTCGATGGCGTACGTCCCCAGATGCGTCGTCGCATAGAGGATGCCGTCGTAGGTGACGAGTCCGCTGTGGAACGTGCCCAGCTCGCCCAGCTGGAACATGCACACCGGATGGAGCCGCGAAGCGTTCGAGGTGTTGATCTGCGACAACGTGGAGTAGCGTTCGCCGCGATAGCCTTTGTTGTACATGAGCCAATCGCTGGTCGACGCGTCAGCCGCGTCCAATTCTGCCTGCGTGGGACCATGCGTGCTCGGTTGCAGCAGCGGACCGTAGAGCTTGCCGATGACGACTGATGACGGCGCGGTCACGGCGGTGCTGCTCGGCTGCGAACCGGCTGGGAGCACGAGCACGCGGTCCATCGGCGAGCTCGGTGTGAACGTTTGCGTGCCGGCCACCATGCCTGCGTTGCTCAACAGGAACGACACGATGTCCGCATAGGTCTGCGGCTTGAGCGAACCGGCCTGACCGAGCGGCATGTTCTGGCTTACGTACTGATAGAAGGTCTGGACCGTCTTGCCGTTCCAGCGAGCATCGAACGTGGCACCCGTCAGAGCAGGTGCGCCTCCCCCCAGAAGGCGGGCACCGTGGCAGACGGAGCAGCTCTGCCCGTAGCTCAATCGTCCGGCATTCACTTGATCGCTGGAGAACCAGGGCGTACCGTCGGCGCGCGCAACGGTCGAGCGGAACGCGCGCGCCACGACCACGAGGAGCACGCCGGCGCACACCACGAGCGCCGCACGCACGATCACCTGTTTCATGCCGCCTCCTGATGTCGCGAAGCGGTTACGGATAGACCCCGCGCAGGCTCGTCGCTTCGGCGACACGGCCCACTGCGACAGCGTAGGCGCCGCGCCGCATGTTCACCTTGAGCCGGCGTGCTTGTTCGAGCGTGTCGCGGAAGGCGCGTTCCATGATCCTGCGTAGCCGCTCGTTGACGGTCTGCTCGTCCCAGAAGAGCTCTTGCAAGTCCTGGACCCACTCGAAGTAGGAAACGGTCACGCCGCCCGCGTTCGCCAAGATGTCGGGAAGCACCATGATCCCACGGTCGTGCAGAATGTCGTCGGCCTCGGGCAGCGTGGGACCGTTGGCCGCTTCTGCAACGATTTTCGCCTTGATCCGCGGCGCGTTCTCACCGGAGATCACCTTCTCGAGGGCCGCGGGGACGAGCACTTCGCAGTCGTACTCGAGCAACTCTTTGTTCGTGATCTTGTCGCCGCCTGAGAAGCCAGCCACCGAGCCGGTCTCCTGCTTGAAAGCGATCACCTTGGCGACGTCAAGCCCCTTCGGGTTCGCGACGCCACCGCGGCTATCGGAGACGGCGACGATGCGGTATCCGCCGGCGCTCATCAGTTCCGCCGCATGCAAGCCGGCGTTGCCGAATCCCTGGATCGCGACGCGCGCGCCGTTGGGCTCTAGTTTGAGTTCCTTCATCGCCTCATCGATGACATAGAGGCAGCCCCGGGCGGTCGCTTTGTCTCGACCTGCCGAGCCGCCGATCGACAGCGGCTTACCCGTCACGACGCCTGGGATCGAGTAGCCCTTTTGCATCGAGTAGGTATCCATGATCCACGCCATGATCTGGGGTGTCGTGTAGACGTCGGGCGCAGGGATGTCTTTCTCCGGACCGATGATGATCGAGATCTCACTCGTGAACCTGCGCGTGAGATTCTCGAGCTCCTGCATCGACATGTTCTTGGGATCGCACACCACGCCGCCTTTGGCTCCGCCGAAGGGGATGTTCACGAGCGAACATTTCCAGGACATCCACATCGCGAGCGCTTTTACTTCGTCGAGCGTGACGTCGGGATGGAACCGGATGCCACCCTTGCCGGGGCCGCGCGCCATGTTGTGCTGCACGCGATACCCTTCGAATACCCGATGCGTGCCCGAATCCATACGCACGGGCACGGACACCTGCAACACCCGCTTCGGTTCGCGCAAGTACCCGTGGATCGAAGCGTCCAAGCCGATGATCTGCGCGATGTCGTCCAGTTGGCGTTGCGCCATCTGCCAGACGTTGAGCGAGGCCTGAACGGCCGAACGGTCGAGCGTCGAAGACATGAGACCTCCAATGACAATAGATGAAAGACAGAGCGCGTTTCTGCGCGCAGCCGACGTTTCCTCAAAGGACAAAGGTCTTACCGGCTGCCCTGGAAGGGACTCGAACCCCTAAGGCCTTGCGACCACTGGTACCTGAAACCAGCGCGTCTACCAATTCCGCCACCAGGGCAAGACGAAGCGCGTTGACGTCGGCAGCCTGGGTGGGTTCGGCGCCTAGCCGGCGCCGCCTTGCTAGTAGCGCTGCGACGGTGTCGGAAGTGGCGAAGGCGCGTCGGGTTCCGGCGTTCCGAAGTGCACGCCCGCGAGCATGTCGTTCCACGCGCGCTGCAGGGACGGCAGCAGGCTCTCGAGCGAATGCACGCCGCCCTTCTCCATGTAGAAATGGCTATCGATGCCATTGGCGGCGAGAAAAGCCGACGCTCCTTCCACGTATTGCGCTTTCACGATCGGATCGTCACTGCCGATGACGAGGAACGTTGATTTCCCTTGCATCGAGCGTACGAACGCATCCTTATCGCCGTTCGTGAGCGAACCCGCGATGGAAAGCACACCCGACCACCGCCCCGGATCGTGCGGCGCGAGCATGAACGCCTCGAACGCTCCGTAGGAAAAGCCCGCAAGGTAGATCCGCCGCGCGTCGATCTTATACGCGGACAAGACGAAGGCGAGCGCGTCGTAGACGTCTGCCTGCGTCGTCGTGTCCTCGGAGCGATCGCCGCGCGCGTAGGGCACGGCGAGGATGGCGCCGCTCGCATCCGCGAGCTGGCGCAATGCCGGCTCGGAGATCAGGTCGGCTTCTGTCTGCTCTTGCGAGTGCAGCATGATGACGAGGGGGGCTGGCTGGTCGAGGTTGATCGACCCCGGCACGTAAAGGGCGAGCGGCTGCAGCGTCTGGTCCGCGCTCGACTTCACAAGTCGCATCTGCGGACCGTGGGCGGACGAAGATGAAGTCGCGGCAGGATTCGTCACTTGCTCCGCGAGGCTCACGTCGAGGAGGATCCGAACGCGCAGCGCTTCTGAACCCGCAGGATCGGCCGGATCGGCAAGGGCGAGTGCCGCTTCGTCTGCATCGAGGCGCTCGACGATCTGGTCCGCGGCTCCGGTCTCGGCAGCCACATGCGTGTAGTCGTCGACCACGGCCGTCTTGGCGCTCGCGAGTTTTGCCTGCAGCGCGTGCAAGTCACCTTCGGGAGTGCCGGCGGCCGCGGCCAGCAGGAAGAGCGCCGCTGCAGCGACGACGATGCTGCGAATGGTACGGTGGGTCAGCACGGGCACAAACGTTTTATGGAACATGCCGTCACCCGCCTGCGTTCTGTGGATATGAGAGCTTTGTTCGTCGCGGTCGTCGCAGCAACACAGCTTGCCCAAGCGAGCTTTTCTCAGTTCCCCATGCGGCCGCCGACGCTGCCTGTCACAACGGGTTCCGCCGTCATCATGCTCACCGGATCCACCAACACGACCGGCTATCGGATCGTGATCGCGCGCGACGGCTCGGCCGAGTACATCTCGAGCGCAGGACGCGGCACGGGCACCGTCCCCGAGTCGACCACAGCCAAGTTCTTCGCCGATCTCGCGAGCGCCGCACCCCTTGCGGTGCTTCCTGAGGGCAGCTGCATGAAAAGCGCTTCGTTCGGCACGTCGTATTTCGTGTACTGGGAGCATAGCCGCTCGCCCGACCTCACCTGCACGAGCGGCGCGGGCACGACCATCGCTGACGACGCCGAGGCTATCGCCTCGGCGCTCGGCGTGCAGATGCATCTGCGGGGTATGGTGCGGCCAATGCTGCCAGGAGAACAACACCGGCCGTTGCCCGTCGCAAGCCCGACCAGCACCTAACGACGAAGGATGTAGCGGCGCACCTTTAGGTGCGCCCTGAGTGCAAAGGCCGACCTGAAGGTCGGCCGCTACGTTTCCGCGAGCTGTCCTTAAGCGAAGTCGGTGCCGCTCGAGAACGTGAAGCCTTCGATCCGTACCGCCGGAAGCACGTGATTCTCGGAACGCACGAGGGCGGATGCCAGATCGCAGCGGCCAAGCGCGCCGATGATCGACTCGTTGAATCGCATGTTCTTCAGCCCTTTGGTCACGCGACCGCGCTCGATCAGGAACAACCCGTCGCGCGTCATGCCGGTGATGATGGTCTGTTTCTGGTCGACGAGCCGGATATACCAGGTCCGGGTGACGAGCACGCCGTGCTGGACGTCTTTGATCATTTCTTCAAGCGGCGTGCTTCCGGGATCGACCACGACGTTCAGCGGGAGCGGACCCTCGGAATTGGGCGCAGGCAGCGCATGACCGGTATTGCCGTGTCGTAATTTCGCCGCATAATAGGAATCGTAGACCACGCTCGCGGCTACCCCTCGCTCGATGAGCGATACGTGCTGGCGCGGAACGCCTTCGAAATCGAAAGGGATACCCGCGCCCAATGGGTGCGCGTAGTCGTCACGCAGCGTGACATTCTCGCCCACGATCTTTTCGCCGATGTGCCCGCTCATGAAGGACGAGCCTTCTTCGAAGGGCTGCGCGCCAAAACCGATCCACGAGAGGTATCCTAAGAACTCCCGGAACGCCGGCGCCTCGAGGATGACGGTGTACTTCCCCGGTTCGAGCGCCCGCGGATTCTTGCCGGTGACGGCCTTCTTGGCGGCGCGTTCTGCAAGCGCTACAGGTTCGAGGTCGGAGAACCTTTTTGAAAAGCCCTCGGCGTAGCCGCTCGAATCCGAACCGATGGCCTTGATGTTGATGGCGCTGTCCGTGCCTTGGTGATAGCGTCGCACCCCCTTGGAGTTGGCGATCGCGAACGCATCGGCTTGGGTGGAGACGTAGCCGGCGGCGTAGAGATCGTTGACCCGCATGACTTTCGCGATGTCGGCGACTGCGGCGGCGCGCATCTCCGGCGTTGCCGCGGCCGTCGCGGGGTCGAACGAGCCAGGCGTTTCCACGACCTCATCCTTCGAGGCGGGCAACCCCGGGAAATCCGCATCCTCGGTGGAGAGCTTAGCCATCTCGTAGGCGCGGTTGACCGCTTCTGCGATACCTGCGTCGTCCAGACGGTTGGTGCCCGCGACGCCGATCCGCTTTCCCAACACCGCGCGCACCGACATCTGCGCGTTGCGTTCGGTGACGCTCTCGTGGACGAAATTGTGGGTGAAACGCGTGAGCGACGAATCGCTCGCCGCGACGAGCACCTCTGTCTCGTCTGCCTTTGAGGCGGTCAGCGCGCGGTCGAGCGCTCGATCGAGCGCCGCGCGATCGGTGAACTCAGCCGGCATAGGCGACACCTACCGAAACGTCGCGGAAGCGGGAGGGTGAGGCGCCTTGGCAGGATCGCGCGGTCTGCAAGGGTTCGCCCTTTCCACAATTCGGCGTGCCCCATGCAACCCACGAGTTGGCGTCGCCGATCGCGTCGCAGCTGCGCCAGAAGGCAGGCGTCATGCCTGCGTACGTCGGGTTCTTCAGCATGCGGCCTTTCTTGCCGTCCTTGATCTCGTAACCGAGCTGACAGCCGAATTGGAAATTCAGCCGCTTGTCGTCGATCGACCACGATCGATTGCTCTCCATGTACACGCCCTGCTTGATGTCGTCGAAGAGATGCTCTGCGGGCACGTTGCCCGCTTCCAAGTTGACGTTGCCAATGCGGATCATCGGCAGACGCCCCCAATACTCGGCGCGTACGCACCCCGAGAGGCCGACCTTCGCTGTGTCCGCGGTGTCGCGTCCTGCCATGTAGCCGACCAAAATCCCGTCGCGGATGAGATCGACCGGCGTCGCCTTGACACCTTCATCGTCGTAGCCGTGCGTGGCGAGCGCGAGCGGGCATGTCATGTCGATGACGACGTTGACCTGCTCGCTCCCGTAGCGGAAGGTCCCGAGCTTGTCGAGCGTGGCGAAGGAGGTGCCGGAAAAGTTCGCCTCCCATCCGAGCACGCGGTCAAGTTCGAGCGCGTGACCGATCGACTCGTGGATCTGCAGCGACACCTGATCGCCCGAGAGGACGATGTCCATGGTCCCCGATGGGCACTGCTCGGCGTCGATCAGGGCGACCGCCTCTTCCCCGATGCGACGCGCGTTGTCGAGCAGGTTCGCTTTGCGGATGATCTCGTAGCCGCCGGTCTGATAGAGGCCACCGGTGCCGGGGAAGCAGCGGTCCTGCACGTCGCGCTCGCCGACAGCAAGCGCATGGAGCGCGCTGCCGCACTGCAGCAGGCGCTGATCGATCTTGCTTCCTTCGGAGTTCGCGAAGTATTTGTTCGTGCGCCAGATATCCATCCACGCGCGCGCGACGGTAACGCCTTTGGCGGCGCGCACCTCTTTTTCGACCGCGAGCAGGTGGTTCACGCGATCGCCGAGGGGGACTGTGGCGGGATCGACTTCAAACGGCGTCGCGTAGCTCGCGACGGCGGGGGGTGCGGCCACGAGCGAAATGCCGTGCCCGCGCGCTTTCGCGCTCGCTTTGGCGATCTGCACGGCAAGGGCGGCTACGCGGTCGAGTTCACTGTCAGTGATCTGGGCGCTCGAAGCAAAGCCCCACGCGCCATTGACCAAAGCGCGGACGGAAAAACCGGCGCTGGTGCCGTCCGACAAGCTGCTCACGACGCCGTTGCGCACCTCGATGTGCTCGTCGCGCGTTTCCCCAAATCGCACGTCGGCATATTGTGCGCCAGCCTTGGCAGCGGTATCTAAGACGCGCTGCGATTCGGACTCGAACTGCACGTGGAAACCTCCGGAAGGGTCGAAATGTCCCGAATGCCTTAGTTATGCGCGTCCCAAAGCGCGCCCTTGCAAGGCAGGCTCCTCCGTGTTGAACCGCAAAATCCGGTTGGATGTTCCCGCCACAGAACGGGCATCGCGACGGCGCGACGTCGGCGAGTCGTTCTCACAATGGCGCTGCGGGTATCAGAGTGCCCGCCGTCCTCAAGGCTTTCAAACTTCTCGAGATCGTGAGCCAATCGGAAAAACCGCTGGGCGTCTCTGAGCTCGCTCGTCGCCTCGAACTCGGCAAGAGCACCGTGCATGGCCTCGTGACCACGCTCGAGGCGCTGGGCGTCCTTGAGACGGCCAACGGCTCGCGACGCTATGTGCTCGGCCCGCGGTTGGCCTCGCTGTCGCTGCGCTCTGGCATATCGCCTGATCTGCGCGCGAGCGCGCGACCCGCGCTCGAGCGGCTGGCGCAAACGACCGAACAGACCACCTTTCTCGGCGTCCCCGCCGACGGCCAGGTGACCATCCTCGACATCGTCCACGGCCGTCCGACCTTGTCTATCTCGGCGCCCGTGGGATCGTCGGTCCCGATGCTTGCCGGCGCTGTCGGAAAGGCGCTGCTCTCCACCTGGGATGCCAAGCGGCTCGACGACTTCCTCGTAACCACGACGCTGCCGGCTTTCACGCCCGCAAGCCTGACCGAGCGAGAAGAGTACAGGCGTGCGGTGACCGAGACGCAGGCGCGCGGCGCCGCGATCGATGTCGACGAATATATTGAGGGAGTGCGAGCTGCGGCCGCGCCCATCGTCGGACCCGGCGCCAAGCTCGTGGCGATCTTGTGGGTCGCGGGCTTCTCGCGACACATCGACGCAGCGCGTCTGCAATCGATCGCGACTGAAGTCGCGAGCGAAGCTGCCGAGATCAGCCAGCGCCTGGCGCACTCGATCTAGTCCTACGTCGTCTAAAGCTTCACGCCTCGAGCGCTTGCGCCAGATCCGCGATGAGGTCGTCCTTCGACTCGATCCCGACCGAGAGCCGCAGGAGCGCGTCAGAGAGACCGTGCGCCTCGCGCTCTTCTTTGGGAATCGAACCATGCGTCATCGACACCGGGTGGCAGATGAGCGACTCTACGCCGCCGAGGCTCTCGGCAAGTGAAAATATTTTTGTCTTCGCCGCGATCGCGTGAGCCCGCTGCACGCCGCCTTTCGGCACGAATGAGATCATGCCGCCGAATCCACGCATCTGCCGCTTGGCCAACGCGGCTTGTGGATGGGATGCGAGTCCGGGGTAATACAATGCTTCGAGATCGTCGCGCGCCGAGAGGAATTCCGCCACGGCACGGGCGTTTTTTTCGTGCTCGCGCATTCGGATTGCGAGCGTCTTCACCCCGCGCAAGATCAGAAAGCAATCGAAAGGTCCCGGCACGGCACCCACCGCGTTTTGATGGAACTTCATGGCGACGTGGAGATCCTCGCGCTTCGTCGCGACGAAGCCGCCAACCGTATCTGAGTGCCCGCCGATGAACTTCGTCGTCGAGTGGACGACGATGTCCGCGCCAAGATCGAGCGGATTTTGCAGATATGGGGTCGCGAAGGTGTTGTCGACCGCGAGCAAGACCTTGCGCGCCGCACAGATGCTCGCAATAGCCTGTATGTCGGCGAGCTTCATGAGCGGGTTGGTCGGCGTCTCGAGCCAGACCATCCGCGTCTTATCGGTCAGCGCGCTGCTGACCGTGGCCGGGTCGCTGACATCCACGTAGGTGAACGACAGGCCGTCGCGCCGAAGCACCTTGTCGAACAACCGGAAGGTGCCGCCGTAGAGGTCGTCGGTGACGACCGCGTGATCGCCTGCGGCTAAGAGGTCGAGCGCGGCTGACGTCGCCGCCATGCCGCTCGCAAAGCACAGTCCGAAGCTTGCATTCTCCAGCGAAGCGAGGCATTTCTCGAGCGCCAGACGTGTCGGGTTGATCGTCCGCGAATAGTCGAACCCGAGATGCTGGCCCGGCGCGCGTTGCGTGTAGGTAGAGGTCTGATAGATGGGGACGATCGTCGCCCCCGTCGCCGGATCGGCTTCTTGTCCGACATGAATCGCCTTGGTCGCAAAATCCATCTTCGAATCGTGTCAGGTCGCGGACAGGTAGTTGATGATGTCCATCTTAGTCAGCACGCCTTGGGCTTTGCCCTCGTGCGCGACCACGATGGCCGCATGACCGAGCGAGAGCTCCTTGTAGGCGCGCGCAACCTCGTCTTTCTCGTCGAGCAGCGGAAATGGTCGCCCCATCACGTCTTTGACTTCGGCGTGGACGATGTCCGCGTGATCGAAGATGAGCTGCATGACCGCGACTTCGTTGATGCTGCCCACCATGTCGCCGTTCTGGACCACGGGTATCTGCGAGATCTGAAACTCCCGCATCAGCTCGACGCCGCGGCGAACCGTGTCGTTCGGCGACACGGTGATCAGTTTGGGCAGCTCGCCCTTCGCGCGGAGCACCTCGCCCACGGTCGCGGCGATGCCCACCTCGCCCAAGAAGCCGTTGGTCCGCATCCATTCGTCGTTGAAGATCTTGGAGAGATAGCCCCGGCCGTTGTCCGGCAAGAGGACCACCATGATCGCGTCTGGTCCGAGCTCGCGGGCGACCCGGTGCGCCGCGACGAGCGCAGTGCCGGACGATCCGCCGACGAGCAGACCTTCCTCGCGACAGACACGCCGTGTCATGAGAAATGATTCCTTATCGGAGACGCGTTCGATGCGATCGATCGCGCGCAGGTCGACGGTCGCCGGAAGAAAATCTTCGCCGATCCCTTCCACTTTGTACGACTTCGCGGTGTCTCCGGAATAGATCGAACCTTCGGGATCCGCGCCGACCACCATGATCGCCGGGTTCTGCTGCTTCAGATAATGCGAGACCCCGGAGATCGTTCCGCCGGTCCCGATCCCGCTGACGAAGTGCGTGATCTTGCCGGCGGTCTGCTGCCAGATCTCGGGTCCCGTCGTCTTCTCGTGCGCTTTCGGATTGAGCGGGTTCGCGAATTGATTTGGCATGAAGGCGCCCGGGATTTCGCTCGCGAGCCGCGCCGCGACGCCGTAGTAGGACTCCGGGCTGCTGGCGGGAGCGCTCGTAGGCGTGATGACCACCTCAGCGCCGTACGCCCGTAGCAACCGGACCTTCTCGTCGCTCACCTTGTCCGGCATGACGAGGATACAGCGATAGCCTTTGATGGCTGCAACCATGGCGAGCCCGGTACCCGTATTACCGGAGGTGGCCTCGACGATCGTGCCGCCAGGTCGCAATAGCCCCTTGCTCTCGGCCGCCGCGATCATGGTGAGCACGGGCCTGTCTTTGACCGAACCGCCCGGGTTGAGGTACTCGATCTTCGCGAGAGCGATGCAGACGGGCCCGTCAAGGACGCGATTGAGGCGGACGAGCGGCGTCCACCCGATGACCTCGAGCGCGTTGTTGTAGTAGTGCATGCCATCGGTGCGCAGCGGCCCGAGGTTTTGCGCCGGCATGTCCGCCTTCATCTAGAAGTCTCCTCGCACTTGCACGCGAGGTTTCGCTGTCATCTGCGATTTCACCGCTGGCGAGACACGGCCAGGCGCATGCGAAAAGACGCCCCCGAAGGCCTTGCCCGTGGGAGCGTCTTTGGTGCGTTGGTGGCTGCGGATCCGTCGATCCGCCCCGCGCTAGAACTGCATGAACGAGTTGAGGAAGAGCGCGCGGTTGTCGTTGTTCATCAAGTAGGAGCCTGCCGGGATTCCGGTGCCGGAGAAGAGCGGGATCGGCGTGTTCAAGCCCCAGTACTGGTAGTTGACGCCGATTCGCATGTACTGGTTCAGCCAGTGGTGCAAACCGATGTAGGCCATCTTGCGGTCGTTGGCCTGGCCCGTGTAGTAGTTCGTGTACCACGGGGTGCCGTTCAAGAACGTTTCGGTGTTCAGCACTGAATGCGCACCCGTGCCGATCCATCCCAGCTCGGCGAAGTTCTGGTTGGCGAGCGGCGCGGGATGTCCGAGGAGCAGCTGGCCCCAGAAGGCATCGTTATCGGTCCAGCCGACGCCCGTCGTAGGATCGTTGCCGAAGCGCATCAGCCCCTGCACCTGCGCCGTGACGACAGGCACGAACTGATAGCTCGCGCCGATCGCGCCGACCGAGAGGTTCGCGTGCAACGGGATGTACTTCTGCTGGGCGTTATCCCAGAAGTTGTTGCTGTAACCTTGCAGTTCGACCCAGCTGCCGGTGACCAGCGCCTTGGTCGATGGCGTAATGCCAGCATGCGCGAGCATGATGAACTGCGTGTTGGGAACCGACGCCGCGTTCACGGGGCCTGGGACGTACGCGAAAGGCGACGTGCTGCCAAGGTCGGGACCGCCGGTCTGGCCGAAGCCGAACCAGCCGTACACCTTCGGGCTCTTGAAGCCGAGCAGACCACCGTTGTAATAGTCGTTGTCGTAGGCGAGACCGAGCGGGTCGCTGCGGAGCGTATACTTGCCCGCCTCGACGTAGACCGGCGAGTGGTCGAACTGATACTTCAGATATGCGTAGTTGAGCGAGAAGAGGCCGCCCTTGTTGTACAGCGTCACCGACGGGGTCGCCGTCGTGGTATCGATGCCGTAGGTGTTCGCTTGGCCGAAGTAGTCCTTGTTCTCGACGCGCACCGCGTAGCTTGTCTGCTTGTCGAGGTTACCGGAGAAGATCAGCCGGAAGTCCTCGATGCCCGTGCCGCGACCGTTCGTGCCTACCACGTAGCTCTGCGCGTCGTCTTTCACGACCGTTCCCGGCTTGAGCGGGGTGCCGTTCGGCTGGAAGGCGCTGACGGTCTCGGTGTACGTGCCGGGGGCGCGGACGTAGGCGAAGGCGTGGATCTGCATGCGGTCGAGGGTCGTCTCGGCGGTCGTCATCCGAGTCTCGAGAGAGGCCTCTTTTTGCTGCAGATCTTTGATGTCCGAGCCATACTCGTCGAGCAGCGCTCGCGCGTCGGCGATCGCCTGCGCGTTCATGCGCACCGCGCCGTTCGGATCCTGGAGCTGGTACTCCATCTCGCTGACCACGCGGTCGACCATGACCGCCATCTCGTATCGAGTCAGGTCACGCTGGCCGTGGAAGAGGCCATCTGGGTAGCCCTTGAGGTAACCCAGATCGTGCAGCTGGACGATCGCCTTGTATGCGAACGAATCGGTCGGCACGTCTGCAAACGGGTTGTTATCGCCCGTCGCCATCGAGACACCGAGGCCATTGCTGCCCGATGTATTACCGGTCGTATTCGCAGTGCTGCCGTTCGTGCCGGCGTTGGCGTTGCTTCCGGTCTGGCTTGTGTCTGCGCCGTTCGTCGAGCTTGCCGACGCCGCCGGCTGAGGAGCAGGCGGCCCGCTTTGGCCGTCAGCCAGCACCGGGGTAGCCGCCGACAAACACAAACATGCCGCTGCAAAAAGCGCCCAATGATGTCGCATGGAAGATGAACCTCGCTTCAAGAGTCGCGCGTCCGAAAAGGGAAGAGCCCGTAGCAGATACGCGACCAGTGTACGGGCCGAAGGTTAAGACAGAATAAACTGTTGATTAAGGAAGCTTAATGCGTGCTACTAGATATCCCGTACTTTCTGCGGCCAAGGTTAACGGCTTGAACGCGGCGAGACCGCACCGGCGTGTCGGTGCGGTCTCTCGGGAGTTGCGCTTGGAGACCGATTGAGCGTTTCCAGACGGATCGCTCCGTCCGCCGCCTATTCTACAACCGGTATGTTAAGCGGACGTTATCCAAAGCGGCCGGTGATGTAATCTTCCGTGCGCTTGTCTTTCGGTGTGGTGAAGATCTTCGAGGATGCGTCGAACTCGATGAGCTGACCGGGTTCGCCTTCGCTCGCCAGCATGAAACCGGTGAAATCCGAAACCCGCGCTGCCTGCTGCATGTTATGCGTGACGATCACGAACGTATACGCACCTTTGAGCTCCCGCATGAGATCTTCGATCTTCGTCGTCGATATCGGGTCCAGCGCCGACGCCGGCTCGTCCATGAGCAGCACCTCAGGCTCGACCGCGAGCGCGCGCGCGATGCACAGTCGCTGCTGCTGGCCGCCCGAGAGCGAGGCTCCGGAATGGTGCAGCTTATCCTTGACCTCGGTCCAGAGCGCCGCTTTTCGCAGGCTCTGCTCCGCGATGTCGTGGAGCCTCGCCCGGCCGCGCGCCATGTTCGTCAGCCGCACGCCGGCAAGCACGTTGTCCACGATGGACATCGTCGGAAATGGATTGGGCCGCTGGAAAACCATCCCGATGCGCTGCCGCATGGCCGTGGGATTGACCCCGGGTTCGTAGAGGTTCTGCCCATCGAGGAACACCTTGCCTTCGACCCGCGTGCCTGGGATGATCTCATGCATGCGGTTGAGGCATCGTAGCAGCGTGGATTTACCGCAGCCTGACGGCCCGATGAGCGCGGTGATCTGCCCAGGCTCGAAGCGCATCGACACCGACTTGACCGCGAGATGCGATCCGTAGTACGCGCTCAAATCCTTGGTATAGAGCGATTTTTCTGGTGCCGCTATCACATCGTTCATCGCGGTAGCTTCGCTGGGAAGAGCAGTCGAGCGGTGATGTTCAGCAAGAACACGAGCATGATCAGCGTCAGCGCGCCGCCCCAGGCGACGAGCTGCCAATCCTGGTACGGGGCGATTGCGTATTGGAAGACGAGCAGCGGCAGCGCGGCTGTCGGCGCGCCGGGTTTCAACGTCCAGAACTGACTTCCGAAGGCTGTGAAGAGCAACGGCGCCGATTCCCCGGCCACGCGCGCGATGCCCAGCAGTGCGCCGGTGACGATGCCCGCCCGCGCGCATGGCACCGTCACGAGGACGATCGCCTTCCAGGCATCCATCCCAAGCGCGAGCGCGCCCTCACGGATGGCGGGATTGACGAGCTTGACCGCCTCCTCGGTCGTCCGCACGATGATCGGTAGCATGATGATGGAGAGCGCGACCGCGGCCGAGTTCGCCGAGAAGTGCTTCTGCGGCACGACGATGATCGTGTAGGCGAAAACGCCGATCGCGATCGATGGCACGCCGGTCAGCACATCGCTGAAGAAACGCACGCCCTGCGCGAGCCAGCCCCGCCCCAAGAGCGCAAGGTAGATCCCCGCGAGCGCGCCGATCGGAATGGCGATGATCGACGCCATCGCGATGATCATCAGCGAACCAACGATCGCGTTTGCGGCTCCGCCGCCCGGCACACCGACGGGCGTTGGCAGGTGCGTGAAGAAATTGACACTGAGCGCTGGGCCACCGCGCTGGATGACGTAGATGACGATGAACGCGAGCATCGCCGCCGCGACGCCGGCGCACAGCCACGTCACGGTGAGCATCAGCGCGTTCCAGGCTTGGCGGATCTGCAACGGCATCAGACCCTCTTGGTTCTCGGTCCGGCCGCGCCGCGGACGAGCAAGCGCGCGAGCATGTTGACGATCATGCTGACGATGAAAAGCATCGAGCCGATGCCGATGAGCGCCGAGAGGTACTGTTGACCGGTCGCCTCCGTGAACTCGTTCGCGAGCACCGATGCAAGGGTGTATGCGGGCGCGAAGAGCGAAGCCGAGATAGCCGGCTTGTTGCCGATCACCATGGTGACCGCCATCGCCTCACCGATCGCCCGGCCCAGCGCCAAGACGATCGCGCCGATGATGCCGGACCGCGCGTATGGGATGACCGCTCGCGTGAGCACCTCCCATTTCGTCGCGCCGAGCGCGAGCATCGCCTCGCGTTGATCGCGTGGGACCGCTTCGAAGATGTCGCGCGATATCGCGGACACGGTGGGCAGGATCATGATCGCGAGCAAAACGCCGGCCGTGAGCATGCCGACCCCATAGAAATACCCTTGGAAGAGGGGCAAGAAGCCGAGCGCGTGCCCCAGCGCCGGCTCGATCACGTTGCGCATGACCGGCGCGAGCACGAACAATCCCCAGATGCCGTAGACGACGCTCGGCACAGCTGCCAAGAGCTCGATGAGCATCGCGACGGGAGTTGCCAGCCGCCGTGGTGCGACCTCCGCGAGGAGCAACGCTGCACCGATGCCGATGGGACCCGCCAAGAGCAGCGCGATCGCAGACGTCACGATCGTGCCGTAGATGAACGAGAGCATCCCGAACTTGCCGTTCGTCGGATCCCATGTGACGCTGCGAAAGGCGCCGAGGCCGATGGTCTTGATCGCAGGCCACGCAGCCACGGTGAGGGTCATGAAGAGCGCGACGACGAGCAAGAGCACGAGCAGGGCGGCGAGCGAAAAGGCCCCGAGGACCAATCGGTCGCCGATGGGATTCGAGGACGGCCGCACGCGCAGCGGACCGACGACGGCTGGGATGCTCGCCACTTCGACCCCGTCCTGCGACATCTACTGCGGTCCACCCATGGTCAACGTGTGTGAGAGAAGGCGATGCGCTGGTTTACCTGCCGTGGGCGCACCGCCTTCAACGTTTGGTCGTTTTGGTTGTCGAGCGCTAGACGTGGATGCTCGCGAGCGCCTTGGTCGCTTCGGCCTGGACGTTTTGCGGCAGGCTGACGTAGTTCACCCGGACCGCGAACGTCTGTCCGTCTGTCACCAACCAGCGGAACAGCCCAACGAGCGCTTGGCCCTTGCCTGCATCCGTCTGGTTCTGCCAGAGCATCACCCACGAGTAGCCGCAGATCGGATAGCTGTTGGCGCCCGGCATGTTGACGATCGAGAAGTCGTTCGGATTTACGTTTGGTTTGTTCGCAGCGGCATTGCGAACGGTGGCCAGCGTTGGAGATACGTACTGCCCAGAAGCGTTGCGCAGCTGCGCGTATGTAATCTGGTTCTGCAGCGCGTAGGCAAGCTCGATGTAGCCGATCGCACCGGGGGTATTGCGGATCTGACCCGCGACGCCTTCGTTGCCCTTTGCGCCGACGGAGGACGGCGCCGGCCAGTTGACCACCTTTGCGTTTCCGACCTTCGTCTTCCAGTCGGCGCTGACTCTGCTCAGGTAGTCGGTGAAGATGTACGTCGTGCCGCTGCCGTCTGCACGATGCACCACGACGATCGGTAGATTGGGGAAGCTCACTCCCGGATTGAGCCGCGAGATCCGTTGATCATTCCAGTTCGTGATGTTGCCGAGCATGATGTCGACCAGCACGTCCGAGGTGAGTTTCACGCCGGTATTGACGTTGGGAACGTTATAGGCGATGGCGACGCCGCCGAGAGTGACTGGGATCTGCACGACGTTGCCGCCCGAAGCCTGAGCCGCCTTCATCTCGGCAGGCTGCAAGGGCACGTCGGAAGCACCGAAATCCACCGTCTTCGCGGTGAATTGCTGGATGCCGCCGCCCGAGCCGATGCTCTGGTAGTTCACTTGGATGCCGGTGTTCACGCTGCGGCTGTACTCGTAGAACGCCCGTTGGAAGAACGGGTTGTCGAACGACGAGCCAGCGCCCGTGAGCTGCTCGTCCGCGAAGGCGACCGCGCCCGCTGCCAGCGTAACGCCGAGCGCGGCGCAAATCGAAAAGAGACGTTTGCGATTCACTGTTTGCTCCTGTCGGGATGGTAGGCGCACGAAGGTTTCTGAAAGCGACGATAGCCGAGCCACGTCAACGAGAGGTTAAGACGACCTTAAGGAAGGTTAAGACGCGCGATTTTTACACTTGGCGGTGAGCTTCCAAAGCGGCTGAGACAAAGGGGCGGGCCGCATTTTAAGGGCGACTGCTATAAGACCTGTTCGGCGGCACGGATGCTACGCCCGCGAATGGGGCTAGTGGTGCATCATGCCGACGACGAGCGTCACCACGACAGCCAACGAGACGATGGCGATCGCGACGACGACCCAAGCGCTCAAACCCGTGCCTTTGCCGTGGCCTTCTCTGTCGCTCTGCGCGGGGTCTTCCCAAGCATATCTAGGCGTAAACCCTACTGGATTGACCTCGACGTCGGGCAGCCGCTTCTCGCTCACCCGATTTAGGATCCCGCGGCTTGTTCGCTCGCCGTTCCCGTCTGCATGATCTCGTCGCTGTGCGCGATAGCCTGGTCGAAGTCGATGACCGAACGCTTGAGCTTCTTCGGCACACCTTCGACCATGTACACGACCCGTTCACAGATGTTGGTCGAGTGGTCGGCGATGCGCTCCAAGTACAACGCCACGAGCAGCAGATTGCTCGCGCGTCCGATGGCCTTGGGGTCCTTTGCCATGAACTGGATGAGCTCGGCGAAGACCTTGCGGTAGAGCCGGTCGACCTCGTCGTCCTTTTGCGGCACGGCATGGGCGATATTCGCATCACGATGCGAGAAGGCGTCGAGCGACTCGCGGAGCATCTCGCGGGCCTTCGCGGCCATGAGCGGGATGTCCACGAGCGGCTTGAGCTGCGGCTCGTTTGCCAAGTTCTTCGTGATCTGCGCGATGTCGCAGGCGTGGTCGCCGATGCGCTCTAGGTCGATGATGATGTCGAGCATGGCGGCGATGGTGCGCAGGTCGCTCGCCATTGGCTGCTGCAAGGCTAGCAGATTGAGGCAGTTCGTCTCGATGAGCACATTGAGGTCATCGATGTAATCGTCGGCTCGCATGATCTCTTCGGCGAGCTTCACGTCATTGCGGGTGAGCGCGTCGACCGCCTTGGTGATCGCCTCCTCGACGAGACTTCCCATGCGCAGCACGTTCTGCTGCGTCTCGTCGAGTATGCGGTGAAAGTCCTCACGGCCCACGGTGTGTTTCCTCGATTCTTCGGCTATCTTGCATTATAGGCTCGCATGGCATCTTTGTAAACTAGGCCGGCAGCACGCAACGGAAGATCGAACCGGCGCCGAGCTCGCTCCGTGCGACAATCGTGCCGCCGTGCGCTTCGATGATATGCTTGACGATGGCAAGTCCAAGACCCGTTCCGGAGTGCCCTCGCGTGCGAGCCGGATCGACGACGAAGAAGCGCTCGAAGATGTGCGGCAGCGCACTCGAGGGGATGCCGGTCCCGGTGTCCGCCACCTCGATCGCGAGTTCTCCGTTCTCGCGAGTCGCGCGCAGCGTGACTGTGCCCTCCGGAGGCGTGTGCCGGAGCGCGTTGTCGAGCAAGTTGATCACGACTTGATACAGCTTGTCGCGATCGGCCGCGATGACGAGCCGTTCCTCCGACGTCGAGCAGACGAGGTCGATCTGCCCGCTCTGCGCGCGGGCGCGTTGCGCCTGAACCGCTTGGCGACAGAGGTCGGCGACGTCCACCTCGCTGAGCCGCAACTCGAGTTTCCCGCTCTCCAGCCGGGCGAGGTCGAGCAGATCTTCGACGAGCGCGATCATGCGCTCCGTCTCGTCCGCCATGCTGCGCAGGAACTGCTCGCGTGCGGTTTGATCCACGCCGCTTTGCAGCGTCTCGACCATGAGCTTCACGGCGGTGAGCGGCGTGCGCAGTTCGTGCGACACGTTCGAGACGAACTCACGGCGCAACGCCTCGAGCTCTCTCATGCGCGTCTGATCCGAGACGATGACGACCACGCCGCTGCGGGGGTCGCCGTTGAGCGGTCGCGTCGTGACGAGCAAGCGCCGCTCGGCAGCGCCCGAGTGGACGATCTCCGCCGTCTGTGCGGTGCCATTGCGCAGCGATCCGCTCACGCGTCTATCCAATTCGGAGTTGCGCACGATCTCGATGAGCGCCCGTCCGCCAGCACGCGAGGATGCGACGCCGAAAATCTCTCCGGCAGCGGTGTTGAACACGCCGATCCGGCCGTCCGCGCCGATCGTGAGCACCCCGACAGGCAACGCATCGATGATGTCGTCGAAGCCTAAAGAACCGCCCTCTGAGGCCGATTTTTCATCCGTTCCAGGCTGCGCCGGCGGCCCCAGCGTCGGCGCAAGAAAGGCCGCGAGCGCGAGTGCCACGACGAGTGCGAGCACCAGGATCAGATCGCGTAGCGGCCCCGGGTGCGCCGCGGTGAAAAAGACGGCAAGCACGATCGTGACGAGGGCGGCGCCCAACAAGATCCGTACGGCCACAGCGCGCTCGCGATCAGTCTCTGAAGAGGTAGCCCCGGCTGCGAACCGTGATGATGTGCTTGGGGTCGTTGGGATCATCCTCGATTTTTTCCCGGAGCCAGCGGATGTGCACGTTGACCGTCTGCTGATCGCCGTAGAAGTCGAATCCCCACACGCGGTCGAGCAGCACCTGACGCGTCACCACGCGACCTTTGTGCTGGAGCAGCACGTGGAGCAGTCCGAACTCTTTCGGCGCGAGGTCGATCGTCTTGCCCGCTTTGGTGACGCGTTGGCGATCGAACTCGAGCTCGATCGGCCCACCGCGTAAAATGCTTCCCGTGACCTGCGCGTTCGGCTGCGCGAGGCGGCGCAGGTGCGCTTTCACCCGCGCGAGCAGTTCGTAGATCGAGAATGGTTTGGTGATGTAGTCGTCAGCACCGATCTCGAGGCCGAGCACCTTGTCAATCTCCTGATCTTTCGCCGTCAACATGAGGACCGGGACTGTGGAGCGACGGCGGATCTCGCGGCATACTTCGATCCCATCGAGGATCGGCAGCATGATATCGAGGAGCACAAGGTCAGGTTTTTCCGTCTCGACAACGCTGAGAGCCTGGCGACCGTCGCCGGCCGTGCACACCGCATAGCCGTTGCGCTCCAAGTTGAAGCGCAGCGTCTGAAGGATGGTCGCCTCGTCGTCCACGACCAAGATCTTCGGAAGCCTTGTGGGACGTGCTTCGGTCATGCTTCGCGCGTTCTTCGCCCGGCCGCGCCCAGACCTCTCGCCCTCGCCGACAGATTAAGCACTCTTAACGTCACGGCTGCGCTCTGTGATGCTAACGCGGCACGACGGCGAACGCATGATACGTCCACGAATACCAAACGCCATAGGCGTTGGACGCGACCGACAGAGCGATGAGCGCATACGAGAGCACCGTGGGAAAGCGCTGCATGCCGCGTGCCACGAGCGGCAGCACGAAGGGCAAGAAATCGAGGCTGTGCCGCATGCCGAATTGCTCGAACCCGTTCACATAGTACAAAAGCGAGGGCACCAGGGTGAAGATGGTCGCCGTCCACCAGACGAGCGCCTCACGGGTCCGCGCCTCCGCGCCAAACGCGAGCAAGAGCGCGGGACTCGTAAATGTCAGCGCCACGCCCAGCGACGTCGGTTTGAGCCACGGGAAGCCCGTCAAGAACTGATAGGGCATCACGAAAAAGCTATAGAGGTTGAAGGGGAGATACTCGAGCTTGAACGGAGGACCCGTTGGCTCGCCGACTTGATCTTGGTGATACCAGACCGTGTAGCCGATGTCGTTCGGCGTGCCCCAGCGCGCTTCGTTGTAGAGGACGTAGAGGACGAAGAGCGGCACAAAACCGACGAGGAAGCTGCGGATCGTGCGCACGTCATGATCGCTACGCGCGAAGATCCAATAGCTTATCGGGATCGCCGCGAGGACCATGGGGAAGCGCGTGAGCGCGGCGCACGCGAGCAGCAGGCCGACCAGCCACGGCCGCGCTTTGCCGTACGACTCGGCGATGGCGAGCAGGGCGAACATCACCGCCACGACGTGTGCGAACATCCACACGGCTCCGAATGCCGTCGACCACCACATCACCGTGCCGAAGCCGGCGAAAATGACGAGCGCGGTTCGCGCGGGCTCCGCGATCCCCATGCGCTCGAAGAGCACGTCGGCCGCGGTGACGGCGATGGCGGCGCAGACAGCGCCGATGATGACTTGATTGGTCGCGAGACCGAAAATCGCCACGAAAGGCAAAAGGAGGATGGCCGGCATCGGCCCTTCGATGATGTACCAATGCTCGCCGTACAAGAGCGCATCGATGCCGGGGGGCTGGCTCGGTATCCACACCCGCCCGTGGAGAAAGGCGTTCGCAAGCAGGACGTGGTTGTCGTAAAGCGTGTTGCGCAAGCCGGTCGAAATGAGGTAGACGGCGAGCGAGATGGAAAACACGCAGAACCCGCGCCAGAAGCGGCGGCGTGCCTGCGCGTCGTCGTTCATTGTCCGCTGCCTGCGGCGTCTTGGGGCGCACCGCTTTGCCCGAAGACATCGGGAGGGATGACACTTGGGAACTGATAGCCCGTGAAGCGGATGGACTCTTTGAAGATCGGTGGGGGCGAGGCGCCGGAAGCAGCCTGCGTGCACGTGACCGATACGAAGCTCGGCAGCCAGTAGCCGCTGAACGGTCCGAAATCGATGGAACCCGCTCCCTCGCAGTCTTCGCCTGCGACGGCAAATGTTTGGCGCAGCGGCAGGTGCGTCTTGACGTCCACGTAGATCGACTTTTGCATGAAGTCGGCGGGCGAGCCACGCGCGAGGGCGAACGCGTACGCGCGCCTGCCGGAGACGATCGCGATGCCCGCCGGCGTGGCGTCGTAGTCATCCGCGGAAACGGCAAACTGCTGCGGGTCGTATGGCCAGGGCGCACGATGGATCGTCTGCGACGGGGCCGGAACCACGGGGGTGCCGTTCACCGCGATCGTATCGTTTCGCTCCTCGCCTGCGCTCGACCAATAGACGCGGTGCTGCTCCGTCACGATCCGGTCGGGTCCGCTGCGCGTGACCGTGTAGGAGAACTCCATGAAGGTGGGGATTTTTCGCGCCGCGAGAGCTGTGCGATAGGAGTCGAGCGACGGCCCGGCACTCGCGCCGATCAGCAGAAGAGAGAGCGCTAAAAGGAAAAGCGCCTTAGCCATTGAGCGCCGCCTTGAGGGCGGCAGGCACCGCTTCGAGCGCCGCTGCGATGCCGGCAGCGTTGCGACCGCCGCCTTGCGCCGCCGCTGCAGAACCGCCGCCTTTTCCGCCGACGAGCGGCATGATCGCAGCCAATAGCCGTTGCGCGGAGACACCCCGGGCTTGCGCGTCCTCGCCGACCGTGACGAGCGCCGAGACCTTGCCATCTTCTCCGCCAACGACCGCAAGAACGCCCTTTTGGAATCGGCTTCGGATGACGTCTGCCGTTGCACGCACCGAAGAACTGGAATCCACCCGCACGGCCAGATAGGGGATGCCGTCGATCGACTTCGCGCCTGCGAGCAGATCGTCCACGTTTGCGGCAGCCACCTTCGCCTGCATGACCTCTACGCGCTTTTCGAGATCGCGCCGCTCGTGCGCTAGACGGGTCACGGAATCCGCGAGCTTGTCCGCAGGCACGGACATGGCTGCGGAGGTCTGTTCGACGGCGTCGCGCAAGCGCGCGATCCAAGCATCGGCTGCTTCAGAAACCACGCCTTCAACCCGTCGCACCCCCGCAGCGATGGCGGATTCACCGGTCAAGACGAAGAGCCCGATCTCACCCGTGGACGCGACGTGCGTTCCGCCGCACAGCTCTACGCTCGGACCGAAGGAGACGACGCGCACCACGTCGCCGTAGTGCTCTCCCTTCATATAGATAGCGCCGCGCGCGACTGCCTCGTCAAAGGGCATGGTCTGGACGTCCCGATGATAGTCGGCGCGGATGAGCTCGTTCACCCGCGCTTGGACGGCGCGCTCCTGATCGCGCCGCAGCGCGCCCTGCGGTGAATCGAAGTCGAACCGCGTGTGGCTTGGGAACACTGCGCTTCCTCGCTGAGCCACGGCGTCGCCGACGACCTCCTTCAGCGCGCGCTGGAGCAGGTGGGTGACGCTGTGGTGGCGGCGCACCTCACGACGCCAAGCGGGATCCACCTGTGCCTCGACCGTCTCGCCCGCATGGAGCTCACCCGAAACGACCCTGCC
>DASPVP010000072.1:0-7996 GCA_035622315.1 Candidatus Acidiferrales bacterium | reverse complement strand
GGTGTAGCGCTCGAGCACTTGGAGCAGCAGCTCCTGCATCGATCCGAAATAATAGTGGACGAGCCCGTGGTTCAACCCCGCCTCTTCCGCGATCTTGCGCGTGCTGATGCCGGCGTAGCCGACGCTCACGAGCAGCCGCTCAGATGCGTCCAAGAACGCCTGCTCTGCCTCTTCTCTCGCCGGCGTGATGCCGACGCGCTCGCGCGGCGTGGCTTTGATGGCGGCCCTCCTTCAGGTCCGGATGCGAGTTCGCGTGCTAGAATCCCGGCCTGCGGTCTTGAAGACGGTTTGGGGTCTGCGTATTAGTCGTACGTATTGGTCACTTGACTAAATATCATTTTTACCAGCCGGTGTCAAGTCCCAAGTCACGGCGGGCGCAACGAGTGCGGCCAAAGGGCCCGGCCCGGCCTGACGCCAACCCTCGGCCGATGAGCAAGACACAATCGATTGCGACGCAGCGCATCTACCCGGCGCTGCGCTTCAACGATGCCAAAGCCGCGATCGCCTGGCTATGCGCCGCCCTCGGTTGCGAGGAGCGCGAAGTCAACGCGAACGAGGATGGAACCATCGCGCACGCCGAGCTCTGGCTTGACGGCAACGTGATCATGCTCGGGTCGTCGAAACCCGACGCGTTTGGCCGCAGCCCGAAAGATCTCGGCGGCGTGAGCACAACCCTGTACGTCGCCTGCGCGACGTCAGGAGATGTCGACGCCCACTATCAACGAGCGAAAAACGCCGGCGCGCGCATACTGCGAGAGCCGACCGAGATGGAGTATGGCTCCCACGAGTTCTCGCTCGCCGATCCCGAAGGCCACGTCTGGAGCTTCGGCACGTATCAGCCGCAGTAGTCTGCAGGCTCGAGCAAGGCCCTAGCCGGTTATCTGCTCACTCCTCGCCGTCGAAGTAGTCCAACGGTTCGCCGCGCAAGAGACGCCGCTCCGGAATAGGCACGGACCACTTGCCGCTATCGGGATAGTGGCAGCACTCGCTTACGGGGTTGTCGGCGACGACGTAAAGCACGAGCGGTTCCTTGCCGTCGTTGAAGAACTGATGCGCCTCACCAGGCTTGAAAATACACGCATCGCCTGCGATCACACGGTCGGTCCCACCGTCGTGGCGCACGCTGCCGCTCCCAGAGATCACGTGGTAGAACTCCCACTGAGCGCTGTGTGCGTGATAAGGATAGGGCGCCTTGCCGGGCGGAACGTGAAGGATCTCGACGTCGAACGGATGGCGTTCGAGCAGATCCGTCGACTTGGGGTTGCGACCGAGCGCGATCGAGATTTCCACGCCCTCGCCGGCCATGGTCCCCTTCGGTGACGACCAGCTATCGCGCTCGATTGAATTCGTGTTGACTTTGCGCATCCGAGAGCCTTCGGGCTCGCGGCGAGGAGGTCCCTACTGGATGCGGCCGGTTCCGGTGTTGATGACAAGCGTCCGCTCGTCGGGTCGAAGTACGCCGGCGCGGGCCATGGCTGCGACCCCGGCGAGGGCTGCCGCCCCTTCAAGGCACGCCGCGAAGCCTTCGCAGCGTGCGAACACACGCTGAGCCTCGATGGTGTCGGCATCCTCGACCGCGATCGCTGAGCCGCCGCTCTCCCGCAGCGCTCGTAAGATCAAGAAATCGCCGAGCGCCTTTGGCACGTTGATCCCGAACGCGACCGTGTTCGGATCGGCCCAGGCCTCGGAGCTTTCGCGATTGGCCTCCCATGCGGCTACGATCGGGGCGCATCCGGCGGACTGCACCGCGATGAAGCGCGGCAGGGGCCCCGCGAGCAACCCCGTCGCGCGCAGCTCGCCAAATGCCTTGTGCATGCCGATCAAGCCGACGCCCCCGCCTGTCGGGTACACGATCGTCTCGGGAAGTTGCCAATCGAATTGCTCGGCGATCTCGAACCCGAGCGTCTTCTTGCCTTCGATACGATACGGTTCTTTGAGCGTCGAGGCGTCGAAGATCCCGTCCTCGGCCGCGGCCTGCGCGACCACCCGGCCGGCGTCCCCGATGAAACCATCGACCAGGACCACGCGCGCGCCGGCATCGGCGCACTGAGTCCGATATTCCGCCGGCGCCGCCTTCGGCATGACGATCGTCGCTGTAAGCCCGGCGCTCGCACCGTACACGGACCATGCGACGCCCGCATTACCGTTCGTCGGCATGGCGAACGATGTAATGCCAAGCTCGCGCGCGCGAGAGACACCGACCGCGGCTCCGCGCGCCTTGAAGCTCCCGGTCGGCAACGTCCCCTCGTCTTTGACGAAGAGCTGGTTCAAACCGAGCTGCTCGCCGAAACGCCTCGCTGCGAGGATCGGCGTGATGCGCTCCCCGAGCGACACCATCGCGTCGTCGCGCCGCACCGGTAGCAACTCGCGATAACGCCACAGACCGTCCGGCCGCTCCTTCAATGAAGCATGCGTCATCGTCTGGGCGGCAGCTTCCAGATCGTATTGCGCGAGCAAGGGACTCTTGCATTCGCACAGCTGCGCGACGGCATCTGCGTCGTAGCTGCGCTCGCAGCGCGAGCATCGCAAGGAAGCGAGCTTGCTCGCTGGGCTCACGAGTTGCTACGTACGATGCAGGTCATGCCATATGGATTCGCCGCTGTGACGCCGATTACAGCCAGCGCTGCGAGGGCATCAGGTCACATGGATGAGCCGGTCGCCGCTCCTTGGTGGCCGGCTCACCCTTACGCTGGGATGAGATCCGTCGATGAGAGCGCAGCGAGCGCCTCGGAGCGACTTGCAAAAACGGTGAAGATGCGGTCGAGGCCGGCGACGGTGAGCAGTCGCAAGATCGACGGCTGCGCGGCGACGAGAGCCACCATGCCACCCACTTCGGCCAGGTTCCGTCGCGCGCGGATCAGCTCTGCCAGCGTCGGCGAGTCGAGTTGTTCGACCGAGCTCAGATCGATGATGTGGAGCAGGTCACCGCGTGCGATATGCTGACGGATCCCGCTGCGGAGGCGCGCTCGGGTGATGTCTGTCAGGGGGTCGAGAAGCGAGGTGACGACGGGTGCGGGTTGCATGAACGCTATCCTCTATGATACTATTATTTGTGCTTTACAAGCATCTCACTTTTCTGTAATATACTTGTAATATACAAACATGTCAAGACGCTCTGCAAAAAACGCAAAGACCTCTAGCTCTGTCGGACCGGACGGTTGGGAGAAACTGCATTTCCCGACCGTTCGCGCGCTGATCGACGCCGGCGAATCAGTCATGGATGGTCTGCGGAGCATTGCAAGCCGCCAAGGCCTCGTGTCCAAGCCTATGGCGATCGCGGTCTGGCATCTGTACCAGTCGGAACATGTCACTGCAGGCGACCTTGCTCGCAAATGCGGTTGCGACGCAGGCAACCTGTCCGCCATGCTCGACCGGCTCGAGAAAGCCGGGCTCGTCGAGCGCGCCAGCGCACCGCACGACCGCCGCGTCCGCTACGTCCGCCTCACCGCCAAAGGGCGCAAGATCGGTGCCCAGGTCCAAGACGACTACAAACGATCCGCGGTCTTCCGCGTGCTCGACCGATTGTCGCCGCGCGAACGTGCTGCGCTCACGGGTGTCTTGCGCCGCATCGCCGACTCCGACGCTATGTAGGAGGCGATTGAAATCGCCCCCTTTCCCGTCTCAAGACCCGATCAAGAAACGCATCACTCGATCGAACAGCTTGCCATAGGGGGGCGCGAGCAGATCGGCGGTGTTCGGACGGCCGCGCAGCAACACCGCCTTGCGATGGGAGAAGGTCTCGAAGCCGGCTTGGGCGTGGTAGGCGCCCATGCCGCTCGGTCCGATGCCCCCGAACGGCAGATCCATGTCCAAGACGTGCAGCGCGGTCTCGTTCACGCTCGCTCCTCCCGACATGGTACGCGACAAGACCCGCTCTACTCGTTCGCCGCGATCGTCGAAGTAGTACAGCGCGAGCGGCCGGGCACGGCGATTGACGAAGGCGATCGCATCGTCGAGCCTCTCGTACGTCACGAGCGGCAGCACCGGACCGAAAATCTCCTCGCGCATAACGCGCATGCGCTCGTCTGCTGCGAGCACGAGCGTCGGCGACATGCGGCGCTCGCCTGCGTCCTGCTGGCCAGCACCTGGATCGATCGTCATGATCGTCGCGCCGTGATTCCGCGCGTCGTCAATCAATTCGCTTAAGCGAGCCCAGTGGCGCGCGTCGATGATAGCCGTGTAGTCGCCGTTGCCCGAGACCTTCGGATAGGACCGGCTCACTTCGGCTTCGATCGCCGCCGCCAGAGCGTCGCGCCGTTCCGCTTGCACGAGCACGTAATCCGGCGCGACGCAGGTCTGGCCCGCATTGAAGAACTTGCCGACCACGATGCGCTTGGCGGCGCGTGCTGCGGGATAGTCCGCATGCACGATCGCGGGGCACTTGCCGCCCAGCTCGAGGGTGACCGGCGTGAGGTTTTCCGCCGCCGCGCGCAAGATGGACCTTGCGATAGACGCGGATCCGGTGAAGAAGAGGTGATCGAGCGGCAGTGCGGCGAGGGCCTGCGCGATCTCTGGGCCACCGGTCAGCGTGGCGACGAGATCTTCATCGAACGCTTCGGCCAGCATGCGTGAGATCAGCTCGGCGGATCTCGGCGCGACCTCCGATGGTTTCAGCAGTACCCGATTGCCGGCCGCGATGGCCGCGGCGAGCGGTGCGAGCGCGAGGTAGAACGGATAGTTCCACGGCGCGATGATGCCCACGACGCCTTTAGGCTGGACGCGCACCTCTGCCCGAGAAGGTTGTAAGAAGAGTTCGACGCGTCGCCGCTGCGGCGCCATCCACGCGCGCAGATTCTTCCGTACGTACCGCACGGACGACAGCGGAGCGAAGACGTCGATGAAGGTCGACTCATGACGCGAGCGGCCGCCGAAATCGAGGTCGAGCGCTTTAGGGATGGCTTCTTGGTGCGTGAGGATCACCGCTTCGAGCGCGCGCAGGCGCTGCACGCGGACCTCGTAACTCGGCCACGCATCGAGCGCGAACGCCGCGCGCTGGCGCTCGAATGCCGTTTGGACGGTGACGTCTGTGACTACACGATCCGTTTGTGAACCCGCTTCCGCCAGAAGAAGTGGTAGTAGCTGTACTGCAAGCTCAACACGACGATGTACGAGATCGGATAGCCCATCCAAACGCCGTTCAAGCCGAAGACGTGCATGAGGATGTAGGCCGACGGCACCTCGACGCCCCAGATGGAGAAGATGCCGTTCAGCATGGGCACGATGACATCGCCGCTGCCGCGCACCACGCCGCTGATCACGGCGCTGTTGCCGAACAGCAGGTACGACCAGAGCACGATCATGATCAGAGTGTGCGCGATATGCAGCGTACCCGGATCGGTGATGAACCAGCCCAAAATATCCCACGCGAAGAGATAGCACGTTCCGATCAGCACGCCGCCGATGATGTAGTTCATGGCGACGGCGGAGCGGACGACTTTGCCGAGCATGTCCTCGCGGCGCGCGCCGATGCACTGCGCGCCGAAGATCGACGCCGTGATCCCGATCGAGATCGCCGGGAACTGCACGTAGTTGACCACCTGGTTGACCGCGCCGTACGCGGCCGTGGCGCTCGAGCCGAAGCGGTTCACGAACGAGATGACCGCGATCTCAGCGAGCGAGACCATGATGACCTGAACGCCGGTGGGGACGCCGATGCGTACGACCTGCCACAGGATGTGCCAGTCGATGAGCATGTCGCGGGCCATTTCGGCATCGAACTGCAACGGATGCCGGAGGTGCCGTAAGTAGAGAACGAGCGCGAGCAGCGCGGTGCCATTCGCGATCACGCCAGCCACCGCCGGGCTGACGACGCCGAGCTCCGGCAAGCCGAACCAACCGCGGATGAAAGCCGGCGTGAGCAAGATCGTCAGCACCGTGCTTACGATGAGCGAGTACAGCGGCGTCTGCGAGTCCCCCGTGCCCCGCATGAACGTCGTGTACGCCAGATATGGGAAGAAGATCGGCATGACCAGGAAGATCACGCGCGCGTACGCGTCCGCTTGCGCGATGATGTTGCCAGGCGTTCGCAGCGCCGCCAGCAGGTGCGGCGAGACGAGGAAACCGATGATCGCAACGATGATACCGAGCGCGAGCGTCGCGCCGAGCATCGTCCCCGCGATCTTCTTCACGCGATGTTCGTCCTTCGCGCCGAACGCCTGACCGATGAGCACGGAGCTCCCGCTCGCAAGACCGATGAGGAATGCAAACAGCAAGAAGATGATGGGGAAGACGGCGGACACGGCCGCCAGGGCGTTGACCCCGATCATGCGCCCGAGGAAGATGGCGGAGAACGTCTGCGACGCCGATTGAAGGATGTTGGCGATCATCACCGGGACGAGAAAGATCGCGAACCATTGCCAGAGAGGCCGCGAGGTATCGAAGATGTTGACGCCCGGACGCCTGGCCGCAGAAACCGCCATGCTCGCCTATTGACGCCGCCGCAGACGCAACACCTCTTCTAGGGCAGCGCCGAAGCGGTGAAAGGTTGCAATCGACGAGGGGAGCAGTCCCCTAACGACAACTGGGGATGGTTGCGTCCAGCGGCGCGACGTATGGATTCGGCGAGTAGTAGGGCGGCTTTGCGCCGTCGACGTTGACCAAGAAGGTCGGCGCGCTCGCGCACCACGTGGTGAAGTTCACGCGCTGCCCGTCGCGGTCGAGCAGAGTGACGCGGATGCCGTGGGCCTCGAACGGCTTTCCGGCAACGATCGGCGTCTTCTGCGTCAGCCGCAACAGCAGCGCTTCCCCCTGACGGTGCTCGAGCATGAGCGTGCCGATGCCGTGCGGGTCGATGACGATCGCCGTGCCGGCGTTGATACCGATGCCGAGTATCGGATCTGGTGTCAGCGCCTGCAGCCGCGCGAGGAAGACCATCGTCCGACCGACGCGGTTGCGGACGACCAGATGCGAGTCGGTGATGGTGCGGCGCAGGGGCGGGAAGTCGAGCAACGCGTGCGTGAAGCTGATAGTGGACTCCGCCGGATTTGCCACCGCATCGGGCGTTTGTACGTCAGCATCGCTTTGCGCATCGTCTGCCACCGAGTCGAAGACATATTCCCCCAAGATGGCGAGGCCGGCGCTCGTGCCGCCTACCACACCGCCACGGTCGTAGAGGTGCTGCACGGCCGCAATGAGGGGTGACCCTTTCCATTTCACATAGTCCGCTTGGTCACCACCGGTGAAGAAAAGACCTTGCGCCTCATCCACATACGAAGCGGCCTTCGCCAGATCGGCACGAGTCGCTTGGGGCCCGACCATGATCGAACGAACCGAGTTGAAGGGAGCGACCTTCATTAGATAACCGGTGTAGACATCGCCGTAGGCCGCGGTCAACACGACGACATCCCCACCGCGCACTCCGTGCTTGCCCGTGATGACGTCGTGCATCCACACGAACGCAGGATCCACTGTTGCGCCGCCGCCCATGAGCAAAAGCCCGGGTCCGCGGGGCGTGACGTCGCTTGGGCGCGGATCGCCAACGCGGGGATAGATCGTGAGCGCGGCCACGGGTGTCGACGAAGGCTCGGAGGCAGCCGCCGCGTGCGGAGGCGAGGAGAGCCACGGCCGCGTCATCGCCGACGCGAAACTCAAAACGACGGCCGCTATGAATGTAGCCTTGATGACGGGACGCACGTGGCGCTTCGCTTCGCCCGAGCAGCTCTTTGCCCCGCTTGGCGCGGGAAATCTTCGAGGCGACCCGCAATTTTCTGGATGAAAGGCGCAGGGCATGGCCGACACGATCAAATCGCTCCCACCGGTGACAGACCCGTTGGATATCGCCTACATCAAGGCGCACTTTCGACTCTTGGCTGAAACGCCAACGCACTTGCCGCAGCCCTCGTATGTGCTCGCAGACGGCTCGCGATACGTGCCGCTCGACTACTTCGAGCAGGAGACCGACCGCGATCGTTTTCTCGCGAGATACATCGCCAAGGCGCGCGAGCTGCAGATCGAAGACGCAGAGCGCAGCGCACCAGAGCAGTGGGAAGCATTTCAG
>DASPVP010000071.1:0-40250 GCA_035622315.1 Candidatus Acidiferrales bacterium | reverse complement strand
CGTCGACACTCCCTACGGCGCACCGAGCGATCAGCTCGCGCTCGGGACCATCGCCGGCCGTCGGGTTGCCTTCTTGCCTCGGCATGGGCACGCGCATTCGCTGCCGCCCCACATGATCAACTATCGCGCCAACCTCTGGGCGATGAAATCTCTCGGCGTGCAACGCATCATCGGTCCGTGCGCTGCCGGATCGTTGCAGTCGGATGTCAAGCCCGGGCACTTCGTCGTGTGCGACCAGCTCGTCGACCGCACGAACGGGCGCAAGGACACGTTTTACGACGGGCCCGAGACAACGCACGTCTCCTTCGCTTATCCATACTGCTCGCAATTGCGCCCGCTCGCCGTCCGCATCATCCAAGACGCTGGCATCGTCTGCCACGACCACGGCACGGTCGTCACCATACAAGGCCCGCGCTTCTCGACCGTGGCCGAGAGCCGCTGGTACTCCTCGCACGGCTGGGAAGTGATCAACATGACGCAGTACCCGGAAGCCTACCTTGCGCGCGAGCTCGAGATGTGTTACGTCAACATCTCGCTCATCACGGACTACGACGTGGGCCTTGAAGGTCCGCCGGGCATCGAGCCCGTGACGCACGACAGCGTCATCGCGGTCTTCAACGCGAACAACCAAAAGGTCAAGAACGTCATCTTCACGCTCATCGAGAAGATGCCTGAAAAACGCGAGTGCGCGTGCGGATCGGCGCTTACCGGAGCCCGCTTATAAGGGCGATTTGCGATCGTCCAATCGGCAAGGGGCGATTTTCAATCGCCCCCTACATTAGATAAGAGATCAGATAGAGCGGAGCTGGACTTGCAGCCAGCCGAGCACGTTTGCCGGCGGGATGTTCGTCTCGTCCGCGATGCGTGACGCCTCGTTGATCGCCGTCAAGCCGGCGATGAGACGACGTGCCGCATCTGGCCCCAAGGCTTCGACGGCGGCATCCGACCCACGTATCGATTCGGCATCTAGCACCTTGTCCTGCGCGCCGAGCGCTGTGGTGAGCGCGTCGCGTACTGCAAGACGGGCGCCGCGCAGCACCTCGACGATGTCGGCCCGTGCATCGTCTTTCGAGAGCACTGGTATTTGCGGTATATTCTTCGGCCTGGTGATGCACGCGAGCGCCCAATCGCGAGCCGACTCGTAGAGCGACAACCCGTCCTCATCCAGCGCCGCAAGCGCGTCGCCGAGACTGCCTTGCGCCCGTCGAGCCAAGAGTTTGGCTCTCTCTCCCGCGATGCCGTAGTCGTCGCGCAGCGCCACTGCGATATCGGCCTCTGGCAGCGCATCGAAACGCAAACCCGTGGTGCGAGATCTGATGGTCGGCAAGACGCGATCCGGTCGCTCCGCGGTCAACAGGAAGAGCTTGCCAGGGTTTGGTTCCTCCAGCTCTTTGAGCAGCGCGTTGTAGACCGCGTCGTTTGTGACGAAATCGAAGTTGGGGATGATGCAGATCATCCTGCCGCCTTCGTAGCTGTGCATCTGCATGAGCGCGATTATGCGGCGCGAGGTCTCGATCCCCATGACGTCCGTCTTGCGCTCGATGCTCTTGCCGGCGAGCCGGTCGGCCTCGCGGATGAAATCCTCGCTGATGATGATGGTATCGCCCGAAGACCCCGCGAGCGACCGTTGGCAGGCCCCACACTCGCCGCAGTAGCCGAGCGGGAAGCTTCGGGGACGCTCGCAATGCAACGTCATCGCGAGCATGCTCGCAAAGGTACGCTTGCCGACGCCCCGCTGGCCCCAGAAAAGATACGCTTGGGCGAGATCGTCCGGACCGACGCGACGGAAGTAGTCGATGACCGCCTTTTGACCGACGAATGGCGCGAGCGGCTTGGGCCGCGCGCGAGGTTCCGTCTGGGGCTGAGCCGTTTTAGCCATGCCAGCGAGTGAGGACGTGTGTCCGGATGGTCGCAGCAAGCGCTTCTTGTGGCAGCGTGCCGTCGAGCACCACGAAACGCTCGGGTTCTGCAGCGCTCAAGAGCCGGTAGCCGGCTGCGACGCGTTCGTGGAAGACCGCGGCTTCGTTCTCCAGCCGGTCGGCATCGCGTCCGCGCAGCCGCCTTCGCGACACCTCGAGCGGCACGTCGAGCAAGAACGTGAGATCGGGGCTCAGCCGTCTGGCAGCGAACATGGTGAGCTGCATCAAGGCATCTATGGGAAGCTTACGGCCGTATCCTTGATACGCGATGGTCGCGTCCCAAAAGCGATCGCACACCACAAGACGACCCTCGCGCAGCGCGGGTTCGATGACTTTGTCGACAAGCTCGGCGCGAGACGCCGACAAGAGCAGCGCCTCGGCCTCTGGCGACATCTGGCCTAGCGGATCGATGAGCAGCTCGCGGATCTTCTCGCCGAGTGGGGTGCCGCCAGGTTCGCGCGTGAACACGAATGGTATCGTGGTCGCCTCGAGCGCCTCATGCAGCAAACGGACTTGCGTCGTTTTGCCCGCGCCCTCGATCCCCTCGAAGGTGACGAACAACCCGCCTTCTATCGAGCCGCCTCCTTGAAGACGCGGACGCGGCGATTGGGCTCGATGCCGGTCGACCTGGACTGCAAGTTGTACTTCTCCACGAGCTGGTGCTGCAGGCGGCGGATGTAGGAGGACTGCGGCGAGAGCTCCACCGGCTTGTGGTGGAGCATGACCTGATAGGTGGCCTCCTCCGCCTCGCGCAGGGCGACTTCTTCCTCGTCGCCCGAGGGCATGTCGTAGAGATCTTTCAAGCAGTTCTGTATCTGGGCGGTGGTGTTCGTCTTGATCGCATAGATGGGCACGTTCTGCGCGGCGATGTCGCGGAGCTTGCCGTTGTCGCGACGCTCGAGCGCTTTGAGCGTGAGGACTACGTCCGCGTCGTCCCACTTCCGCGCCACAGCGGCAGGCACGCGCAGGTTGCTGATCGCCCGCTCGATCTTCGCGCGGCTCACCCCGTAGGGAAAAATGCGTACGATGTCACCCGACCCGTCGTCGCTGTCTGCATCCGCGAACACGGGCTCGCGCGGTTCGTAGATCGCCCGGCGCGAGGGGGCGTACCGCGGTTGCACGGTCTGCTGTTCAGCCTCCTGCAGCACTTCGACGCCGCCGGTGGCGTTGCGCACGCGGATCTCCGGGCGTGGCTGTTGACCGCGCAACATCGCGTCCACGACCTCGTCGATGGGCGCGTGGATCGCAAGCCGATTGCGGTCCTGGATCTCGATGACCACATCGAAGGTGGGCGACGCTTTGCGCTCGAGCACGGTCTTGCGCGTCCCGCGGCGCCTCGCTTCCTCATCTGAGAGCGTCACCGCGCCGATCCCGCCAATGAGATCGCACAAAGTGGGGTTCATCAGCAGGTTTTCGAGATCGATGCCGTGCGCGGTGCCGATGAGCTGGACGCCACGCTCGGCGATCGTCCGCGCGGCGAGCGCCTCCGCTTCGGTGCCGATCTCGTCGATGACGATCACCTCAGGCATGTGGTTCTCGACCGCTTCGATCATGACGGCGTGCTGATTGGCGGGCACATCTACTTGGAGACGGCGGGCGTGCCCGATACCCGCGTGCGGCACGTCGCCGTCACCAGCGATCTCGTTGCTCGTGTCGACGACCACGACGCGCTTGCGCAGATCGCCTGAAAGCACGCGCGCCACCTCGCGCAGCATGGTCGTCTTGCCCACACCCGGCTTGCCGAGCAAGAGCAACGACTTGCCCGAACGCACGACGTCGAGGATGATATCGATCGTGCCGTAGACGGCCCGCCCAACCCGACAGGTGAGCCCGATGATCTTACCACCGCGGTTGCGCAGACACGAGATACGGTGCAACGTTTTTTCGATGCCCGCGCGGTTGTCTTTGCCGAACTCCCCCACCCGGCTCGTGACGTAGGCGATGTCCTCGGGCGTCACCGGTACCTCGGCGAGGTAGCCGAAATCGCTCGGGAAGCGCGCCTCCGGCAACCTGCCCAGGTCCAAAATCACCTCGATCAGCTGATCGAGATTTGAGAGATGGGCAAGCGCGTGGCGGATCGTGGATGGGAAGATATCGAGGAGGGCGGTCAGTTCCCAGTCGCTCGATTGAGTCTGGGCGAGGTCCTCTTTCAAAAAATCGTCACCTCAATGGACGTTAGGATTGCAGCACACGAATCCTTCGCAGCTTTGGATCCGCGGGACCCTGCATGTGGACTCCCGCTTCCAGTTCAAGCCGCACATATTCGATGATGTCGTGTGTGATTTTTTCTCCCGGGCACAGGATCGGTATGCCCGGAGGATACGGCGTCACCACCTCTGCGCAGATCGCGCCAGCGCTGTCCTCGAATGGAATTTCGACGTGGTCGGCGAGAAAGGCCTCCCGCGGCGTCGCGACCTGCTGTGGGATGTCCGGCAGGTCGAAGCCGTTCTGCGATGCGCGTCGCTCGAGGATGCCTGCGGGTGCCTGGATGCCGCGTGGCCGATCCGTGGTCGCAAGTTCTTGCACGGCGTTGACGAGCCGATCGATGCTCTGCACCGTGTCGCCGATCGTGACGAGCGCGACCACGTTGAAGAGATCGGCCAACTCGACTTGCACGCCGTTGCGCAGACGCATGATCTCCTCGGCCTCATAGCCCGTGTAGCCCAAGCCTTTGACGGTGACGACGATTCTCGTCTCGTCGTAGCCGGCGATCCCAGGCTTGCCGACCTGCTCGGTCCCCATGCAGAAGACACCTGGGATCTCGTTCAGGCGCCGGCGTGCGTCCCGCGCAAGCGAAAGCGCACGATCGAGCAATGCTGCGCCTTGTGTGGCCATCTGCATCCGCGCGACGTCGAGCGAGGCGAGGAGCACGAGCGAAGGGCTCGTGCTTTGGAAGAGCCGCAACGTGCTGCGCAAGCGCCCTTGGTCGATCCGCTCGCCGCAGGTGTGGAGCATCGAGGCCTGGCTCATGCCGGCGAGCAGTTTGTGGGTGGAGTTGACGCATGCGTCCGCTCCGACTGAGGTTGCCGAGGGTGGCAGCTCAGAGTGGAAATGCAGGTGCGGCCCCCATGCCTCGTCGACCAACAACAGCTTGTTCGCGGCGTGGACGATGCGCTCGATCGCCGCGAGATCTGCCGTGGCTCCGTAATAGGTGGGGCTCGTGACGAACACCGCGCGCGCTTCCGGATGCTCGCGAAGCGCCGCTCCGACCGTCTGGGGCGTCACGGCATGATCGACATGCAGCGCCTTGTCGACCTCCGGCTTCATGTACACAGGCTTGGTCGCGCTCATGATGAGCGCGCTCGTAGCCGACTTGTGCGAGTTCCGCGGGATCAGGACGGTGTCGCCCGGGCGAAGCGCCGTCATGAGCATCGCTTGATTGCCGGCGGTCGAGCCATTGACCAAGAAATACGAATAGTCCGCGCCGTAGGCGGCCGCCGCAAGCTCGTGCGCCTCCTTGATCGGGCCGTCGGGCGCATTGAGATCATCGAGTCCGCGGATCTGCGTGAGGTCGATCGAGAGCACGCGGTCGCCGATGAAATCGCGCAAACGCGGATGCATGCCGGCGCCTTGCTTGTGCCCGGGTGTGTGGAACGACGCGGTGCCGCTGTTGACGTACTCCTGCAACGCGTCGAAGTACGGTGTCCTCTGCTGGTCCGGTTGGGCCATACCCCGCCTCCTTTTCATACGCAGTAGGAGCGACTGCCGGAATGGCAGTCCGCCGCTACTCTGTGCTTGGAGGCGAGTTTAGGGGAATTCCCAAAAGCGCGAGCACGGTGCCAAAAGATTGTGGCGAAACCGCAGAAGACCGTCGCGCTGCATCGCTGCAGATGGTTTCGCACGCGGCCGTCGTTCCCTGCGCGCTGAGGTGTGCGCGGTGAGAGCGCTGCGCATCTGCGCCGACGGCACGCTCTGCGTCGCTGAAGTGCCGACGCCGTCGGCTTCGTCAGGAAAGGCGCTCGTGCGCGTGCGCGCCGCCGGCCTCAACCGCGCCGATGTGTCGCAACGCAAGGGCAAATATCCGGCGCCTCCCGGTTATCCGCAAGACATCCCTGGACTCGAGTTCGCCGGAACCGTCGAAGTCGCGTGCGGACGCTTCGAGCGCGGGGCGCGCGTCTTCGGATTGACGGGTGGTGGCGCGCAAGCGGAATATGTCGCAAGTCCTCCGGAACTGCTGCTCGCGATACCACCGGCGCTCTCCGACGTGGATGCGGGCGCGGTGCCCGAGGCGTACATCACCGCATACGATGCGCTGCACACGCTCGCGCAAGTCGAGGCGGGCGAACGAGTACTGATCCATGCCATCGCCTCGGGCGTTGGCATCGCAGCATTGCAGCTCGCAAAGGCCGCGGGATGCGAGGTGTTCGGCACATCCCGCTCGGCTGGCAAACTCGAGCGCGTGCGAGCGATGGGCGTCACCTTTGCGTGCGCCCCGGACCGGTTTGACGAAGAGATCTTGCGCGCGACGGATGGCGCGGGCGTGAACGTGATTCTCGACCCCGTGGGAGGCGCGTACTTCGAACGCAATCTCAACGTACTGTCGTCGCGCGGGCGATTGGTGATCTTGTCGACCATGGGCGGAGCCGAGGTTTCGCTCTCCTTGGCGACGTTGATGCGCAAGCGAATGCGTCTCATCGGAACCATGCTACGCAACCGGTCGGTCGCGGAGAAGGCAACGGCGACCGACGGTTTCGCCCGTGACGTCTTGCCGCTGCTCGCACGCGGCGAGATCAAACCTGTCATCGATGCGAGCTACCCGCTCGATCGCGCCGCCGAGGCGTATGCGGCGATGGAAGACAATCGCACGTTCGGCAAGATCGTGCTCGTGCTCTGAAGCGCGGAGCGATTTGCGATCGCCCCCTACATTAGAAGTGCGATGCCGTCGGGCTCGGAGAAGGCACGATCACGCTCCCCATGTCATAGTTGAGCCCGGTGATCGGGAAACGCGAGAGACGAGCGGCAGCTCCGGGTTCCGGCCCCGTCTTCAACTGCTCCGGACTCTTCCAAACACTGCCGTCCGCGTACTTCACAGCGAGCACCGCGAACGCGACGTGGTCGACGCTCCCGCGCGGGAACGGAGGGTGAAATGCGAACACCGCCCCGTCGGCGTCTCCTTGCCCCAAGCTCGCGGTCTCGGTGATGGGCACGGACAAGAGGATGTCGCCAAACGTGTCCATGACGTTCGCCTGGAGCTTGAACGCTGCTGTTCGCTTCGCGCCCTGATTGGTCACCCGAAAGGTCACGAGATACCACGTCCGCTCGTGTTCGTACAAGGGTCCCGCCGTGACGCAGTCCCACGCAAGTGGAAGCGGTGGTGGCGTGAACACCATGTTCGCTGGTTGGTGCGCGATGCAATTCGCTAGCACCCCAGAACCGAATGCTATCGAGGCGAAAGCCGCCGCGAGAGCGAGAAGAATAGAGCGATCACGTCTCACGTCACAATCCTCCGGCCTCACGGTTCGTGAGGCCGACCGAAAGGTCCGCCGCTACACCGGCGTACCGGCGAGGTCGACCTCGAACTTGAGCATCTCGTGACCGAGATGGACGAGCCGGCCCGCCTCGCGTAGTCCCAATCGTCCGGCGAGATCGATCGATCTGGCGTTGTCCGGGCGCGTGAGCGCGACCAAGTGCCGCAAGCCGATCACGCTGCGCGCGTGTTCCTTTACCGCGCTCGCCGCCTCGAATGCGTAGCCTTTCCCCCAATGTCGTGGGAGCAGCATCCAGCCGATCTCGATGTCTGTGCGCCCTTCAAGCTTGCCGAGTCCACTCTCGCCCAAAATCTCGTTGGTCTCTCTCTCGACAAGCGCCCAGTCACCGAACCCGAGCTGTTCGTAGCGCTCGATGGTGCTCGCCAGCGCGGCATCCACCTCGCGGTCGGAGAGCGGCACGCTGTCATGCATGTAGCGCATCACGTCCGGATCTTGTGTCATGCGCGCGAAGGCGTCACGATCCGCGTACGTCCATCGGCGCAGCAAGAGCCGGGGCGTTTCGATCTCAGGCTCGGGGTGCGTGTACGTGTACAACCACCAGGCCTTGGGCTTGGAGCGGTCGCTCGGGTTGCGCTCGAAATACAAGCTCATGCGCAGCGCGTCGGTGGTCTCCACGTCGAAGTAGTGACGCCGCAGGTAGGTGTCCCCGCGGTCCGATCCCAGCGTCCGTTTGGCGGCGCGTGTCTGCGCGACGTCATAGCGTTGGCCGCGCCAGACAAATGCCCGCGGCACTGCGGGCTCGCCTCTCGCCATGGCTGCGATGTCGAAATACCCAGGCTCTGGAGCGATGCGTTCGCTGACGAAGATGGGATGGAAGTGGGGCATCCCGCCGAGCGCTAAACTTCGATGCGCTCTTCGATCGAGACGTCATACAGGAACAGGAACTTATACCATTCTCCCGGCACCGTATGACGCTTGATCTGGATCCAAGGGATGTATTTCGGGGTCCGCGGCTTGCGCCGTAGCGACATGTTCGCGTCTTGTGGCGTGCGGTTGTTCTTACGATTGTTGCAGATCAGACAGGCACACACAAGATTTTCCCAAGAGGACGGCCCGCCGTTGGAGCGCGGGATGACGTGGTCCACGGTCATCTGCCCCTCACCCTTGCGCCCGCAGTACTGGCAGGCGTAGTCGTCGCGCAAGAGCACGTTCTTCTTGGTCAGCGCGACCTTTTGGCGCGGGCGACGGATGTAGTAGAGCATGCGGATGATCGAAGGCATGCGCATCTCGATCGTCGCGGATCGCAGCAGCCGCTCGTTGTGGTGCAGCACCTCCGCCTTGCCCGCGAACACGAGCTTGACCGCACGCTGCAACGAGGTGACGTTGAGCGCCTCATAGGTGGCGTTGAGCACGAGGACGTCGGTCACGTGCTCCGCCCTGCCTGGCGCACGTACTCGATCTGGACTTGGGTGAGCATGCTTTCGATGGCGCGCAGCGCGTCCATCTCCATCACTTCGCGCACCGCAGACAGCATCGCGTTCGCAGCATCGATGGCAGCGCGCGCCTCACGCATGCTGGATCCGCTCGCGGGCCCCTCGGTATGCGTCGATGGAACGACGCCTGCGATCTCGACGCGCATGTGCGACGCGGCGGCGTCGACCAGCAGCGAGAGAATGCTGAAGGCGAGGTCGCGCATGGGCGGAACGTCGCTGAGCGCAACGCCTACGTCTTCCGCTTCGGACTTTTCGCCGTGCATAAAATGGTCTGCTCCACGCTTTGTTTTAAGCGTGTGGGGGTGTGCGCCCCTGCAGAATTAATGCTTCGCGGCTGAGACCATTTGCAGGAAATACTTGTGGATCCGCAGATCGTCGGTCAGTTCCGGATGGAATGACGTGCCCAGCAGGTTGTTTTGCCACACCATCACGCCCTTGCCATCCACGAAGGCAAGGATGTGCGCGCCGCCCCACGCGGACTCGATCCAGGGCGCGCGGATGAAAACACCGGGAAACGGTTTACCGTCCAAGCCCTCGATCTGCAATGGCTCCTCGGTGCTCTCGATCTGCCGTCCAAATGCGTTGCGCTTGACCTCGACGTGCAAGAGCCCGAGCGTGGGCTGTTTGGAACCCACCACTTTTTCCGCCATGACGATCATGCCCATGCATGTGCCCCAGACCGGCATGCCCGCCTTGGCCCGCTCGAGCAGCGGCTTATGGAGCTTGAAGCGTTCGAGCAGATTTGCGATGGTCGTGGACTCGCCGCCGGGAATGATCAACCCGTCGAGCGTGCGAAGCTCCTCGGCCGTCTTGACGCGCACGCCCTCAGCTTTGCACGCGGCGAGCGCGGCTATGTGCTCTTCGACGTCGCCCTGCAAAGCAAGCACGCCGACGCGCGCGCCGGGTTTGACGGCATGCTCGGCCGCTTTTTCGCTCTTGCCGCCGGCCATGCGCTACCAGCCGCGGCCGGCGAGCAACTGCTCTTTTGGGATCTGTCCGATCTCGAGACCCGGCATGGGCGCGCCGAGCTCTTTGCTGACCTCGAGGACGATTTTCGGATCGTCGAAGTAGTGCGTCGCTTCGACGATCGCCTTTGCGGTCTTCGGCGGGTTGGCGCTTTTGAAGATGCCAGAACCCACGAACACGCCTTCGGAGCCGAGTTGCATGCACAGCGCAGCGTCGGCAGGCGTCGCGATCCCGCCGGCGACGAACATGACGACCGGCAAGCGCCCGGCTTTGGCAACTTCGCGCACGATCTCGACGGATGCGCCCAGATCGCGAGCCGTGCTCACGAGCTCTTCTTCCGGTAAGACCGAAAGCCGCCGGATGTCATCGGTCACTTGGCGCAGATGGCGGATCGCTTCGACGATGTTGCCCGAACCTGCCTCGCCCTTGGTGCGGATCATGGCCGCCCCTTCAGAGATCCTGCGCAGCGCTTCGCCTAGGTTGCGCGCGCCGCAGACAAACGGGACCGTGAAGGGCCGCTTGTCGATATGGTAGGCTTCGTCGGCAGGCGTGAGGACTTCGCTCTCATCGATGAAGTCGATGCCGAGGGCTTCGAGGACTTGCGCCTCGACGAAATGACCGATCCGCGCCTTGGCCATCACCGGGATGGTCACCGCGTCCATGATGCGCTGCACGACTTCGATCGCCGCCATGCGCGCGACGCCGCCTTCCTTGCGGATGTCGGCGGGAACGCGCTCGAGCGCCATGACGGCGACGGCGCCCGCCTCTTGGGCGATGATAGCCTGCTCGGGCGTCGTGACGTCCATGATGACGCCGCCTTTGAGCATCTGCGCGAGGCCGCGCTTGACCTTGTCTGTGCCTTTTTGTTTCACGATGTTCCCTTCCGCGCGCGGACGCGAAGGCCCGCTGCCGTTCCCCCTGCCTGAAAGCCTGTGGACATATCTATGCTAGCAAAAACCGCGGGCGCTGTGTACCCCCGCGGATCACGTTGTGGCGGGACGACCAGACAGGCGCTAGTGCGAACCGTTGGCCGAAGGTGACAGCTTCTCGTGCGCAGGGGGCGCTGGGCGTGCGGCTTTTGTCGGCGCGGGATGTTGGAGCGGCTCGACGAGGTTCGTCGCAGGCTGATAGCGGCTCATGTCGCGTGCGATCATCAAGTTGCCGGCGTATCGGCCCGCTTGCACCGAGATGATGATGACGAGCACTCCGACGACGATCGTCGAGGGAGCGAAGTAGGGGGAATACCATTCGTCCGACCGCTTGCGGCCGGGCATCAGTACGTCCCCATCTCCTGCATGTCAGCGCCGCTCGTGATGTGGCCTTCGATGGCAAGGCGGAATTCCGTCGGCCGGTCCGCTTTCGAGTATGCTTCCTTCTCCGTGACGAGGCCGCTCTGATAGAGATCGATGAGCGACTGCGTGAACGTCTGCATGCCGTCGAAACGGCCGCCGGTGATGTACTGATACATCTCGCTGAACTTGCCTTCCATGACCAGGCTCTTGATCGTGGGCGTGGCGATCAGCACTTCGACTGCGGGAACGAGGCCGGAACCGTCCAGGCGCGTGAGCAGACGCTGCGAGACGATGCCGCGCAAGCTCGTGGCCAACTGCACCATGAACATCTTGCGATTGGCTTCGGGCAGCGCGTCCATGATACGTTCGAGCGCTTGCGTGGTGTTCTGCGTGTGCAAGGTGGACAGCACCAAGTGACCCGTCTCGGCCGCAGTGAGCGCGGTGATGATCGTCTCGGGGTCGCGCATCTCGCCGATGAGGATGACGTCCGGGTCTTGGCGCAGCGCTTGCTTGAGCGCGACGGTGAACGATTCGGTGTCGATGCCGACCTCGCGCTGCGAGATGATGGAGAGCTTGTCGACATGGATGTACTCGATGGGATCTTCGATCGTCACGATGTGGCGGCGCTGCGTCGAATTGACATAATCGATCATGCATGCGAGAGTTGTCGATTTGCCGGTGCCGGTGGCGCCGGTGAGTAGGATGATGCCATCGCGATAGTCGCACAACGTCTTGAGCGACGTCGGCAGTCGCAGCTCCTCAAACGTGGGGATGTCCAGCCGCACCGAGCGGAATGCTGCGCTCACCGTGCCGCGCTGGAAGTAGGCATTGACGCGGAAGCGCCCGTGACCGTGCAGCCCATAGGCGTAGTCGAGCTCTTTGGTCTCCATGAACTCTTGTTGCTGGGCGTGCGTCATCGAAGAGAAAATCAGATTCTCGCACTCCGGCAACGAGAGCGGGCGTTCGGAGAGCGGCTTGAGCACGCCGTGCGCGCGCGCCATCGGCGGCGCGGCGGCTTTGAGGTGCAAGTCGGATGCGCCGAGCGCGAGCATCTGCCGAAGCAGGCTGTCGAGATCCGGCGGTTTTTGCTGTTCGCGCACGACCATCGTGTCCACGGGTGAAGTGCTCCTCGCTCTTGAATTGACGCGGCCTGGGTCGGTCGACCCTCATAAGATTATCGGCATTTGCCCGGGTACCCGGAAGCGGCCTCGGCGGGACACACCAGTCGGTCCGCTCTGTCAAAGGACCGCGATGAACACTGCGTTTCACGCGACCCGCGAGGCCCACGCGAAGCTCAATGTCCGGCTCGAGGTCGGGCCGCGAGCGGGCGCGCTGCACTCAATCCTTTCGGTCATCGCGCAGTTGGAGATCGCGGATGAACTTCGTTTTGCGCCGGCGAGCGGCGGTTTCGCAGTCGTCTGCGACGGGCTGCCGATACCGGAGCGCGACAATCTCGTGTGGCGAGCGGCGCACGCGTTTGGGGATCCTCCGGCGGTCGAGGTGACGGTGCGCAAGCACATCCCGGTGCAAGCCGGACTCGGCGGCGGCAGCGCAGATGCAGCGGTGACGCTCCAGGAGTTCGCGCGTATCCTCACTGCTCTTGGCCAAGCGCCGTGCGATGGCGCTCTTGCTGATGCCGCGATCCGGATCGGCTCGGACGTCCCGTCGGCGCTCGTCGCTGGTTTGAAGATCGTGTCCGGAACCGGCGAGCGGGTGTCGGCGTATCCGAGCACTGCTCCGCCATGGGGAATCGTACTGCTCAAACCCACGAAGGGTAGCGACACCGCGCAGGCCTACGCGCTGCTCGATCGAGCGGGTGCGCGACGCCAACTGGGGCAGAGCTCGTTCGAGACCGCACGGGCGACGTGCGCCGCCTTCGCGGCAGCCGACTTGCAAGCGTTCCTCGGTTTCCTGCACAACGATTTTGCAGCGCCGGTCGAGATCGCATTTCCAGAGGTCGCGGACGTGCGACGCAAGCTCGCTCGGATCGGAGCCCGTGGCACGATCCTGTGCGGCAGCGGGTCGTGCGTCGCTGGTTTTTTTGAAACCGTCGCGGCGGCGCAGGCCGCTCGCGATGCGTTAGTCGTCGACGAAGGCGAGTGGTGCGCGGTGACGCGCTTTGCCTGACGCCGTACGCTACACGGTCATCGCGCTCGCCGGCGGCCGGCTCGAGCCCGACTTCCGATGCGCAGGCTACGACGTCCCGAACAAAGCGTATCTGGAACTCGGCGGTGAGTTGATGCTTGCGCGTGTGCTGCGCGCGCTGCGAGGTGCGACCCGCGTGTCTCAGATCAGGTGCGTCACGCCACCCGACGCCATAGCGGCCCACCCAGCCGTGGCAGCGCTATGTGACGAGGTCGTCGCTCCAGGCGACGATCTGATCGGCAGCGTCGTCGCAGGACTCGGCGGCGTGCCGGACGCCGATCGCGTGCTCGTCTGCGCCACGGATCTGCCCCTGCTGACACCGGAGGCCGTGGATGGTTTCGCACAACTCGCGACTTTGACGCCGTGCGATGTCGGCTACGGGTTCGTGCCGCGCACCGTGCACGACCGCGCCTATCCCGGCATCCGCCACACCTGGGTGCGGCTGCGCGAAGGCACGTTCTGTGGGAGCGGCATCAGCATCTTGCGCGCAGGCGCGACGAAGAAGATACAAGAGGCACTGCGGCGCTTCACGGAGGCGCGAAAGTCACCCGCAAAGATGGCGGCGCTCTTCTCACCCGTACTCGTCTTGCGTCTGCTCGCTGGTGGCGTCAGTATCCGAGAGCTCGAGCAGCATGCCGACCGCCTCACCGGCCTTGCATGCCGCGGCATCGAGACGCCCTTCCCCGAAGTGGCGGTGAATGTGGATCGCAAAGCCGACCTCGCCGAGGTCGAAAAGCTACTCGCCTAGGCCCTGGGACAAGTAGGTCTTCGTCAAGCGGATGTAAGCGCCGGCGCCGACTTCGAGCCACTGCTTCGAACTGCCCTCGAGCGGGCGCTTCACTTTAGCGGGTGTGCCCGCGGCCAGCATCCCGGCGGGGATCTCTTGGCCTTCCAGCACGACCGAGCCGGCTGCGACGAGCGCGCCTTCGCCGACGACAGCCCTATCGAGCACGACGGCGTTCATCCCGATAAGCGCACCGCTGCGCACGTGGCACGCCTCGAGAATCGCCCCGTGCCCGATGGTGACGTGATCCTCGATGATGGTGTCGTGGCCCTCGTAGACATGGATGACCGCGTTGTCCTGCACCGACGTGCTCGCGCCGATGCGGATCGCGGCTTCATCGCCGCGTAACACGGCGCCGAACCACACGCTGGCGCCGTCCGCGAGTTCGACATCGCCGATGAGCGCGGCGGTCGGCGCCACGAACACGCCCTTGCCGATGCGCGGCGTCTTGCCGTTGTAGGTTAGAATACAGGCCATTCGTCGTTCTCGCTCGGCGCGCCAGGGCGGGAGCGGCCCGCGTCGCCTTCGTCGCTGACAGGTTCTTCTTGCGCTCGGCGACGCGCTTCGGCTCGTTCTCGTGCGCGACGGCGTCGCTCATCGAGTTCCTCCGCATCGCTGACGAACACCGAACCGTCGGCCTCGTCGCCCGCCTCGTCGAACGCGACGCGTTCGTACACCTCAGTGGGCTCGATCGGCTGTCGGCTCCTCGCAGGACCGGCCGATTCAGCTGTCGCTTCCACGTCGGGCGGTGGGTAGAGCTGTCGTATCTTGCCTTTTTGAACGGGCGCTGCGCCGGCAGGTCGCATCAGCGGCCCACGCGCCGGACGCCCAAAGCCGGCTGGCTTAGGACCTCCCTCTTGCGGCGCTGCGGACTCTTCGCTTTCGAAATCCGGCGGCGGATAGAGCTGCTTGACCGCGGGTCCCTCGCGTTTGGGGCGTGGCGCGGCTGTCCGCCCTCCGCGTCCAAAGCGTCCGCCTTCTCTCGGCTCTCTTCGCTCGCCACGGCCGGAGCGTTCGCCGCGTCCGGGGCGTTCTTCGCGCTCGCCTCGATCGTACCGGCCGCCGCGGTCGCGCCGTTCGTGGTCGCCGCCGGACGATCGGCGTGGCAGATCCGTCTCTTGTATCTGCACGCGGACGCTCGACGGACCTTTCGGTTTGATCACCACGTCCAAGTCGTCGTCGTGCGGCTTAGCAGCGCTTTGCCTGCGCGGTTGCGGGCGCGCTTCACGATCGCGCACGCCATGTTCTGATGACCGCGGACGCTGCGCAGCCGGGCGATCCTCGATCTGCACAGGACGTCCATATAACTGTCGGATCGGACCGAAACGCTTGGGCTCTCGAGCGCTCGCGGCCGGGCGGCGAGGATCGACGACCGAGTCGAGGTCGTCGTCGGCGCGCTCTTCCTCATCATAGGTCGCGCCCGCGGGTGCTAGCGACAGGTCGTCTTCTTCGTCCGCTCCTTCCCCGGCCGAGGTCCGATCGAACCGGCCGCCGCGTTCTGCGGTCTGCGGTTCGCCTCTGCCTTTGCCGCGTCCGCGACGGCGGCGGCGTTTGTGACCCGCGCCGTCCGGGCTTTCCACCGGTGCCGTGCGCAGGCGCGACGGCGCGGCTACGACTTCCACAGAATCGTCGTCGCCGTCGTCGTAGTCGATGTCGCCTTCGCCACCGACGACGAGCGGTTGCTGCTCCTTCGATGGAGCGCGTCTGCCGCCGCGGCGACGGCCGCCGTCTCGCCGCTTGTCGGAGCGCTCGCCCCGCCCACTGGACGATGCTGAGCGTTGCACGGTCACCCGAGGAACATTCTCTTCCTCCTCGTCCGCGATCGAGAACGCGACGTCCGTCATCCTGCGACGCGCCGCAGGTTCGCGACGCTCGTCCGAACGCCGGTGCCCGTCTTCTGCGGCAACGCCGGTTCGAGGCATGGGGGTCGGCGGTGCGATGGGCGCCTCCGCTTGTGCGACGTCCTTGGCACGACCGCGATCGCGGCGCCGACGGCGCGCAGCGCCGGCCAGCGGTTCCGCGAGGGCCGCGCGGACGAGATTGCCGTCCACGCCATCGATCTTGAGCTTCACGGTTTGACCGGTCGCGTTGGCTGCGTCTTTGACTTCGATGAGATAGCTGTTGACCTCGGCGACGCCAGATGCCGGGTTGGGCAAGCGTACCGGTAGCAGTTCGGCCTCGACGACGCTCCCGATCTGCGGCGCGACCCGCATGCGGCGCGCATCCTCTACGACCACGTGCTCGCGGTGCCGTTGCGTGTCCACGTACAGCGCGACTTCCGCCTCGTGGTCGCGGGCGAGTTTCACGAATTCATCATGGTACCAGCCGAGCAGCTGGGTGGCGACTCCTGGATCGGCCACGACATCGAGCTTGTGCGGACTGCCGTTGCGCGCGAGGCGGTCGCGCATCTGGCGCAACACGCCGATGGCGACGGTTTCGCTCGACATCACGTTGCCGAGTCCGCTGCAGTAGGGGCAGTCGGAGCGCAGCTGACCTGCGAGGTCCTTGCCCACCCGCTTGCGGGTGAACTCGAGCAGACCGAGCTTCGAAAACGCCTGGATCGTGCTGCGCGTGCGGTCGCGATGCAGCGCTTCGGTGAGGGTCGCAATGACCTGCTCGCGGCTGCGCTCGTGCGTCATGTCGATAAAGTCGACCACGATGATGCCGCCGATGTCGCGCAAGCGGACCTGGCGAGCGATCTCCGCGGCGGCCTCGATGTTCGTCTTGACGATCGTGTCTTCGAGGTTACGGCCGCCGGTGAACTTGCCGGTATTGACGTCGATGACGGTGAGGGCTTCCGTATGCTCCAAGACCAGATGGCCGCCCGAGGGGAGCGGGATCTTGGGTTTCAAGAGCTTCTGCAGCTCGGCGTCGATGCCGCGTTGTTCGAAGAGGGAGCCGGGTCCATCGACGAGCTTCAGCCGGTTGATGTACTGCGGCCCGAGAAGCGACATGGTCGAACGGATCTCATCGTACTGCTCTTTCGAGTCGATGTAGACCGCGGTGACGTCGCTTGTCAGAAAGTCTCTGACCGCTTTGAACACCAAGTTGAGGTCTTTGTGAAGCAGCGCCGGCGGCGTCGCGCGTTTATAGCTCTCCAGGATGCCGTGCCACAGGCGCAGCTGAACGCCGAGATCCGCGATAAGTTCGGCTTCGCTCACGCCGGCAGCGGCTGTCCGTACGATCGTCGCCATGCCTTCCGGACGCACCCTTCGCATGATCTGTTTGAGCCGGGCGCGCTCGTTTGGATCTTCGATGCGCGACGAGACGCCGGAGTAGCGCCCCGTGGGCATCAGGACCAGGTAGCGACCCGGCAGCGAGATGTTCGTGGAGACGCGCGCTCCTTTGAGGCCGCGCGGCTCCTTGACGATCTGCACGAGCACTTCGCTGCCCACTTTGAGGAGCTCGTTGACCGTGTGGCCTTTGCGCCTATCGGTGATCTCCGTCTCACCGATGTTGATGGGATCGCGGAGGATGTCATCGACGTACAGGAACGCGTTGCGTCCGAGGCCGATGTTGACGAAGCAGGCACCCATGCCGGGGAGGACGTTCTCGACCCGGCCTTTGTAGATGGATCCGATTACCTTTTCTTCGCGCTCGAAATAGATCTCCGCAAGTGAACCTTCTTCAAGGACGGCGACGCGGTTCTCCCAGTCGTCGCATGAGATCAGAATCTCGGTCTTCAATACCATGCACCTTTGCTAGCAAGAAATGAGGACAACCCAAAGGCCGCCATGCGGCGTTGCGCAGGGCGGTCGTCGGATGTGTCCTCGAGTTTACGTTCAGCCTCTATCCCTCGACAAAAAGGGAGGGTCTCCGCGAGCAACCTGCAGCGCCTTGCGCACCGGGTACTCGAGCGGAGGGCGGTCGGCCTGAACAGTCGTGACTGATGTGAAAAACTTTTGCAGGGCGTCGCGTTGTGCGACCCGCCAAACACGCCTTCAGGCTACGTCTCTTCTCTTCGGCACAGCGGTCCTGCCGGCCTTTGGGGGCTTGCCTAGTCAAAGCTCATTTTGTAGCGCTGCAGGTGGATGTTGAGGAGCACGCCGACCGCCATGAAGCACGTCAGCAGGCTCGATCCGCCATAGGAGATGAAGGGCAACGGAATGCCGGTGATGGGCATGATGCCGATGGTCATGCCCACGTTGATGAGCACCTGAAAGAGCAGCATGGCGACGATACCGGCCGCCACGAGCAAGCCATAGCGATCGCGCGCGGCCGCGACCGCGAGCATCGAGAAACCCAAGAGCCCTGCATAGGCCAAAAGCAGAATCGCGGCGCCGATGAAACCGAGCTCCTCGCCCACGACTGTGAAGATGAAGTCGGTGGCGTGCTCGGGCACGAAGCCCAGCTGGGTCTGCGTGCCTTGGTAGAGCCCCTTGCCGGCGAGCTGGCCGGAGCCGATGGCAATTTTGCTCTGCAACAGGCTCCACCCCGCGCCTTGCGGATCCGCCTCTGGATGCAGGAACGCGAGCAAGCGGTCGCGCTGGTAGTCGCGCAGCACGAAGCGCGTGCTGATCGCAAACGCGCCTGCAGCGACGAGCCCAGCTGCATATGCGGCGAAGACCCAGAGATTCGGCAAGGCGAAGAACAGCATCGCGGTGAGGATGACGACGAAGATGAGCGCCGTGCCGAGATCGGGTTGTTTGAGGACGAGAAGCGTGGGCGGCACGAGCGCCGCGACCGGCAGCAGCAATTCGCGGAAGCGCCGGTAGTCGCGTTTGGGATCGGCAAGCACGGCTCCGATCGACAGGATGGTGAGCAGTTTCGCTGGTTCGGATGGCTGGAAGACGATCGGACCGACCCCGATCCAACGTTGGGCGCCGAGCGCGGAGTGACCGGCGATGGCGACTGCGCCGAGGATGAGGATGTTCAACGCATAGATCGGCAGCGCCCAACGCTGCCACAGATGGTAGTCGATGAATGCGAAGAGCAGCATGGCTGCGATCCCCACGCCGGCGTAGATTCCTTGGCGCAGCGTGTCGCCTGATCCGTCCGCGACGTGTAACGTAGCGCTCTTGATGACGACGAGCCCGAACGCCGAGAGCGCGATCGCGCAGAGCGCGAGCGGGTAGTTGAAGGTGAGGTACCAGGGTCGTTCGAGCACGTGGTCCGCAAACGCGGAGCCCGGCTTGTCAGCCGCCCTCCGCTGTGGTTCTCCCGATTATTCCTTGGACTCGGGATCCGTCGCCATGCTGCCGTTGCCCGACGCGGCCTCGGATGGATGGCTTTGGGTCTCAAAATGTCCATTGGTGGGCGGCTGCGTCTTCGCGCGCTGCCGGCGCCGGCGACGCCGTCGCACCGTGCTGCCCGTCGTATGCCGCGCGCCGTTGCCACCCACCGCGAGCTCGCGGCGTTCGGCTTCGATCTGCTCGCTCGACTTCACGCTGACCACCGGGATGTTCGCGAGCAGCATGAAGCGGCGCTCCGCGTTCTCGAAGTGCACGTCGAGGCCGTGCTCGTCGATGTCCAAATAGCGCTGGACGACAGAGAGCATCTCCGTCTTCATCGCGTCAAACGTTTCGGGCGCGAGAGACACCCGATCGGACAGGAGCACCAGACGCAGGCGTTCTTTGGCCTGGCTACCGCTCGACTCTTCGCGGCGGAAAAACCTGGTCAGGAAGTCCAACATCGCTCGTTATCCTTTCGCGTTCGAACGCGAGAAGTTCAGCTTCGAAAGCACGCTTGCGAACCAGTTGTTGCGCTCGGTGAGATCGGGGATCGGCACGTCCTCACCTAGCAACCGCGCCGCGATGCGCCGCAGCGCTTGCCCGGTCACGGAGCCGGGCATGTCGATGACCGGATTGCCGCGGTTGGTGGCGACGATGACCTCCTTGTCGTCGGGGATCACGCCGACGAGATCCAGACGCAGGATCTCGAGCACGTCGTCGACGCTCATCATGGTGCCCTTCTTGATGAGACCTGGCCGCAGCCGATTGATGATGAGCCGTGCCGGCATGTCGTTCGGCAGGAGTCCGGCCACGCGATCTGCATCGCGCACCGCCGACACCTCGGGCGTGGTCACGATGATCGCCTCTTGCGCGCCGACGACGGCATTGCGAAAGCCCTGTTCGATGCCCGCCGGGCAGTCGATGAGGACGAAATCGTACGTCTCGGTGAGCTCGTCGACCAGGTCGGTCATATCCTCGGGCTCGATCTCATCCTTGTCGCGGTTCTGCGCGGCCGGCAACAAGACGAGCGAGCGCCGCACGCGATCGCGCACCAGCGCCTCCTCGAGCTCGCAGCGCTCCTCGATGACGTCGAGCGCGTGCATACGCACGCGGTTCTCCAAGCCCATCACGACATCGAGATTCCGCAATCCGACGTCCGCGTCGAACACCACGACACGCTTGCCCGCGTCTGCGAGGGCGGCTCCCAGATTGGCGGTCACCGTGGTCTTGCCGACGCCACCCTTGCCAGACGTGACGACAATGGCGCGCCCTCTGGCCGTCGCAGGCCGCGCGACGCGCGTGCGTTTTTTTGCGGGCACCTCTGTCGGGGCCGGCGCAGGCGAAGGCGAGGTGACGGCGGCCGGCTCCGTCGCGACGCCCGTCTGCGCTTCCATCTCTGCGGCGGCCAGCGCCTCACCAACCGTCGGCGGAGCGGGCAAGGCGATAAGCTGCTCTTGGCGGCCAATCTCGTTGCTCATCGCTGCCCCACCATGATCCGGCGCAAGCGGTTCCACAGCCCGTCGGTCTCGAGCTCGAGCGCTGGGATGCCTTCGCCAAGCAGCCGCCGTGCCATGGTCGTGTAGATCGCCGAGAGCCTCTTACCCGCGTCCAGCGAAACCGGCTGTCCGCGATTCGTCGTGTCGATGATCTCCTCGTCATCCGGCACGACGCCCAGGACTTCTCTTCCCAAGATCTCAGAGACGTCATCGACGCTCAGCATGTCGCCCGATCGGACCATCTCGGGCCGCACGCGATTGACGACGAGGCGGGCGCGGCGCGTGCCCAGCATGCCGATCACGCGATCCGCGTCGCGGATCGCGGAGACTTCCGGCATCGTCACGACGATGGCTTCCTCAGCGCCGGCCACCGCGTTACGAAAACCGTGTTCGATGCCCGCCGGACAGTCGATGAGCACGACGTCGAAATCTGCGCCGAGCGTGTGGATGACGCGCGCCATCTGCGCCTCGCTGACCGATTCCTTGTCCTTGGTCTGCGCCGCGGGCATGAGGAAGAGTCCCGGCACGCGTTTGTCTTTGATCAGCGCCTGACGCGGCTGACATCGTCCCTCGGCGAGATCGACGACGTCGTAGACGATCCGTTTCTCGAGCCCGAGCACGAGATCCAAGTTGCGCAGGCCGATATCGGCGTCGACGAGCGCGACCTGTTTGCCCAGCCGCGCAAGGGCGACGCCTAAGTTGGCGGTTGTCGTCGTCTTGCCGACGCCGCCTTTGCCTGAAGTGACGACGAAGCTATTGCCTTTCACCTAGTCCTCGTTTTGCCGCGCGGTGCAGCCGCCGGGCCGATCGTGATCTTTCCCTCAACGATGCGCGCCACCTCGGGCTCCGCCGATTGTCGCGCGCCATGGTGCTCGGCCGGCGCTGACGCGATCGAGCGCGAGATGCGCAGCTGTGTCGGCTCCAAGCGCAGGGCGTGCACTGACGCGCTGTCATCGCCTTCGGCGCCCGCGTGGGCGACGCCGCGCAGCGTTCCCCAAACGACGATATCGCCCGTGGCTATCAACTCTGCGCCGGCGTTGACGTCCCCGATGACCACGATGTTTCCGAACGCGCTCAGGCTTTGGCCCGAGCGGAGGTTTCCTTTATAGTAGCAGTTCTGGGCGGCGGTCGATGCGCCCCCGTGAGCCTCCTCGCCGCGGTGCCCGGCGCTGCCATTGCGCGCGTGACGCGCTGCCTCGCGCGCTGCGGCATCCCCGCCGGCATGCGCGGCAGCCCGCACGGAGGCGGGATCGGTGCGATCGTCGCGCACGCGAGGCGCTGCGGCGACGCTCGCCGCGACGATGCGCAAGCCCGCCGCTCGTGCCACCTCCGCCACTTCGTCCGTATCGCAGACCGCGCCGTCGGCCGCGATCCCGAACTCTTCTAAGGTTGCGGTGACCCCAGTGAGGTCGCTCGCTTCGAGCGTTTGGTCGCCGAGCATGAGCACGGCGCGTCCGCCGCGATAGAAATTCGGCAGTGTCGCGAGCCGCTCGCGCAGCTTGCCAATGACAGGTGTGAGCGGTCTCTCATGCAGGTGCAGTAAGAGGCCCGACTTCGTACCCTTGATTTGCACGGGATGACTCTCTTGTCGCCGCCTTTGCGGGTAGTCCGTTTTTCCCTTGTGGACGTAGCGGCGAATACCTTGTGGACGCGCTGTGCACGAAGCTGAATAGGGCCTGAGGGAAGTCCGCAGGGACCCGCAGGCAGCCTGTCGCAAAGTGTGCGTATCATCCCCGCTTTGCGGGCGCAGGAGGCGGCGGGGATACATCGCGGGAGAGCACCCATGAAGAAGATCTATCGACGCAGCATCGCCATTGCCATGCTGGCGAGCCTCGTCATGACCAGCGCACCCCTGCCGGCGGGGGCGGTCTCGACCGCGGAAGAGATCCGCATCGGCGAGGAGGCTGCGCGGCAGGTCGATCAGGAGAACCCGATCCTGACCGACCCCATCCTGCAGAACTGGGTCAACACGATCGGCGGAAACCTCGCGCAGTACAGAGCGCGCCCGGACATCCACTACACCTTCAAGATCATCGACACGAACGACATCAACTCGTTCTCGATCCCGGGCGGCTTCATCTACGTGAACTACGGCTTGCTCAATTTCGTGAACTCCGATGACGAGCTTGCCGGGGTCTTGGGGCACGAGATCGGCCACACGGAGCGCCGCAACCAGATCACGCTCAACGCGAAGGCGCAGATACTCAATGTGGTGCTCGGCGTGCTCTCCTTCATCTCGCCGTTCATCTGGCGCTTTGGCGGCTTGATCAACGGGCTGTCGGTCGAAAAGATGTCTCGCATCGACGAGCTCCAAGCGGATCAATACGGACTGATGCTCATGACGAGGGCCGGCTACGATCCCAACGCCATGGTCTCGTTCATGGAACGTCTCGGCAATGAGGATGCAGCCGAGGGCAACGATCTGCTGAACAAGTACTTCGAAGACCACCCGGAGTCGCCGGATCGCGTCGCACATCTGCGCGGGTATCCTGAGCTCTCCCAGCAGACGCCCGAACAGATGGTGGACGAGGCGATCCACGATCAAGATGAAGGCCGCTACGCGTATGCCCAGCACAAGCTCGATCTCGTGCTGGCGAAGGAGCCCGACAACCAGCTCGCGCTGTTGCACGAAGGGCAGATCGACGTCGCGCTCGGCGATTATTCGGAAGGCGAGCTCGCGCTCGGCAAGGTGGCACACGCATCGAGCCTGACGCCTGCAGCCAAGACTGCGGTGCAAGAAGAGATGGCACTCCTCCCAGAGGCTGAGACGCCGGGCGACAAGCTGCTCGACCCGGACGTCACGCCGCTCATCAACCAGCTGAACACGGCGCTGGCGGCGACCAAGACGACGCAGGCCTCGCTCGACGACCACATCAAGCTCGGTCGTGACGACCTGACGCGTTTCAACAACCGGCTGCAGAACATGCTCTACGAGGTGCCCGACTTCAGCCAGGTCGACATCGAGCCCGGCAGCCGCCTGGACGGCGTGCAGACCGATCTTGCCCACATGGCCAAAGACATCAACATCGTCGAGGACAAAGCCGATGCGCTGATGCTCAACTCGCCGGGCATGCTCAAAGACGACTTCAGCGTGCTGAACGAGATGAACGCGCCGCTGCACCGCAAGGCCATGACGGCGACGGATCTCGAGTTGCTCCCGTTCTACCCCGATCTCATCACGCAGATCGGCCAATCGCAGACCGACCTGATCTCGGGCGTAACGAGCGCACGTGGCGCCGTCGCGCTCGCGTGGCAGGCCATCCCGCTGCTCGACAGCTACTTCCGCGAGCTCGACCGCGCGCAGCTCGATTTCGGCGGCGACATCTCACCGAGCACCGCGCAGCAGCTAAAACCGCTCGCGGTCAAAGCCGAGGTCGCGCTGGACGGCGCTGCTGCGGCGGCGGAGATCGCGCAGTCGTCATTCTTCAACGCGCAAGCGCGCCAGCTGATCAGCTCGGTCACGATGCTCGGCGTCGGTGTCTCAGAGCCCCGTTACGAGACGCTCGCGCACGTGATCTCAAACCGGTTGGGCGTCGACCCGCCGACCTACGATGAAACGGTGCGCCTCGGTCTCTCGGCGGGTGACATCACCGCCGCGACCTGGCTCGCCGCCGAGGAGAAAGTGCCGGTCAGCACGGTGATCAACGAGGAACGCGCGACCGGCAAGAGCGTCATCGACATGGCGGTTGCCAAGGGTTACTCGCAGGAATCGCTCGAGATCGTCTTGGGCGTGATCTACGAAGGCTACACGGAGAAACCGCTTGACTGACGCCTCACCATAGGCGTGGGGAGCCCGCAGCAATGGGTCGCCGGCGTTCGCCGGCAGGTCGACCTCAAAGGCGTCGATGCTGAGGCACAGCGGCCCGTAGTTCTCGGCGTCGCGGGTCCGCGTCGCGATATCTTCATCGATGAGCTGACGCGGATCGGGGAGATCCGACCGGGCGCAATCGCGACGGGAGAGACCCTCGGCGATCTGGCCGTTGACACAGGCTCGATTCTCCGTGTCGCCGTGTACTGTCCGGAGACGGACTCGCACAACGGCGCGCTCGACCATGTGGCGACGCTGCCGTTTGCGGTCTGCGTGCTGCGGCCGCAGGAGGATCCCGCCAAAGGATCATCGCCGACGTCAGCGCCCTCTCCCAAGCCCGCGATCGGTCACGCGTCCGTCTATCCGGTCAGCGCGCCGGAGCTCGCCCAGTACCGGCGTTTTCTGATGCCGGACATCGTCCGTCTGTATCGCGACCACGAGACCGCGCTCGCGGCATCTATCCCCGCTTTTCGCCCGGTGGTGGCTGCCAAGCTCACGCACGATTGCGCCATGACCTGCCTCAAGATAGCCGCGGCCTCTGCGATCGCCGATCATATCCCAGTCGTGGGTCTCCTGGTCGGGGGCATCACCTCTGCCGGCGACACGATCGCGATCACCGCGCTGCAGATGCGCATGCTGCTACGCATCGCCTCGGCGTATGGCAAGAAACCGGAATTCGCGCGTATCTTGGAGCTCGTGCCGGTCGTCGGCGGCGGATATGGCTGGCGCGCGCTCGCTCGCGAGGCTTCAGGCTTCATCCCTATCGCCGGCATTCCGATCAAAGCGGCGATCGCGTATGCCGGCACGCTCGTCGTCGGACAGGTGGCAGCGCATTACTACGAGACCGGACTGCACATGTCGCGCGGCGCCATCGGCGCGGCCTACAAAGAAGCCTCCGAACGTGCTAAGGCTTTTGCGCGCCGGGCCTTGCCAGGACGCAAACGCACGTGACTGTCTTCTAATGTAGCGGCGCGTTGAAAGGCCGGCGGGTAAGTAGCCCCTACAGAGCGCGTCGGCCTTCAAGCGCGCGCGTGAGCGTCACCTCGTCCGCGTAGTCCAGATCGCCGCCGATCGGGAGACCGTACGCGAGGCGGGTCACCTTGACGTTCAGGGGCGCCAGCAGACGCGCGAGATACAGCGCCGTGGACTCGCCCTCTGCGTTCGGGTTCGTGGCGATAATGGCTTCGGTGACACCGTCTTTGCGCACGCGCTCCACGAGTTCGGCGATCTTGAGCTGTTCGACCCCGACGCCTTCGATAGGCGAGATGAGACCGCCGAGCACGTGGTAGCGCCCGCGATAGCTCATAGTCCGCTCGATCGCGTAGACGTCCTTCGCCTCGCCGACCACGCAGATGAGCGAGCCGTCGCGTCGCGCATCGCTGCAGATCGAGCACGGGTCAGCTTCGGTGAGCGAGTAGCAGCGACTGCAGAAGCGGACTTTCGCCTTGAGATCCAAGAGCGCGCGGCTCAACGCTTCCACATCTTCTTTAGATGCCGAGAGCAGATAGAAGGCGAGGCGCGCCGCGGTCTTCGGTCCGACGGTGGGCAACTTCTCGAGTTCGCCGATGAGAGCCGACAACGGTGGGGCGAGATGGTCCAACGAGGCTTAGAGACCCCCGAGGCCGAGCCCGCCGGCAAGCGGCCCCATGCGCTGCGCGGACAGTTCGGCGACTTTGGCTTGCGCGTCGCGAAACGCGACGCCGATCAGGTCTTCGAGCGTCTCGATATCTTGCGGATCGACCGCCTGCGCCGTCAGTTTGACGCCTTGGAGTTTCCCATGACCATCAAGCGTGACGGTCACCGCACCCGAACCTGCCTGACCGACGATCCTCTCGTTGCCGAGCTCCTCTTGGATCTTTGCCAGCTGCTCTTGCAGCTTGCGCGCCTGGCGCAGAATATTAGGATTCATGTCGCCTAGATGAGGTCCGCGCCGAGCACAGATTCAGCGAGCGAAAACGCTCCCGCCTCGACGCGCTCGGGCTTGGCCTGACCTGCATCCGCCACCACGACGCATTCGATCGCCGGCGTCGCACCCCAGATCTCGGCGATCGACGCTGCGATCACCGACGCCATCGCAGGTTCAGCGAGCAGATCGCGATTGAAGCGGCTGGGGACGCCGAGCCTCACGACTTCGGGGTTCGCGTCGACGAGCACCGCGTGTTCGAGATGGCCGTAGCACGGCCTGGAACGATCTTTGACGGCGCTCTTCACTTGCGGCCAGAGGGCCTGCAGTCTGGCCAAGGTGAGCGGCTCGTGCGAGCCGTTAGGCGGGCTTGCTGCAAGTTTGGAGACGGGTGCGGGTGACCCGCTTGCGATGACAAGCGTCTCTTCCGCCGCGCTCGTAGCGGTCTTTTTCGCGCGTTTGGGAGTGGGTGGTTGCGCCGCGGGCGGTGCGCTTGCGGGAGCACCGCCGGTCGAGCCTGTGTGTTCTTCGAGCGTTCGCAATCTATCGGACAGTGCTTGCAGGCTGAGCTCATCGCCAGGGAGCACGACACGGATGAGCGCGAGCTCGAGATCGATGCGCGGCTGTGCGGAATAGCGTTGCGAGATCGCTTCCGACAGATTGCGCAGCGCGGCGAGGATGCGCGAGCGCGGCACGGTAGCAGCCTCGCGAGCGATGCGCGCCGCCGCTTCGGGTGGGACCTCGCTCGACAGCACTTCTGGGCTGACTTGGGCGAGCAGCGCCAGCCGGAACCAGCGCAGGAGCTCCTTGGCGAGCCAGGCGGGATCTGTGCCGCGGTCGATGGCCGCAGCGATCGCTTCGAGGACCGCCTTTGGATCGGTCGTCGCCACCGCTTGTGCTGCCTGCTCGACGAGGTCGGAGATAGGCGCTCCAAAGGCTTCGTCGAGGACCGCCTCGTCGATCGAGCCCGAGCCCGCAAATCCGCGTGCCTGCTCGAGCAGCACCAGCGCGTCGCGTAGCGCTCCATCCGCGAGGAACGCGATTCGTTCCAACGCGTGCGGACCGACCTTGATGCCTTCGAGCTTTGCCACCTCGGCCAGCCGGCGCTCGATGTCTTGGGGCTGGACGCGACGGAACTCGTAGCGCTGGCAACGCGAGAGAATGGTCTGAGGCACTTTGTTCGGCTCGGTCGTCGCAAGCACGAACACGACGTCGTTCGGCGGCTCTTCGAGGGTCTTGAGCAACGCGTTGAACGCCTCGGCGGTGAGCATGTGGACCTCGTCCACGATGTACACCTTAGTCCGGAACTGGGAGGGCGCAAATTTGACGCGCTCGCGCAGCTCGCGAATCTCGTTGATGCCGCGGTTGCTCGCCGCATCGATCTCGACGACGTCGAACGCGGTGCCGGCGGCGATGGACACACACGCTTCGCACTCACCGCAGGGATCGGGTCGCGGGCCGCCGCGCTGGCAGTTCAGGCATTTGGCGAGAATGCGCGCCGCCGACGTCTTGCCGGTGCCGCGCGGACCGGCGAAGAGATATGCGTGTGCCACTCTAGAGTTCTTCACCGCTGCCTGCAGGCCGGTGACCACGGACGGCTGGCCGACGAGTTCGTCAAAGCCGACGGGACGATACTTTCGATAGAGCGTCAGAGAGAGACGTTCGGGAACAAAAGATGGCACAATCTCGTTTCTTCGGTCGGGTGTAGGTGCTTTCCTAGACTCACCCGCAAGAGGTCCCTCGCGCCGTGAGGTGGTAGGTTTGGAGGGAGAGATTCCGGGGTAAAAAAGCTACAGGCGCGGTTGGATTTAGGCTCCTCGTTTCGCTGCGGTGGTTTACAACCGCCGCGCTCGTGTCTTTCTCCAAGCGGTTTCCATAAGGAAGGTTGCTCCAAAACGACGTCATGTCAGTCGACATCGACCTGAACGAAGCGCTCCGGCGACATTTCGGGTACAAACATTTCTATCCGGGCCAAGAAGACGTGATCCAGCGCGTCCTTGCGGGCAAGGACACCTTGGCTATTCTCGCGACCGGCGCCGGCAAGTCGCTGTGCTACCAGCTTCCGGCGCTGCTCTTGCCAGGCACGACCGTGGTCGTCTCACCGCTCATCGCGCTCATGAAAGACCAGCTCGACATGCTTGCGGATGCGGGCATCAGCGGCACCATCGCTCTCAACAGCACGCTCACCGAGGATGAGGAAGCAGCCCATCTGGCGCGCATCGCCGGGGGCAACTTGAAGCTCATCTACGTCACGCCCGAGCGGCTCGAGGACGAGAGCTTCGTCGACCTCATCAAACGCCTGCACGTGCCGCTCTTCGTCGTCGACGAGGCGCACTGCATCTCGCAGTGGGGCCATGACTTCCGCCCGGCCTACCTGAATTTGGGGCGCGTCATCTCCGCCCTGGGGCATCCGACGGTACTCGCGCTCACGGCCACGGCCACGCCGGCCGTCCGCGAAGACATCACGACCCAGCTCGGCATCCCGCAAGCCAAATCGATCGTGCGAGGGTTCGACCGGCCCAACTTGGTCTACGAGGTGGCCCGCGCGGGCAGCGATGACGACAAGCTGCGAGTGCTGCGCACGAAGCTCGCAGGGCCGTTGCGCAACTCGCTCGGCATCATCTACACGGCGACCATCAAGAACACGTATGCAGTATCCGAGTACTTGCGCGAAGAGCTCGGCATGGACGCCGACGTCTATCACAGCAAGTTGCAAAAGGCTGAGCGGGATCGGGTGCACGACCACTTCATGAACGAAGACGTGAAGGTCGTGGTCGCCACGAACGCCTTCGGTCTGGGCATCGACAAGCCGAACATCCGCTTCGTCATCCACTACGATCTGCCGGGTAGCGTCGAGGCCTATACCCAAGAGGCCGGGCGCGCGGGGCGCGACGGCGATGAATCGCTCTGCCTGCTGCTCTATCGCCAGAGCGATACGCGCGTGCAGAACTATTTCCTCACCGGCAAGTACCCGGACGTCGAAGAGGTGCAGAAGGTCTACGGCACGCTGCAGTATTTCGAGCAGCAAGACAACGGCGTCTCGCTTTCGGATCTGCGCAAGATCTCACAGCTGCCGCTGACCAAGCTCAAAGTCATCCTCGCCCTGCTCAAGAAGGGCGGGTTCATCCGCAACGTGTCCAAAGGAACCTACGGCTTGCCGCCGGAGGTGAAGAAACGCTCCGACCGGTCGCTGAACTTGGCGAGCTACGAAACAAAGAAATCCTACGACCAGAGCAAGCTCGCCATGATGCTCCAGTACTGCGAGACCCGTAGCTGCCGGCGCAAATTCATCCTCAACTATTTCGGCGAGGAATACGACCGCCCGAACTGCGGTGCGTGCGACAATTGCCGCGCCGCGCTCGCCAAGGGCGGACAGGAAGAGCTGCGCGGTGACGCAGCGGACTTCCGCATCGGTGACGTCGTGCACCACGCTAAATTCGGTCAGGGCACGGTCGAACGGGCCGAGCGCGACCTCGTGACCGTGCTGTTCCCAAGCCACGGCTACAAGACGCTGCTCGCGAGCGCGGTCAGCCGGGTGGTCCAGCAGATCGCTTGATGCGCGGACGCGAGCGTGTAGCCGCGTTCGCGTTGGCGGCGTTGGGCACCACGGCGATCGCTGCATCGGTGTTTATCGCCGAGCCGCGACCGCAGGCACTCGCGCAACCGGAACCATCTGCAAGTGTCTCACCCGCTCCGACGCAGAGCGCGAGCACTGAACCCTTGGGATCTGCGTCCCCTTTGCCGCTCGAATCGGCTGAGCCGAGCGAGTCTCCGAGCCCGCCGGCGATCGTCGTGCCGCCTTCGCCACAGCCCGTCCAACTAGGGCAAAGCTCCTTGCTCTTGATCTTGGGGAGAAGCGCTTCCGTGCCGGTGAGCTCGCCACCGAGCGGCGTTCTCATCCTCTCGGGCTTCGATCCAACGATCGTGCAAGCCATCTTCAACCCGATCGACCGCACGCTCGATCTCACGGCGCTCCACACGGGCGCCACGACGATCACCGCGACCGATTCGTTCGGCTTGACCGCGACGCTCGCGGTGACCGTGCAGGCCTACGCCGGCAAAGCATACGACACCACGCAGGTCACCATCACTGGCGACCCGGCTTCTGCGAACTACGTGGCCGAGTCCGCCGCTGATGCGGCGCTGCTCGTCGCGTATCCAGAGCCTGGCGCACATGTCGACGCGCAAGCCGCCAACGTGCGCGGTAACGTGCTACTGCCTGCCGACGACGCGGTCACGGTCACGGTACCGCTCACGATCAGCGGTCCGGGTTACGCCACGTACCAGAAAGATGTCAGCGTCTTGGTCCAAAACCTAGCGCAGCCCGGTATCCCTCCGAAAAACTTGCTCGTGTCCGATTTCCCCGAAACGATCGTCGAGAACGGCACGCTCTTCTACGCGGACGTGTCGTTTGATGAACCCGCGCGACTGTTGTACTACCATTACGCCAACCCGGCGGCGGAACCGCGCCGCGTGATCGTCAAGGCGCAGAACAACGGGATCGATTCGAGCGAGCTCGCGATGCTCTCAGGCATCGCAGGGCCGAACGCTAACATCTTGTCCGTAGGGCACGAGTCCACCAAGCGCTTCTTGGTCAACGAGGCTACGAACCAAGGCCGGGTGTTCGAAGTGCCGCCGCACGCCACGGTGAACATCGTGGACCAGCTGCTCCCGGCGGGCACGCTCGTCAGCGGACTGATGCAGCTACGTGTTATCTCCGGCAGTAGCATTCGGGTCGCAGTCGTGGTGCAAGATGCGTCTGACATCCCGGTCGGCCCCATCTCGGACACGCTGCTCTCGAGCGCCGTGAAGCACGCGCGCGGTGTGTACTCGGTGCCCGATTTCTCGTACGACCTCTCGTACAGCATCGGTGACGATCCTGTCATGCTTTTGATCGGCAAGCTTCCGCTACCGAACCTCGTGTCGGGTGAGGTCCTCGGCGGCGACTATGGCGTCAAGCAATCAGCGACGGTGACGCTGTTAAATCCGACGGCGAGCGATGCTCGCGTCGGCATGTGGTTCGAGCCGCGCGGCGGACGTGCGACGGGGACCTTCTTGATCAACGGTGAGCTCGTGCAGCTCCATCCGGTCGAGTTCGGGCAACCTGCGCTCGTGCGCGGTTTCACGGTCCCCGCGCATGGTTACGCGCGCATCGACCTCGTCACCATGCCCGAGGGCGGCTCTTCGTATCCGGTTCAGGTGCTGTTCGCGTCGCAGCCACCGCCCGGAGCGACCTGGAACGTCTCAGCGGCGGTATACTAGGCGCTTCTCAGGCGGCTCTCAGAATCTGTCATCCTCCTGTCATGTGCGGTTCATCAACATCTCACGCGCAAATGCGCCCTGGGTGAAACCAACCGCGAACCGATTACGTCAATAGAGGGAGAGCCGCAAGAACGGCCCCGCAGAGAAAGGCATGACATGAAGATCAAGATTTTCGCAATCCTCGCGATCGCCGGGCTGACCGCCCTCGCGAGCGCCAAAGCCAACGCCGCCATCATCGTGTTCCGGCCGGTTCCCGTGTACGCACCGGTCGCCGTCTACGAGCCGGTGCCGGTGTACGTGCAGCGACCCGTGATCGCATACGATCCGGCGCGCTTCGCCGGCCCAAATGACATCCAGGGCGTGCTCACGTCCGCGGTGCCGTACCACCTCACGATCCGCATCAACGACCAGTTCTACCCCGTGCTCGAGCACAACGGCACGATCATCAATCCGACCGGCACCACGCTGGCGCCGAGCATGATCGTCAACATCGCGGGCTGGTGGGATCGCTTCGGCGTCTTCCACGCGAACCAGATCAACGTACTCCGCTACTAACTGATATCGGGGCGATTTACCAATCGCCCCCTACATGACAACCAAGAGATCGTAACCCGAAACGATCCGCACCGCGCCCTCCACCTGGCGCGGTGCTGTTCATGTCGGGCGCTCTCAGACCAGCGACCGGTACACGTCGACGAGACGCTGCGCGACCGAGCGCCATGTGAAGCTGCGCGCGCGCATCTGACCGCGTTCGAGCATCGGCGTCACGAGCACCGCGTCGTGCTGCGCGCGCTTGATGGCGTCTGCGAACTCCTCATCCTGGCCGCGCGCGGCGAAGAACGCGCAATCGCCGAGCACCTCGCGCAGGACGGGTATGTCAGCCGCTACCACCGGCACGCGTGCTGCCAGCGCCTGTAGCGGCGGTAGACCAAAACCTTCGTATCGAGACGGAAAAACGAGCGCGGTAGCACCCGCGTACAGAGAGCGAAGCTGTTCCGGGCTTACGTAGCCGAGCAGCGTCACGCGGTCGGCAACGCCCGCTCGCGCGGCGGCATCCAGCACGGCCTGCGCGTAAGCCGTATGCATCCCCGCGCTGACAAGGCGAATGCCCGGTAAGCGCGCGATCGCACGGACTGCGGTCTCGAGGTCTTTGCGTGCTTCGACGGTCCCTACTGCGAGCACGTACGCAGGATCGACCGCCGATCGTTCGATCGTGAACCACACGTCGTCCACGCCCGCACCGGCGACGGCGATCGCATCGACGCTCTTACCGAGCCTGCTGGAGATCTCCGCGCGAGCCGTCTCGGTATCGGCGACGATCCTGTCGGCTTTGCGGGCGAGCGCTCTTTGAACTCCCGCGAAATAGAATCGGCTGTAGAAGCGTCCTCGGACCGCCCCCGCAAGCCACGCAAGGTCGTGCACCGTCAAGACGCACGGGTGCGGTGGAGCAACGGAGAGCGTTCCGCCCGTGAAATGCGTCACGTCCGGCCTCGCGCGCCGCGCGAGACGCGGCGCAGACCATTGATCCCACACGAGGCGCCGGTCGAAGCGCCACACATCGGCGTCCGGTAAGGCGATCTCCGTCAGCGCGACGTCGGCGCGTTCGCGCAAAGCATCTGCAAGCTTGCGGGCATACGTGCCAAGGCCGGTCGGGGTTCCGTACGCGTACTGCGTTTCGAGCGCGACGCGGATCGGTTTCATGGAACCGTGGTGCGAGGCGGCTCGACTGCCGGCAGCATGCGTAAGGCGCGCTGCGCGTCTTGTTGGCTCGGATCGATCTGCAGCAGCCGCTCGAAGATCCGACGTGCCTGCGCTACGCTGCCGAAACGCAGCTGCGCGAATCCTTCCGCGAGCAGGTAGTCTTCGTTGAGCGGGGCCAGCGCGGTTGCGCGTGCAAGCGCAGTGAGGCCCGCTTGGGCATGCTGGCGCGCGGCAACGCCAGTGCCTGCCTGCGTGGCGGCCGCTATTTCGATCTTGCCGATTTGCGCGTAAGCCGCCGCAAGGTCGGAGCGATCGACGAAATCGTCGTGTAACCGAGCGACGAGCTCCGACTCGATCGAAAGCGCTGCATCATATCGCTTGGAAGCCACGAGCTGCGTCGCGATCGCTGCGACCTTGGCCACGGCGCGCGCCTGTATGTAGCGATCGATCGCATCGCCTGTCCGGCCCAGGGCGAAAAGAGCGTCACCCTCCTCGCCGATGCAAGCCGATCCGCAGTTCGCGCGCTCGAACTCCGCGAGCGCGCGCGCGGGATCGGTGTCCAACACGGCACGGCCAAGGTCCTCATGCACGAATGCCCAGTCCGGCTCTCGGCGCTCTGCCGATGCGAACCGCTCTACTGCCTTCAGGTTGTCGCCTTGCAGCAGAGCGCGATTGCCCTCATCGTCCGACCACCAGGCCCCAAGGGGACGGAATGCCAGGAGCAGGGCAGCGGCGACCAGTGCCGTGGCGATGAGCCAGGCCGCATGCTTTTTCACGCCTGGGCGCTAGAATTTGACGCTGAAGTACAGGTTTTGCTGGTTTTCGCTCCAGGTGGAGCTCGGAGCGGCGTCGTCCGTATACACGTTGCGGTTGAAGAACAGGTTGATCGACGAATTCGTCTTCGGGATGTTGTACACGAGACCGCCGGCGTACGCTGTCGTATGCTGCGTGAGGCTCTGGGTCAGCGCGTTCAGATCAACGCTGCCCGCCAGCTGCTCTGAGAAACTTCCTCTGACCGTGAGGCGCGAAGAGACAGGCAGCGCGAGCGAGGCCGCGCCTACATATTGTTCCAGATCGGTGGAGCCGGGATAGAGCACGATCGGACCTGAAGCCGGAACTGACGGCGCGATCCCAAGCGCCGGGAGATTGCTTGCGCCCAACCCCGAGCCGTTCGTCTGAGCGAGCGTCTCGTAGAGCCCATCGAGGCTCACCGTGGCACGCCGGTTCAGCAAGGGCAGCGCCACCGTCATGCCCCCGTTGAACGAGTTGTAGTTCGACGCAGTCGCAAACGCCGGACCAAGGATCTGGCTCGCGAGCGACGTGGGTCCGACGGCCTGCAGCGACTGCTCGCCCAGACGCACCTTTAGTCCGAGACTCGCGAGCTTGATCGGGATGCTCAACTGCACCGAGGATCCCGCGAGCGCCGGCGTGTAGCCGCCGTACCAATAGGGGCCCTGCGCAGAGAGCGAGTTGACGAGCGGGAATGTCAGCAGCCCCGAGGCCGATCCGCTCGCATCAGCCGTGGTGTCCGTCTCGCCGGCGAGCGCGGCGGGCGTGGTGTGCAAGCCAAGGATGCTGCCGATCGGCGACTGGCTCTGGGCTTGCGGGAAATTGTAGAACGCGAACACGGCCGGACCTTGCGATGCGGCGCCGGGCGTGCTCAGGCGCTCGTTCGGCGAAGCGTTGATGAAGCTCACGGAGCCTTGCGTCCCGAGCAGCTTGACCGACAAGCCGAGAACCTGTGCGTCTTGCGAGAACGATTGCGCGGCTGCATCGGTCCCCGGCAGTTCCGTCAGGTGGCCGAAGAGCGTGGCTGCGTTCTTGGCGCCGGTCCCGAGCGAGAACTTGAGCCCTTCGCGCGAACTGGAAAACGGACTTTGTGGGGTTTGCGGACCGGCGAATTGCACCACGTCGCCGTGATTGGGGCCGCCGAGGATCCGGTCGATGGAGAGGCCCGCCAAGCTCTGCGAGTCGTCCGCAAAAGCTGCGGAAGAAAGCAAGGTGACGGCCGCGATCAGTCCGACGGCTCGCGCAAAACTCCCCCGCTTCAAGGCGACCTCCTCGGACGATGATACTTCAACTCCGTGGCTGCCGTCTGTGCGCGCGACGACACGTTTCGCGCGGCAGTCCCTTTCACCGCACGGAAGTTGAGCCGAGTCCGCCTTCGGCGGCCCGAGAAGGTATCCCCTTTGAAACCGTTGGGCTCGGCGCTCTCAGCCTTGCCGCATCAGGCTTTTGCGGCGAGGCTTGCCCGATAGCGCTCGATGATGAGCAGCGCGGCGTAACCGTCCAAAGGCTCTTTTGGAACTAAGAGCCCACGAGGGACGAGCCGCCACAGACCCTTCGGCGGATGGTCCTCATAAAAGCGTTGCCGCGCCAGCAGGCTCGTGTTACGCTCGTCGACGACGGTGATAGGTAGGTTTGGCCAGCGCGATCGGATCAAATCGCGGATCATGTCCGACTTTGTCGCGTCGCCCAAGCAGAGCATCCGCACGCGACCTGCGCTCACATCCTCGGCCAGCCGCGAGACGAGTCGCTCGGTGGGCACGATTTCGAGAGCCAGCCGGTCGCCGGTCAGAGAAACTGCGGCGTATCCGCATTTGATCATGCCGGGATCGATGCCGATGTCGGCGACGGCGGGGCGCTCCATGGTCACCTTATCTCGGCGATACCGCGAGCTCTGCGTTCAAAGGTCCGGAGGCGTAGATGTCGGTGGCCGCGATCGCCTTCACGACCGCTGGTCCGTTCGTGGCGACGAGCTTGCTGACCGCGCGATTGAACACGTCGGGATCCGTCGTCGGATTGTCGGCGAGCATCGGCGGCATCCCATGATCGGCCGCGCTGTGGCTGATCGCCGTGTTGAGGTCGATGAGCGCCGCCTGGTCGGCGCTGATGTTCCGGCCGTCGTCCACCATGACGGATGCGATGATCTCGCCCTTGCGATATAGGAGTGAGTCCTTGTACACGTGGAGCGAGAAGCGCCATGGGCCACCGCGGAAGATGTTCTCGCCCGCGACCGGTACGACGATCGCCGATGTCGGCTCCAGCGACTTGATGTAGGCCGCCGTCTGCGCGATCTTCGCTCGAGCGTCAGCGCTTTGCGCGCTCGTGCGATAGGGCTGGACCGGAAAATTCTGCGAGAGGTTGGCCACGCCTTGGAACAGCAACGAGAGGCGATCTTCGATTTCGGAGAGCGAGTCGGTGGACTTGACGATGAAGGCTGGGCTGAGCGGTTCTCCGGCGCGCAGCACGACCGGGTCCTGGAGCAGCTGATCGCGCTCGTTCGTGAGGTTCGCGATCTGCTCGTTGAGCTTTTGTATCGAGAAGAGGGCCTGGCGTGCGTCGGTCGACACGAGCAAGAGCACCCCGACCACCAAGAGCGCGATGATCATACCGAAGCCCACGGCGAAGATCGTGCTCGTGTAGCGCGGGCGCAGCCCGAAGAGCGTCATGCGCCGCCGCCCGACGAGATGCCCGACACGATCGCCGATGTACGCGATCACCCCGGCGACGATGACGATGCCGAAGATGGTGAAGACGGCGCCAAGATCGGCGAGCGACGTGGCGACGACCATCAGACAGCCGCCGCCTGGCGGAGCAGCCAGAGCCCGGTGAACGAAAAGACGACGTTCGGCACCCAGGCCATGACGAGGCTCGTCTGCGGATAGGATTGGCCGACGGCGAGACAGATCGTCGTGACGACGTAGAAGCCGAACACGATCGCGATGCTGATGCCGAACCCCGCGCCGGATGAGGACCGCTGCGGCCGGATCCCGAGCGGGATCGCCAAGAGGGCGAAGACGAGACAGGCGAACGGACGCGCGAGCTTGCTGTGATACGTGACCAGCAGCCGCGCGTACCGCATGGGATCTTTGCTCTCCACGTCGCTTTGCAACAAGGTGCGGATCTCGGCGCGGCTCATGTCCTCGGGCTGCTTGCCTTGCTCGACGAGCTGGTTAGGATCGGCGCCGATGTCGATCGAGAGCTGCGGGTTGTCGATCCGTTCGCAGCACGGCTCCAACACATACTCGATCGCGTCGTAGAATTTCCACGAGCCCCCGCGATAGGCCCCCCGTGGTGCGAAGAGGAGCGAGAGCGGGGTGGCGCCGCGGAAAACCTCGATCGTGGTGTTCTGCAGCTCTTTCTTCTTAGGATCGAAGCCTTGCGCAAGGGTGAGTTGCCGGTCACCGTTGGGCAGCGTCGAATTCACCATCTGATCGGTGAGTATTTCCGTGCCGCCGGACTGGATCTCACGTTTGAGGATCTCCTCTGCTTTGGCCGTGGCCGTCGGCACGACAGCTTCTTGGAACCAGAGGCTCACGAGTGACGCCGCCAGACCGACCGCCACGAGCGGCGCGGCGATGCGATACAGGCTGATGCCACCCGCCCGCATGGCCGTGATCTCGAAGTCGCCGGAAAGCCGGCTCATCGCGAGCAGCACGGCGAGCAGCATCGACATGGGAAACGTGAGGACGAGCGTTCCCGGGAGCGTGTAGAGGAAGTATTTGCCGGCCGCCACCAAACTCGCGTGCTCCTCGGATACGAGACGGGCGATGTTGAGCAGCTCGCCTGCGACGAAGAGCAACGTGAACGCCGCAAGGCCGAAGAGCAGCGGTCCGCCGAGCGCTTCGACCATGTAGCGATCGAGGATCTTCACAACCTAAAGCTTTCGCCCAGATAGAACTGTCGCGCGATCGGAGAATCTGCGACTTCCGACGCGGTCCCCGAAACCTGGATCTTTCCTCCGTTTAAGATATACGCGCGATCGACGATCGCAAGCGTCTCGCGCACGGCGTGATCGGTGATGAGGACCCCCAACCCCTTCGAACGCAGCAGCCGGATGATCTCTTGGATGTCCGTGACGGCGATCGGATCGATACCCGTGAACGGTTCGTCGAGCAAGAGGAACGTCGGGTCGGTCGCGATCGCGCGGGCGATCTCCACGCGGCGGCGTTCGCCACCCGACAACGTCTCGGCGCGCGCCTGCGCGAGCGGCTCCAGGCCGAATTCGGCCAGCAAGCTCGGCAGACGGCGCTCTTGTTCATCGGGCAGCACGCCGCGCTGTTCCCAGATCAGCCGAAGGTTGTCGGCGACCGAGAGACGGCGGAAGACTGACGACTCCTGGGAGAGGTAGCCGATGCCTTCGCGCGCGCGTACGTGGATCGGCTGATGGGTGATATCGGTTTGGGCGCCGTCGCCAGACGTCAGCATGACGCTGCCGCCGTTGGGCCGCACCAATCCGACGACCATATAGAAGGTCGTCGTCTTGCCGGCGCCATTCGGCCCCAAGAGGCCGACGACTTCGCCGGCGTTCACTTCGAGGCTCACATGGTCGACGACCGTCCGCGGTCCGTAGGTCTTCGTCAGATCGCGGACGTCGATCGTCCGGGTCGATGGCGTGTCGCTCAGGGTTTGGCCGCCTCCTCTGGTCCCGTGCCGAACAGCTGGATCTGCTGTAGATCGAGGTCCGCGATAGCCCGTCTGCCTGTAAGCTTGTAGCCGCTCGGATCCGTTGCGACAACGTCGCCGACCGCGGTGAGCAGCCGCGTCTTTTCGTCGTAGCTCATCGAGTCGGACGCGAGTGTGTCGCCTGCCGTCGTTCGAGCGACGACGCCACCCGACAAGTTCACATCGTGGGTGTTCTCGTCGACCGTGGCCACCGGGGCCGTTACCGTCAGCCTCTGCCTGCCTCCTTTAAAGAAGTGCAGCAAGTTCTGGTGAAACGTGCCTTGTGCGAGCGAGGTGGAGTACACTACGGTGGCGGCCTGGAGCGTGTATTCGACCTGGCCGTTCGTGATGTTCGTGATGGTCACGGGATGGTTCGTGGTTCCCTGCGCGCTGATATGATAGACCGGGCCGTTGGCGCGCGCGCCGCTCGGCGGCGCGGTGGGTCCGGGAGAGCTCCTCGCACAAGCCGCCATCCCGAGAGCGAGCACCACGAGAGCCAGGCGCCTCACGCGCCAGCCTCCCTGGGTCGCCCGAGCGCGAGCAGCAAGCCGAGCATCGGCCAGGCCACGACGAGCAAGAACGTGGTCACCACATCCACAGTGTTCTGCAACGCCGTAGCGCCGAACCCCGTGAGCAAGGCCGCAAACAGCAGAACCCGCTCTCGATCTTCGGGCACGATGGCCTGTCCGGTGCGAGCCGTCGCGCGCCACACCGCGACGACGAACCAGCACACCGCCGCAAGACCCAGAATCCCGTTCTCGATCAGCAGTTGCAAGGGGAGGCTGTGGGCGTGCACCTCGCTTGCCGTGTATTTGGGAAGCCGAAACGCCGGATACACGAGATGGAATCCGAACGGCCCGACGCCGGTGAGCGCGAAGCGCTGCGCCATACGCGCTGCGCCTGCCCAGACCGCGAGACGCGAGGCGTTCTCGCTCGGATCGTGCGCGACGTCGCGAAAAACGGTCGCGAGCAGGAGCAGACCGATCGCGGCGACCGCGAGATAGGCTATCGTCTGGTTCCGGCCGAGCTTGCGCACGAAGATGACGAGCGCCACCAGCAGACTGACGATCGCGGCGCGCGACACCGAAAGCACGAGGCCGAGCACGCCGAAACCGGCCGCGAGGATACCGATCGATCGCCATGGCTGCCGGGCCGCGAGTTGGGCGAGTCCGAGTGGGATAACAAAAAGAAGGTATCCCGCGAGTTCGTTGGGCTGCAGAAAACTGCCCGACGCGCGTCCGTGTTCGTATGCGAACATCGCCGGTGGAAGTTTCGAGACGGACAGGATGCAGGCGCCCAATGCCGCCACGGCGGCCGAGATGAGATAGCACGCCAAGAACCATCGGCGCGTGCGGTCGTCGCCGAGGATCTCAGTCGCGCAGATCAAGACCACGAACCCGGCCAGCAGCGTGACGATGGAAAAAAGGCTGGCC
>DASPVP010000070.1:0-3170 GCA_035622315.1 Candidatus Acidiferrales bacterium | reverse complement strand
ATCTCTTGCAACCCTCGAGGCACCGCTGTTCGCGTTTTTGACGCTGGTTCTTGCCTCGTGCATGCGCTTTGGGACGACCTTTCAGACGCCCCCTCTCCCGCGGGTCACCAGTAGATGAGCTGGCTCGAGATTGCAGGTTTTCTCGCATTAGGTTTCGTGGCTGGTGGATATGGCGCGCTCGTCGGTATCGGCGGCGGTCTGCTTGTCGTGCCCGTCTTGGTCTTCTTGCACTACCCGGCCCGCATCGCCGCCGGCACGTCGATGGTCGTCGTCTTGGGCACTGCGCTCTCCGGTTCGATTGCCTACCTACGGCGTGGCACGGTCCATCTTCGCGCGGCGCTCATCTTTGCAATAGCCGGACTACCCGGCGCGCTGCTCGGAGCGCTGATCGACCAACGTCTGCCGCAGCAGCTTTTCAGCGGGCTTTTCGCGCTGTTGCTCGTCATCGCGGCGATACGGGGCTTCTCCGCGCCGCCTGACGGCACGACGAAGAGCGACGATCCCCATGCCGGCGGCGTACGGGCGAAATTCTCCATCGCGGCCGCCATCGGGGTCGGTTTTTTCGCGGGTTTTGTCGCGAGCGTGTTGGGGGTCGGCGGCGGCCTCATCTTCGTGCCGACAATGGTCTACTTCTTCGGATTCGCCGCGCACGTGGCGACCGCGACATCCACCGCGGCGATCGCGCTGACGGCGATCTCAGGGACCGCCTCACACGCATACTATCACGACATCCGTTGGGGTCCGGCCATCGCCATCGCCTGTGGTGCTGTCGCCGGCGCGCAGGTCGGCGCACGCATCGCGCCGTTCGTGCGCTCGCACCATCTCATGCGGCTCTTCTCACTCGGGCTGCTCGGGGCAGCGGCCTGGCTCGCCTACCGAGCGTTGCATCCGATAGCGCTCTAGGGCTTTTCGGTCCCGCGCCACCGCGCGAACATTTCGTTCGGCACCCCGAGCGCGTCGAGCGCCTTGCCCACGGTGTGGTTGACGATATCGTCGACGCTCTTCGGCAAGGCGTACATGCCGGGGATTGGCGGCAGGATCACGGCGCCGATCTCGGCGAGCTGGGTCAGCGTCCGCAAGTGTCCGAGATGCAGCGGCGTCTCGCGCACGACGAGGACGAGACGGCGACGCTCCTTAAGGCAGACGTCAGCCGCGCGCACGAGCAGGTTGTCGTTCAACGAATACGCGATGGCAGCGGCGGATTTGATGGAGCACGGGATGACGAGCATGCCGTCGGTCTTGAACGATCCGCTGGAGATGGGCGCGGCAAGATCGGCGGGGTCGTGCACGTGGTCGGCCAGCGACTCGACCTGGCTCGGCGTGTACGCAGTCTCGATCGCAAGCGTAGTGCGCGCCTGCTGGCTCATGACGAGATGAACGGAGGTCTCGGGTACCGAACGCAGCGCTTCCAGCGCGCGAACCGCGTAGATGCTGCCGCTGGCCCCGGTGATGCCGACGATGTAGCGTTTCACGCGATGCGTTGCACCCGCAGCTCCACGTGCGCCGAGAAGCGTCTCGGGGAGCATCGCGCGCACGACACCCGGCCGCTCGGCCGCCGCCGGCGAAGCAAGCGCGCGCCGCAACGCGGGCAGATGAGAAGATATCGCTTCGCGCTCGTGCGCCGGTTCTGCACCGGCAGGAAATGGTAGATGCTCGAGAGCCCGACCTCGCGCATCTTGCGCCGGAAGTGCGAACCGTGGCCGTTGGGCAAGCCGCGTTCGAAGAGCCAAGCGTGGACCATCTCATGAAGCAGCGTCCTCTCGAGGTGATCGGGATGCTGCGCGAGCAGCGGCGTGGAGAGCTCGATCGTACGCGCACGATAAGCGATGCGGCCGGCGACGGACGTCAGCCGGCGATTGTACAGAATCCTGTGCGCGCGGAGCACCCCGCCGAAATATTGCGCGTTCAGCCGCGCGAAAATGAGCTGCAGGTCAGCGGCGGCCGGCAATCCTGGTGTGGCGTCTCGGGTTCGTCGTGATGTAGGCATCGCGTTGGAGCGCAACGGCACTTTTGGCTGTCGGCGACGGTCCCCTTCGCCGTCAACAAGGTGGGTGCGATGTCCGAAAGAACTCCCGCGGCATGAAGATCTACATCTCGGCCGACATGGAGGGGGTCGCCGGCATCACCGCGGTCGAGCAGACCAATCCGGTCGGGCAACCGGAGTACGCGCACTCGTGCAAGCTGATGACGGCTGAAGTCGCAGCGGCGTGCGAGGGTGCCTTCGAGGGCGGAGCGACGGAGGTCGTCGTCAACGATTCGCACTGGGACATGCGCAACATCATCCACGAGGATCTGCCGCCAAAAGTGCGATTGGTGCGCGGCAGCCCGAAACCGCTCTCGATGAACCAGGGTTTGGACCCGTCTTTCGGCGCCGCGGCTTTCACCGGATACCATGCCCCAGCTGGGACTCGCGACGCCATCTTGGATCATACCTATTCGGGCTCGACCGTTTACGAGGCGCGCATCAACGGTCAGCGCTGCAGCGAGGCCAGAATCAACGCCGCGGTGGCGGGATCCTTCGGCGTCCCCGTCGTCTTCATCAGCGGCGATCAGAACGCGTGCGCGGATGCGCGCTCTTTTCTTCCTTCGATCGAGACGGTCGAAGTGAAACAAGCCATCGGTCGTTATGCGGCAAGCGCGTTGTCCCCCGATGCGGCTCGCGCTGCGATTCGCGCTGGAATGAAGCGCGCGGTATCCAGTTGCAAGAGCGAGCGGCCAAAACCGTACGAGTTCAGAAGCCCGGTCGAGCTTGAAGTCGTCTTCACCTCGACCGCGCGTGCCGATGTCGCCTCGCTCCTACCGGGCAGCGAGCGGCTGGATGGGCGCACCGTGCAATATCGTCACGATGATTTCATGACGGTCTTCAAGGCGTTCCGGGCACTGCTGACGCTTGGAGGTTCGATCGAATAGCGCTCTGTGCGCATCGTCACACGCGACGTATATAGCGGCGCGCCTTCAGTTGCGCCCGCCTTATTGGCCGACCTAAAGGTCGGCCGCTACATGTCCGCGGCGCTTCCAGCGGTGACGTGAAGAGGCTGTAACGAAAACGGGGTCGGTCGCATCCTATGACCGTGCCGGGCGCCGCAACAGCGGTCCCCCAACAGCGCGACGTCCGGCGGTAACTCTGCAAGAATCAGGCCCGGATTGCTCACACCGGGCCTGTTCCTTTT
>DASPVP010000069.1:0-11056 GCA_035622315.1 Candidatus Acidiferrales bacterium | reverse complement strand
GCTTACCTCGCTCTTCAGTATACGACGCATGGGCGACGACCTATCTGAGTCCGAGGTGAGAATCGGCACCACGTATCAGGTGTCGCGCGTCGCGATCCGCATCAGCAGATCGTCATCCGGCAACTGCGCCAGATCAGAAGCAAGCTTCGGGCGCAACGCGCCCGCGATGCGCGCGGCCGTATCGCGCGACGTTTGCGCGTTGAGGCTTGCGCGCCGCGAGATGTAGAGGTCCACAAGCGCCAGCTCATCGCGGCTGAGCCCAGAGAGCGCGTGGCCGTCGAGTCCCTGCGTGCCCCCATCCGAACGGAGCCATGTCTTCGGATCCGCGACCTCCATCGAGCGGTCGCGCACGACGATCGTTCCCGCGGCGTAGTCGCCCAAGCGCTTGTTCTCGGACGACAGCAACATCGAGATGACCGAGATGAAGTAGAAACCCAGCGACATCTCAAGCACGCGGATGAGATTGCGCACGACGGAGTCCATGAGCTCGACCGGATAGCCGCCGTCTCGCACCACGCGGATGCCCAGGGCTCGCTTTCCCGGGGTCTGTCCATTCCAGAACTTTTCGAAAAAGACGAAATATCCGTAGAAGATGGTGAAGAAGAGCAAGACCGTGATCGCCAAGACGGTGGATTGGAACGACTTCGGATTCATGTGCAAGGCGGCGGCGGTCAGATGCACCTTGGACACGGCGACGCCCCCGGCGATGAGTATCGCGATGATGACGAGCGTCTGGACGACCGTATCGATGAGCAGCGCGAGGAATCTGCTCCCCAAGCCCGCGAGCTCGTAGGAGAAAGCGATGGCTTCGGGCGTGCGGACAGTCACCCAACGTTCCAAAGCGATGTCCTCCAAGTCGGTTATCGACCAGGGTCGGCGCCGTCCGAAGTGAGAAGTCGGCGGACATGCGTCAGGCCACCTTCGTGGAACGCCGGCAACCAGGTTGGACAAGGCTCGAGTCGCTGCTGTCGCTTGCAGAGCGACGAGGTCTGCGCCGACTGGACCCGGACGAGGTATCGGAGCTCGGCACCCTCTACCGATGGGTGACGTCCGATCTCGCCTTCGCGCAAGGGCGACGCTATGACGCGAGCCTCGTCGCATACCTGAACCGGCTCACGGCGCGAGCCCACGCGGCCGTCTACGCGGGTGGCTCGGAAGGCGGATTCGCCCGTGTGCTCCGCTTCTACGACCGGACCTTCCCAATGGAGGTCCGCAACTCGCGCCGCCCCATCCTGCTCAGCGTTGGGCTTTTCCTCGGATCGGCCGCGATCGCGTACTACTTGATCCACGTGCAGCCGCTGGACGCGTACGTGCTGCTTCCGCCACAGCTCATCACGCCGATCCACGAAGGTCTGCACGCTCAGAATTTCGTCACCACGCAGCAGGCGCTCGGTTCCCCGACAATGGCAGCCTTTATCATGCAGAACAACATCCGCCTCGCGTTCTTCGCGTTCGCCGGCGGGATCACGCTTGGGCTCGTGACCGTCTATCTGCTGCTTTTCAACGGACTCATGCTCGGCGGCGCGGCTGCCATGTATACGGACGCCGGATTCGGGCGAGATTTTTGGGCGACCATCGCGCCGCACGGCATCATCGAGCTGACTGCGGTCCAGATCGCGGCGGGTGCCGGCCTCTTGATCGCGGCAGGCATCTTGGCGCCTGGCCAGCTCAGCCGTCGCGACGCGCTCAAGCGAAACACGCGCCGCGCTGGGGTGCTCATCTTAGGCGTCGCGTCGATGCTCGTTATCGCAGCTTCGATCGAAGGATTCTTCTCGCCGCAGAACTACCCGCAAGACGTGCGTTTGCTCTTCGGCGCGGCGACCGCGCTCGCGATGCTGCTCTACTACCTGTGGGGAACCCGCCCGGAGCACGTCAGAGCAAGCTCTGCGCCTTGATCTCGACGTAGGCGTTGATCAGCGATACGGTCAGGTCTTTCGCAGGCACGTCGATGACGATGATGCCGCGCTGCCGCAGGATCGCGATCGCGGTCTGACGAGCGGTCAGCAGCTCCGCGGCGACCGCGGCCCGATAGGCGTCATGGGGCGTCTCGGGGACGGTGCGCAAGGCTTGCTGCACGGCCTCGTCGTTCATCAACACGCACACCGCGAGATGGCGCGGCGTGATCAAGGCGAGGTTGCTCAGCGTCGCGGCAGAGGCGACCGGGTCGAACATGTCGGTGAAGAAGATGACGAGGCTGCGTTTGGGCTGGCGCCGGCGCAGATAGGTGAACGCGCGGGCGTAGTCAGACTCCTCGAAGCGCGGTTGCAGATCGTACACGCGCGAGGTGAGCGCGTTCGTGTGGGCCGAACCAGAGCGCGGCGCGATGTGGTCCAAGATCTCGCCGGCAAACGCCAACAGGCCGACCTTGTCGTCGACGAGCGCCGCTATCGCGGCCACCGAGAGCGCAGCCGTGATCGCGTAGTCGAATTTCTGTTGCGGCCCGAGCCGCGGCGTCATGAGCCGGCCCGCGTCCAGCACGAGCATCACCGTCTGGCTACGCTCGATGTCGTATTGATCCACCATCAGCTTGCCGCGGCGCGCGGTCGCCTTCCAGTCGATCGTGCGGAACTCATCATCAGGCGTCCAATCGCGCAGCGCGTCGAACTCGCCGCCCCGGCCGTGCAGTCGCAGTTTGCGAAAGCCTGCCTCGACGAGACGTCCGCGGCGTGCGAGTTCCCCGTAGCGCTCCACCGCGGAGAGATCGGGATAGACGCGCACGCGTGTCTGCTCGGCCACGGTCCAGCGCCGTGCGACAAGTCCGAGCGCGTTCGTCGCCGTGACGTACAGACGGCCGAGTTCCGCCTCGCCACGCAGGCGCGGCATCACTGACAGAGCGAGCGACGTTCGTCTGTCCGGACCGACGCGCCCGACAGCGGGTTCCTCCGGGAATTCGAATGCGGGGATAGGCGTGTCGACGATGCGGAAATACAGACGGGCATCCGACCGGTTCGAGATCGCGTAGCCGAGATGCGCGGGAGAGCGAAGCGCGAGATGCCCTACCGGCTCGCGCTCGATTTGGATGAGACGTTTATTCGGGCCGAGCGCGAGGTCGGCGAGCAGGCTTGCGGCGAGCACGGCGCCGGCGATGCCGGCGACGAACAGCATCGGCGGATACAGCGCAGCCGCAGCGATGAGCACCGCGATGCCGACGAGCGCACCGACGAAGCGCCCCGTCACCCAGCCGAACGCGGGCGAGAACGACCGATTCGGCAAGATCAGCTTCCTGGTGCGCTGTCGCTCGAGGTACGTTGCTCGGGCGCGCCCGCATCCTTCGGCGAGACGACAGAGTCGAGCACCCGCGCGAGCACGGTCTGCGCCGTGACGCCCTCCACCTCTGCCTCAGGCCTCACGATCAAGCGGTGAGCGAGCACGAGCGGGGCCACAGTTTTCACATCGTCGGGCGTGGCGAAATCTCGAGCGTCGATCGCGGCGCTCGCCTGTGCCGCCACGAGCAGATGCAGCGCGGCGCGCGGGCTTGCACCGAGGCTCAGCTCTCCCGAGGCGCGCGTGCGGGCTACGATGTCATAGACGTAGCGCTGCAACGGCGTTGAGACATGGATCTCGCGAACCTCGCGGCGGGCAGCGGCGACCTCGTCCGCACTCGCGCACGGCGCGAGACCCATGCGATCCAAAAAGCGAGCGTCGAATCCGGCCGCGCCGCGCGACAAGAGCTCCATCTCTTGCTCTGCAGATGGATAGCCCGTCGAGGCCTTGACCATGAAGCGATCGATCTGCGCCTCCGGCAACGGATATGTCCCTTCGTACTCGATCGGGTTTTGCGTCGCGCACACCATGAAGAGCGGTGGCAGCGGAAAGGACACACCGTCGATCGTCGCTTGGCGCTCTTCCATCGCTTCCAAGAGAGCGGCTTGGGTCTTGGGCGGCGTGCGGTTGATCTCATCGGCCAGCAGCAGGTTTGTGAAGATCGGACCGTTGCGCGTCGTGAACTCGCCGCTCTTGGGATTGAACACGGTCGTGCCCACGACGTCTGACGGCATGAGGTCTGGCGTGAACTGGATGCGCCGGAAATCGGCACCGAGCAACAGCGCGAGCGCTCGCACGAGCAAAGTCTTCGCGGTGCCGGGGACGCCTTCGATCAAAACGTGGCCCTCGCCGAAGAGCGCCAACGATAACGCGAAGATGGTATCGTCCTGCCCGACGACGACCTTATGCAGTCCGTCCTGCAGCCGAGCGGCGAGGCGCGAGGTACTGGAGTCCATCACCGAGGTCCTTTCGTATGGCAAGCGAGAGTTGGGCGGCGTGCACGAGCTCCTCTCGTGTCGGACGTTCGAAACCTGCGATGCGTTCGAGCGCGAGCAGGTCTGCGGCACGCTGATCTCCGGTCTCCGTGCCGCGCAAGCGTGCCCCGATTTCGGTCGCCTGCGCGCGGTCGGGCAAGCCGACCGAGCGCGCGGCCGCGCGCAACGCGAGTTGCGCAAGATCGCGGACCGCCTTGCGCGACGCGTCCCCGCGTTCGAGCAGCGTGGCGACCGAGGTGAGGTATTCGGACGACGTCCGTTCGTCGTTGGCCGGCAGCGGTATCGCAGGACCGAAACGCCACGCCGCTCCGACGAGCGCCAGCAGCAGCGCCAACGCCGCGACGCCGAATGCGATCTGGAAGGGACGTGGCAGGATCTCCCACCAGGTGTTGCCTGCTTGATAGCCGTGCGACCACTCCTCGAAGGCCACGGTGTCGCCGGGTTTCAACCCATCGGTCGCGAGGTTGTAGGCGAGCCGCGCATTGTCAGCGCTCGCGAGCCGTCCGTTTTCGAAGAGCGACTCGTCCGTCACGAGGACAATGGCGCCTTTTCCCAGCGGATACCAGCCGACAACGGACCCAGACGCGTCGGCGACGAGCGGCGCGAACTTCGGATCCTGCGAGAAGGGCACGCGTAGGCGGCCGCTGCCGATCACCGAACTGACGCCGCTGGTCAGTGCAGACGGGGCAAATGTCGCGGCCGTATCCTTTAACGATTTCGATTTGACAACGGCGGGGAGTTCGAGGCCGGTCTCGGACGGCGTGAAGAGCTCGGAGGCTACAAGACCGAGCGAGTTCGCTTGGTCGACGAGCCAGATGAGCCGGCCGCCGTTTTGCACCCAACGGACAAGCGCGGCGACGTCGCCTTCTGAATACAGGCCCGCGCTCTCGCCGATCTGCGCTCGCAACATGGCGTCGAAGGTATTGTTCGCGACGATCAGCGTTGAGACGGAGCCGTTCAAGTAGGCCGGACGCTGCTCCATGCGAGCGACCCGGACGCCTTCGTCGTGCAGCATGTCGAACCACGCCCTGTAACCGCCGTGCTGATAATCGAAGCTCGAGAAGCTGTCATAGGCCTGGACCGCTTGCTCCTTGTGACCATAATCGAGCAGCGCGATCGCGATGAAGCAACCCGCTACCAAGAGCGTGATGACCAGATCGGAGAGGCTGAAACGTCTCACGCAGACGCCGCCGTTCGCAAGGCCGTGTAAGCCGAATCGGCCTCGGACCAGTCGCTCTCCGACACGGGCCGCTCGGCGAAGGCCGCCAGTACGAAGGCTTGCGCGAGCTTATCGAAGTACGGGCTCGCGCGTTCCACCGAGCGGCGAACCGCGCGCCGATATTCCGCCGGCGTCAGCGCAGGATCAAGCGTCAGTTTCCCCTGCCGGTCGAACCACGCCAAACTCGCTTGGAAGAGCAGCGCGACGGCTTGAGCGTAACGACCCTCGTTCGCAGCTTCCGCGCCAAGACGATAGAAGAGGTCGGGATCAGCTCGCGCGGGCAGCGGCGCTCCCTCGTCCACGCGATCCGGAGCCCTTCGCTGAGTCAGCGCCTGAATGATGCGAAAGGCGAGATAGCAGACGACGACCACGAGCAGCGCCACAAGAAGCGCTGCGATGATCTGGCCGATGATGGGGTTTGAAGCGGTCGCGCTGAAGATCCCGGAGAAGATGCGGCCGAACAGATCCTGTAAGAACTCGATCACCCGGTCCCACAGCGTCTTACGCTGCGTGGCAGGCTGATCCGTTCCGCTTACGTGATAGTCTTTACCGGCGAGCACGCGAGTCGCCACCGCGGCCGGAGCGACGCCCGGTATAGCGGATGACTCGTTAGCCGGCGCAACGAGCCTGCGCAGCGTGCTCGCAAGATCGCGCAGATCGCCTTGTTGCGCCTTCGGCGGCTCGCTGTGGATCGCTCGAAGTTGTGCGCGCAACCATGCGTTCAAAGATCTGTCGGCCGCGCTCGCCTGCGCCGGAAGCGCAGCCAGCGGTGCGACGTTGATCGGACCCTTGGTGGAGGCGGGTCGCGCCGCTGCCGCGTCGAGAGTGGCCGCCTCGGTCCGTAGCGCGCCTGCTTCCGACTGGCTGCTCGCGGCCACGGCGACGCTGTGCGTGCAGATCCACAGCGCGATTGAGATGCACGCGATCCCGGTTTTGACCCGGAGGTTCATGCGCTCGGAGCGCTCGGTTGGGTCGGGTTGGTCACTCGCTCGATGAGCATCTGCAGATCGAGCCCATCGCGCCGGATTCGGATATCGTAGTAATAGACCGCCGCGGTCACGACCGCGAAGGGGACGAAGAAGAGCTGCATGAGCCCAAGGAAGATCACGTAGATCGCCGGCGACTTGAGCAGGTACGCGAGCAGCGCACCTCCACCAGCGATGACCAAAAACGCGCCGAAGTAGATCCCGGCGATCGCGACGGCGAGCAGAAAACTTCTCCAGAAGCGCTTCCCGCCAAAGACCCGCGAGAACGCCTCCCCCACCGCCCGCGGCGGGTCGAGGTTTTCCAACACAACAGAGATGAACGATACCGCGCTCGTCAGATACAGCATGATCGTGAAGCCGAATGCAGCGGCGAACACCACAAGGAACAAGATCGCGAGGACGACGCCGATCACGCTCGAGCCGAGAGCGGCTCCGAGCGCGCCGATCGAAGCGCCGATGATCGCCGCGACGATCACGATACCGATGACCGCAAAGAACACGAAGACGGCCCAGAGCAGGACCAGCATGACCACCGCGAACCAACGGCGCAGAGCCGGGCGATAGCAGTCGGCGAATGTGACCGGCAGCCCCACGTACGCTCGGGAAACGCCGATGACGACGGCTCCATAAGAGAGCGGGACCACGACCACCCCGAGCAGGAGATTCAAGACGGTGAGCAAGTCCGATGGCGCGAGTGAGCTGAGCCCGGAGAGATCGGGCGGTGAATTGGGCGACGTGATCACTTTCTGCATCGTGCTGATGTAGAAATCGAGGATATTGCGCGTCTGCAAGTACGACACGAGCAGGCTCGGGAGCAACACGACTCCGAGCAACGCTGAAAACGCGATGATGTGACGGAAATACAAAGTGAACGCGCGATCGAGCAGTTCGCCGAGCGGCAGCGGTCGCAGACTGAGCGCCGCCATGTCTTGGGCATCAGGCGGCAACGAACCGGTTGGCGTCACGTATACAACCGCAGTGAGCGTCGAGTGCGGACGCCGCGTGCTTCTTGGGGGTTTGCAAGCCCTCCTGGAAGAAGCGCGCGACGGTGAGCGGCTTCGAACCTTTTGAGTGCGGCACGCGCGCTGCGGTCCTCGTCACACGTGGCGAGCTCGTGGAGAGCGAGCACTACGTGTGTTTCGCGATCGTCGATCTCGCGGGCCGCATCCTCGCATCCAACGGCGACATCGAGCGCCGGGTCTACATGCGCTCGAGCGCCAAACCGATGATCGCGACGGCGATGGTGGCGAGCGGCGCGGCGGACCGGTTCGGCTTCACCGATCGCGAGATCGCGATCGCCGCAGGTTCCCACTCAGGCGAACCCAAGCACGTCAGCGCCGTCTCGGACATGCTCGCGAAGATCGGACTCGAAGAATCGGCGCTGCAGTGCGGCGTTCACGCGCCCACTCACGGACCGAGCGCCGATGCGCTCTGCCTTGCAGGCGAGATGCCGCGCGCGATCCACAACAACTGCTCGGGCAAGCATGCCGGCATTTTGGCGCTCGCGGTTGCACTCGGCGCGTCGCCCGAAGGCTATCTCTCGGCCGACCATCCGGCGCAACGGGAGATCCTTCGCGTGTGCGCACGGTTGCTCGACGTGCCGCAGAACGCGCTTGGCATCGGTGTGGATGGGTGCGGCATTCCCGTCATCGCGGTGGGGCTTCGGATCGCCGCCGCGTTCTATGGCCGCCTCGGCAGCCTGGAAGGCATACCGAATGACCTCGCGCCCGCGCTCAAGCGAGTGCGTGACGCCATGCTCGCCCATCCGGAGTATGTCGCGGGGACCAATCGCTTCGACACGGATCTCATGACGGCGGCGCGGCCCCGCGTCCTCGCAAAAGGCGGCGCTGAAGGATACCATGGGAGTTCGGCGCTCGACCGGGGCATCGGCATGACCGTCAAGGTCGCCGACGGCAACTATCGCGCGGTCGCCCCCTTCGTGATCGACCGCCTCGCCAGTCTCGGTGTCTTAGATGAAGGGATGCTGCGCGCGCTCGAACCCCACCGCGTGCCCAAGATCAAAAACCACGCAGGCAAGGTCGTAGGCGAGATCCTTTTGGCAGCCCCGACAGCACGCTAGGTGTTCGAATAGGCCAAGCGGCCATCGATGAAGACCTGCGTGACTTGGTTGCGCGCGTTCCAGACGACGAAATCCGCTCGCATGCCAGGCGCAAGCGAGCCTATCTCTCCGTCAGCGCCGATGGCGCGAGCGGGCGCCCACGTGGCGCATTGCACCGCCTCTGCGAGCGAGATGCCCGTCGCGGCCATGAGGTTCCGGACGGCCTGATCCAGCGACAGCCGGCTGCCCGCGATCACGCCGTCTTTCGTCCGCGCGACGCCGCCCTCTTCGACGAGCCCTTCGATGAGCGGCATAGCATCGCTCGCCAACACCAAGTTCAGACCCTTGAGACGATACAAGAGCGCCAGATGTTCCACGCCGACATGCACGCCGTCGGCGATGACCTCGCAAAACGCTGATGGGTCGAGCAGGTACGCCGTCAGTAGCGACGAGCCTCGGTGATGCAGCCCGGGCATCGCGTTGAACGCGTGGGTCAAGATGCTGTATCCGGCTTCGATGGCCGAGTTGCCCATCGCAAAAGTCGCGCCCGAGTGCCCCGCCGACAGCGTCACGCCGCGGCGCCGCAGCTCAGCAGCCGCACGCGGCGCTTCCTCCAACTCGGGAGCCATGGTGACGCGCAGTTTGCCTCCACGCCACGTCTCCAGCAGCGCCTCGATGCGCGAGGGCGTCGGAGACAACAGGAACTCGCGCGGATGCGCCCTGCGATACTCGACAGAGAGAAACGGTCCTTCGAAGTGGACGCCCAACGGGCGCGCTCCCGCGCCTCGGTTCAAGCGATCAGTGATCGTGGCGCCTGCCTGCAGCATCTGACCCCACGATCCCGTCATGACCGACGGGAGAAACGACGTCACCCCATGCTTTGGAGCGTCGGATGCGACTGCGGCCAACGCCTCGACCGGTTCCCGGTTGAACCACATCCTGCCGGCGCCGTTGATGTGCAGATCGATGAGTCCGGGCGTCAGCGTGCTGAAGGGCGGCAGTGGGAAGTCCGGTTGGGTGAATCGGTCTTCGAGTGCCGCGATCCGGTCATCCTCGACGCGCAGACAGCCCGGTCGAGCGGTTCCGTCGCCGGCGGCGATGACCGCCGGACCGAAGACGTGCGTGCTCATGCGTCTAGCTCCGGATGAGCGAAAGGACCTCGTCGCGCTTTTTTGCCAAGAGCTCGCGGCTGTCCGCCTCGACGTTGAGCCGCAAGAGCGGCTCCGTGTTGGAAGGACGGATGTTGCACCACCAGTCGGCGTACGAGATCGTGACGCCGTCGAGCCGGTCGATCTCCGCATCCGCATAGCGCGCCTCGATCTCACGCAGCTTGCCCGGGATGTCGGCGACCTCGCTATTGATCTCGCCGGAGCGGAAGCGGCGGTCCAACGGTTTGAGCAACTCGCTCACGGGCTTGTTCTCCTCGCAGACGAGCTCGAGGACGACCAAGAGCGCGATCAGCCCGGAATCCGCGAAGAAGTGATCGCGGAAGTAGAAATGCCCGGAATGCTCTCCGCCGAAAATCGCGTCGCGCTCGCGCATGACGCTCTTGATGATCGAATGACCGACGCGGGTCCGCACGGCGGTTCCACCCGAGCGCGTGATGAGCTCGGGCACGCTGCGCGAGCAGATCAGGTTATACAGGATGGTCGCTTTGGGATGCGAGCGCAGAAGCATCGTCGAGACGAGTGCCGTCACCATATCGCCGCCGACGAGCTCGCCATGCTCGTCGGTGATGAACACACGATCTGCGTCCCCATCGAAAGCCGCGCCGAGATCGGCCTTGTGGCGGCGCACCGCCGCCTGCAGATCGGCCATGTTCTCGGGTTCGATCGGACTTGCCGGATGGTTCGGGAAGCTGCCGTCGAGCTCGAAATAGAGCGGGATCACCTCGAAGGGGAGTTGCTTGAAGACTGCGGGCACGATGTGCCCTGCCATCCCGTTCCCCGCATCCACGACGATGCGCAGCGGTCGCAACCGCGAGCGGTCGATGAACGAGAGACAATGGTCGACAAATGCCGGCAACGGATCCTTACGCGAGATCTGGCCCGGTCGACCGGTCGGCGTGAAGCGATCGGCGAGCACGAGATCGCGGATCGCGAAGACGCCGGTCTCGCTGGAAAGGGCGATCGCCTGCTCGCGGCAGAGCTTGAAGCCGTTGTACTCTTTGGGGTTGTGGGACGCGGTGATCATCGCGCCTGCGGGATAGCCGAAGTGGCCCACGGAGAAATACAATTCGTCGGTCGAGGTCAGGCCGAGATCCACCACATCTGCGCCCTGCAGGGTCACGCCTTCGGCGAATGCGGCGAAGAGCGGCTCCGAACTCGTGCGCATGTCGCGGCCGACAGCGACGGTCCTCGCGCCCAAGAAGTCGACAAAGGCGCGCCCGATTTTGCGGGCGATGGTCTCGTCCAACTCGCGCGGGTAGATCCCGCGGATGTCGTAGCTCTTGAAGATCTCAGAAGTTGTCGTCGCCATGCGATCGCTCTAGCGGGTGTGCAACGCGGCGTAATGCTGCAGCCACACGATCATC
>DASPVP010000068.1:0-48477 GCA_035622315.1 Candidatus Acidiferrales bacterium | reverse complement strand
GCGGTGCCCACGGGCAGCTCGGGCCGTTCGACCGTGATATCGGGATCGTTTTCCGCGACGATCGGCGGGTGGGGTTTGCCAAAGGATTGGTCGTCGGCAATAGCCTGCCCGATGCTGGACATCGTGGCCGCGCTTGCCGTCAGACCTATGAAAACGCCTCGGCCGAACGCGGGGTTTGGCGAGGCAGTCGGATCGATGTTCATCGAGGTCCCTTTGACGGGACCGACTTCAGGTCTTGGCTGTTTTCGCCTTCGTAGCGGCGGTAGCCCAGTGGTAGAGGCCGTCGAGGACCAAGCGCTCGTCGCGCACTTCGAACACATTCGTGTGGGGGGCGATCAGGTCGGCCAAGCCGCCGGTCGCGACGGCGCGTGCTTCGGATCCGAGCTCTTTTCTGAACAGCGCCACGAGATGCTCCACTTGGCCGACGAAGCCTAAGATGATGCCCGACTGTAGGGACGTCGCGGTGTCGACGCCGATCGCGGCCGGTGGACGGACCAAGGGGACGCTCATCAGCTTGGCGGCTCGCCCGATGAGGCCGTCAACCGAGACTTCCACGCCCGGCGCGATGGCCGTGCCCAGGTACTCGCCCTTGTCGTTGACCGCCGCGAAGGTCGTCGCCGTGCCGAATTGCACGACGATCGCAGGTGCGCCGTACTTCATCACGGCGCCGATCGCGCCGGCGATGAGGTCCGCTCCAAGTTCGCCGGCGTGCCGCGTCTTCACGGGTACGAGCGTCTGCCGCGCGGCTGACAAGAACTGCGGCTTGCAATCGAAGTAGCGCTCGGCCATCTGGGTGAGCGCGCGATACAGGGGCGGCACGACGCTCGACACCACGACGCGCTTCACAGAGGTGCGCGGCACGTTGTGGACGCGCAGCATGCCGTCGACGAGGGCCGCGAGGTCGTCGCCCGTCTGCTGCGGATTGGTGGCAGACCGCCAGGTATGCACGAGCGTGCCGGCCGCCGCTCCTTCTTGCTCGAACAGCCCGAACTTGATGTTGGTATTGCCGACTTCGACTGCGAGCAGCATGATCTAGGCGCGACGCAACGTTTGGATGCGATCGAGAACCACGGCAGCGACGATCGATTTGGCCGCGCGAGGAACGGATTCGCGTCCATCCTCGCCCCACAGGATCGTCACCTCGTTGTCGCGCGCCCCGAACGCCCCGCCGCCGAGATCGATGTGATTGACCACGATGCAGTCGAGACGTTTGGCCGCAAGTTTTTCGCGCGCGCGACGCTCGACGTCGTCCGTCTCCGCGGCAAAACCCGTGACGAAGCAAGCTGCTGGACGCTGCGCGCTCACCTCGGCGATGATGTCGGGGTTGGGCTCGAGGACGAGCGTGCGGGATGCGCTCGATTTCTTGAGCTTGTGCTCGCTGAATTCGGCCGGACGAAAATCGGCAACCGCCGCAGCGCCGATGAAAAGCGTTGCCGGCGGCAAGTGCTCCATGACCGCCGCGTGCATCTCGCGGGCAGTGGTCACGAACACCACCTTCACGTCCGCGGGCGCGCGCAACGAGGTCGGCCCGCAGATCACGGTGACCTCAGCGCCGCGCGCGTGAGCTTCGGTTGCGAGCGCGAGACCCATGAGGCCCGTCGAGGGATTCGACAAAAACCGCGAGGGGTCGACGAATTCGCGGGTCGGCCCCGCGGTGATGAGGACGCGGTCGTGCGCGAGGTCTTGGGCGCGGCGCAGTACGAGCGTCAGGGCGGACATGATCGCTGCTTCGTCCGCCAGGCGACCATCGCCGATCTCGCCGCACGCCAAAAACCCGGAGCCCGGGTCGACGAAATGAAAGCCCCGGTCTTGGAGCGCGCGCACGTTTTCCTGCGTGGCCTGCGCTTCCAGCATCTGCGTGTTCATGGCGGCCGCGACGAGCACTGGTTTGCGCGTTGCGAGCACGCAGGTCGTGAGCAAGTTGTCGGCGATGCCGTGGGCCAGCTTGGCGAGCGTGTTGGCGGTCGCCCCTAAGATGAGCAAGGCATCGGTCTTGCGCACGAGCCCGATGTGTGCGATCTCCCAGGCAGTGCCCTCGCCGAACATGTCGGTGTGCACCGGATTGTTCGACAGCGCCTGGAACGTCAACGGTGTCACGAAGCGCTGCGCCGCATCGGTCATGATGACGTGGACGTCGGCGCCCGCCTGGCGCAGCGTGCTGACGACTCCCGCGCACTTGTAGGCGGCGATCCCGCCGCATACGCCCACGAGCAACGTCCGGCCGCGCAGGTCTAGGGGAGGCTCGAACTTCATCACCTTATTCTTCGGCTCGAGCCGGCGTTTGCACTCTCAGGTTGTCGATAAGACGGGTTTTCCCGGCAAAGGCGGCGCCGACCAGCAGCAGGCTGCTCGCGGGCGGGGCGATCTCGAGTGGGCGGAACTCGTCTGGGTGCACGAGCGCGAGGTAGTCCTCGCGCAGCGGTTCGAGCAGTGTCCGAGCGTCATCGATAGCGCGCGCCACCTGTCGCTGGCCAGCGCCGATCGCCTCGCGGGCCCGCTCCAACGCGCGATGCAGACGCGGCGCGTTGCGCCGTTCTTCGGGGCTCAGGTATGCATTGCGCGAGGACAGCGCGAGACCGTCGCTTTCGCGAACGGTCTCACATGCGACGATCTCGATGGGAATCGCGAGATCGCTCACCATCTTCCGGATCACGGCCAATTGCTGCGCGTCTTTTTCACCGAAGTATGCGCGCTGCGGTGTGACGAGATTGAAGAGCTTGAGGACGACGGTGGCCACTCCGCGGAAGTGGCCAGGCCGCCGCTGCCCTTCCAACTCGTGCGCGATGCTCGTCGGCTCGACGAACACATCGGGTTTGTTCGGATACATCTCGTCGTCGCTCGGCGCGAACAACAGATCGACGTCGGCACCTTCGAGCGCTTTGCGGTCTTCGTCCGTCCGGCGGGGGTAAGCCGCGAAGTCCTCGCTCGGTCCGAACTGCAACGGGTTGACGAAGACGGAGACGATGACACTGGCGCATTCCGCTCTCGCGCGCGCGACGAGCGACAGGTGACCCGCGTGAAGCGCGCCCATCGTGGCGACGAAGCCGACAGGCGCCGGCAACGACGGACGTGCCGCGTGCAGTTCGCGCGTCTTCGTCACGACCCGCATCGAAGTGTCAGCTTTCGCTTGAGGAAACCGGCTTGTGCTTCTCCGTGGAGTCCGCGATGCTGTGCTCTGGACCCGGGAACGCGCCCGAGCGGACTTCGTCCACGTACGAGCGGATAGCCGCTAAGCCTTCCTTGTAGAATTCGGCGTAGCGTTTGGCGTGTCGTGGCAGGTAGCCCGTCGACAACCCTAAGAGGTCGTGGATAACGCTCACTTGGCCGTCGCACTCGAGACCTGCCCCGATGCCGATGGTAGCGGCCTTCACGCTTTGCGTGATGCGCGCGGCCAAGGGGGCGGGCACGCATTCCAAGACCATGGAAAAGCATCCGGCGGAGTCAAGAGCTTTGGCTTGTTCGACGAGATTCGTCGCGGATTCGGCAGTCTTACCCTGGGCGCGGAATCCGCCGAACGCGTGGATCGACTGGGGGGTCAAGCCGATGTGCCCCATGACCGGGATGCCCACGCTGACCAAACGCCGGACGAGCGCCGGATCGCAGCCCTCGAGCTTCACCGCCTGCGCGCCCGCTTCTTTGAGGAAGCGGCCGGCGTTACGCACCGCATCGTCGTGCCCGCACTGGTACGAGAGAAATGGCATATCGGCGATGATGAACGCGCCGCGCGCCCCGCGCGCCACAGAGCTCGTGTGGTAGAGCATCGCCTCGAGGGTCACGGGCAAGGTGGTCTCAAACCCCGCCGAGACCATGCCGACCGAATCGCCGACGAGGATGCCGTCGACGCCGGCTGTGTGCACCATGGTGGCCGTGATCGCGTCGTAGGCGGTGATGAGCGCGATCCGCTCGTGGCGTCGCTTCTTCTCGGCAAACGTGAGGACGGTTGTTGGCACGGTCTTGCTTCCTACTCTGCGCGCAGCACGCGCAGCATGGTACGACCCACGACGAAAGGTTCGCCCGCGGCGAGCAGCGCGGTCAGCACGGGTTCGCCGCGCACGATCGTGCCGTTGCTCGAACCGAGATCGACGATGGAGAGCTGCTCTCCGCTGACATCGATCTGGGCGTGACGCCGGGATACGGCGCGGTCCACCGGCAATGCGGCAGCTGCGTCACCCGCATCACGTCCGATGACGATGCGCGAGTCGAAGTGCCAGCACTTGCCATCGAGCGGTCCGTTCATCGCTTCAAGCACATACATCGGACGATTGAGATTCGGCGAAAAGACCTCGTGTTCATGCGGGTTTGCGCGCGTCATGTGTGGGCCGCGTAATGTCCCAAGTGTGACGGAGCTGTGACGGCCCATCGCCTAATTTGGCCTAAATTGCGGCCGAACACTAGAACATGAGGGGCCTATCCCCCGTCGCTGGAGCTTGAACAGAGTGGACCAGTCTGAGGTGCGTGATTTGCAGACGTCCGACTTGCTAGATATCGATCCAGACGCCCTTCGCGAGGCGGAGCGAGTCTTCGCGCAAGGCATTTTGGACACGATGTCAGGCAAGCAGGTGCTGCGTGCGATTTACGAAGACACGCGAGTCGTCGTCGTCATGAGCGACGGTAGCGAGTACTATTTCTACGGCTTCATGGGAGAATCAAAGAAGCCGCGCTAGCACGAGCCACGCGTCAAATGCAGCGGCCGACCATGGAGGTCGGCCTTCGTATTTTCTTAGGGGTGTGTGACTTGCGCGGCGACGAAGCTCGCGATGGCGGCCCGGTCTTCTCTGTCGATCGACGTGAAGGCCACGCCGTGGTGATATTTCTGCTCGGGCGCGGAGTAGTAGCTGAGCACGACTCGGCCGCGCGCGTGGATCTGCGGTCCACCTTCCGGCAGCGTGAAGCTGAGTTTGATCGCGGACCGCGCCGGAGCGTGTTTGTCTGAGACGAGCCGCATGCCGCCTTCACCCAGATCGACGACTGCGCCCTGGAGTCGTCCGTTATCGCCTTCCAGCGTGAACGTGACGGGGACCGAGACGGCGGTGCGTACATACTGACGCCGCTGCATGTTTTCGGCCATGTGTGGCCTAGTATTCTCGCGCCGAGGGAACCCGCCTTCTCATATAAGAGCTTGGGCTGCCGAAAGCACACCGATCATGCCGTGGGTGACGTCCATCCCACCTTGGAGGTACACCTCGAACGGGGGGCGCAGCGGCGCGTCGCAGGAGAGTTCCATCGTAGAGCCCGCGATGAACGAACCCATTCCCATGATCACGGGATCGTCGTAGCCGGGCACAGGGCCCGGCTCTGGTCGGGCGCGCGAGTTGATCGGCAGCATCCGCTGCAGGCCCTCGGTGAAACGCTGCAAGGCAACAGCATCGCCTAATCTGATCGCTTGGATAGTGTCGTGGCGCTTCGCTCCGGCCTTGGGATCGACCGGATAGCCGAGACGCGTGAAAAGCGCTGCGGCGAAGTCGAGGATCTTCAACGACTCGGCGACCACCTTGGGCGCGCGGTGCAAGCCTGCGAAGAGCCAGCGAGTCGCGTCGAGCGTAGGGCCAACCTTGCGCGCAAGTCCGACGGAGAAGATGCTTCCTGCGATCCGCTCGACGATCTCCGATTTACCCGCGACATACGCGCCGGCTGGAGCGAGGCCGCCCCCCGGATTTTTGATAAGCGAACCGATCACGACGTCTGCATCCACCGCGCTCGGCTCGAGCGGTTCGACGAACTCGCCGTAGCAGTTGTCGACGAGCACGACTGAGCTTGGGCTTTGCTCGCGTACGACGCGCACAATCTCGGCGATCTCGGCGATCGAAAGAGCGTGTCGCGCCGCGTAACCGCGCGAGCGTTGCACGAAGACGACGTCGGGTGCCGCGCCGAGTGCGCTACGAAGGCCGGGGATATCGAGCGAGCCATCCGGCGAGAAGGCCACCTCGAGGTACCGGTTACCTCGCGCTCGTTCGAGCGGCACGGTAAGCGCGACCCGCAACGTATCGTACGGTTGACCCGTGGCAGAGACCAGAGTGCCCGTCGGGCCGAGCAGCGCATTGACCGAAGCGACGATCGCGTGCGTGCCGCTCGCGAGCTGGATGCGGGCGATCGCCGCTTGTGCGTCGAGCGTGCGAGCCAGGAGCGCCTCGTACGTCTCACGCCCGAGATCGTGGTATCCGTAGCCCGTCGATCCGGCGAGATGCCCCTCGTGCAGACCCGCAGTTTGAAAGCAATTGATCACTTTCGCACCCACGATCGTCGCTGTGCGATCGCGCTCGAGCCATGCGGGCTGGACCTCCTCGAAAGAAGCTTCCGCCACATCGAGGAGGCGCGAAGGGAAACCGAACGGCTCGAACGCGCGCCGGAGCTCCTTCGTCATGGAGCCGGCCAGTTGCCGACGCCCGCGTGCTCCGCACGCTCGTGCTCGCGAATGGCCTCAGCGGCCTTCACGAGCTCTTCTTCGTCCTGCGGACGGCTCTGGATGGCACGCTCGAACGCGGCGAAAAACGGGATCCAGAGCACGAAAGCCACCGCGATGTTGAGCGCGATGAGCACGAGCGAACGCCAGTCGCCCTTCGTGGTCATCCACGCCGCGATCACCGACGGAAAGGCGCCGGGCAGCCAGACGGACGTGGGCTCGACGAGCGCATATGTCTGCACCACGTAAGTGATCGCCGCCAAGATCATCGGTATGATGATGAAGGGGATCGCGAGCCCTGGATTCATGACGATCGGGATGCCGAAGATCAGAGGTTCGTTGATGTTGCAGATGCTCGGGACGAATGATGCGATCGCGAGGTTGCGCAAACGCTGTACTCGGGAGCGCAGTAGCAAGAAGGCGAGCGGTAAGGTCGCGCCCGAGCCACCCGGATAGATAAAGGTGAAGATCATCATCGTGACCACGTAGGGTGGGTGCTGGTGGTGCAGCAACGCCTGCGCGTTCTCATCGAGGGCGCGCAGGTACACGGGGGTGGTGACGGCCGCCAAGAACGCAGGCCCGTGGATCCCCGCGGTCCACAGCAGCGTCTGCAAGAAGACGACGATGAGCAGCGCGGGAAGCGTGTCGCCGACGGAGACCAGCGGACCGACGATCCGTATCAGCCAGTCGGCGACGTTCACGTGCAAGAGGGCGAGTCCGCCGAAGGTCGCGATCGACACGACGGCGCCCACCACGATCGCCGTCACCTCGTTGCGTATGCGCATCTTCGCCTGGCGCATCACCTCTCCCGAGACCAGGCCCACGATGAGCGCGAGAAAGAGGCTCGTCGCCGAGATCTGCCCCAAGAAATCTTCGAAATTCAGATGCAGCGCGTTCTGCGGCAGGGAGAGCAAGAACGAGGCGAGCCCAACCGCGATGCCCGCCACCCGGTTGAACCCAAAACGCACCGCCAGCCGGTCGGGGAGCACGGCTGCGAGCGCGAGGCCCATGAAGCCGAAGCCGATGTGATAGGCCTGGAAGAAACGATCGAGCAGCGGCCCGGGAGGCAATAAGAAAAACGCGATGACCGTCCACGCGCCAAAAGCGTAGAACGCCACTTGCACTGCGTCGCGGATCGCGATGAGGTGCGCCTCGTCCGCCCAGCGGCGCAATACAGGAAAGACGCGTAGCTCCAAAACCGCAAGCGCGCGTGATAATCCGCCCGTGGCGGGTGCCGGGGCTCCGTCCGTGGCCAAGGGCCTAGACGGCCGAGGCGCGGGTCTGCGCCCGCTTGGCGGCGCTCGCCACGAACCCCGTGAAGAGCGAGCGGCTAGGACCGTCGACCTCCACCATCTCTTCGGGGTGCCATTGCACGCCCACGAAGAAAGGATGATTTGAGCGTGCTTCGACCGCCTCGATGACGCCGTCTCTGGTCTTGCCGACCACCACCAGGTCATGAGCAACGCGGCGCAGCGCTTGATGGTGCATCGAATTTGTCGGGGTCATCCGGCTGCCGATCACGCTCGCGAGCAGGCTTCCATCAACGATATCGACCGGATGCGTGGCCTCGTGGCGCGGATGCGGCGGAGTCTGGCGATGCTGCAAAAGCTGACCGCTGGACGCTTCATACTGTTCGGGAACGTCTTCATACAGAGTGCCGCCGAGTGCGACATTCATGACCTGGACGCCGCGGCAGATCCCTAAGGTTGGGAGCCCGTTTCTCAGCGCCGTGCGGGCGGCGGAGAGTTCCAGATGGTCGTAACGCTCCGGCGCTTTCGAGAGCGTCGGGTGCTCCCGGCCGCCATATTCCGCCGGGTCCACGTCGGCGCCACCGGGCAGGAGCAAGCCGTCGAAAGGCGCGAGCGCCGCCGCGACGTCCTCACCGCCATCGGCCAGCAGCACGGGCTCCGCGCCTGCTTTTTCGATGGCGCGCTTGTACGCGGCGAGGTAGTTCGGCTCGTTCAGCCGCTCCGCGTCGGCAGTGATGGCGATGCGTGGCTTCATTGGCAGCGAAGATTCGGCGGCCGGATGTTCGAGTCCGTCCGCGCGGCTGCTGCGAGAGATGCCGGTTAGAGCTTGCGGATGACCGCCGAGACCTTGCCCACGATCGTGGCTCGGTCGACGTAGATAGGCTCCATGAACTTGTTCTCGGGTTGGAGCCGGATCCGGTTGTCTTCCTTGTAGAAGCGCTTGACGGTGGCTTCGGTATCGTCCTCGGTCTGCGCGACGACGATCTCGCCGTTGCTCGCGACGTTCTGCGGCGTGACCACGATGAGGTCGCCATCGAGAATGGCGGCGTCCACCATCGAGTCGCCCTTGACGCGAAGGATAAAAGAATCCGCCCGCTTGACGAAGCTGGACGGCAGGGTGAACTCTTCTTCGATGTTCTGCTCGGCGCTTGCGGGTGCGCCGGCGGCCACGCGGCCGACGACGGGGAGCGATACGACGTCGCGGGCGCTCGAAGACCCGGTGACAAGAGCGCGGGGTTTTGTGGGATCCCGGCGGATGAGGCCCTTCTTCTCGAGGGTCCTCAGATGGCATTGCACAGTGGAGCTCGATGAGAGTCCGACGCGTTCGCCGATCTCGCGAACCGAGGGCGGGTACCCGTGCTCGCGGCTAAAGCTGCGAATCACGTCCAAAATGGCTTGCTGACGAGCCGTCATCTTGCGGTCCACTTGTGCCATGCCGCCCTTCCGTTCTCTCGGGGCGCGGGAGCGAAAGAGACGCTACCGCCCACCGGTCATGCTAACCCGTGCGCCCCACCATCTTAGCACAGGTCCGTCCCGAATGCAAACGCTTGTTCGAAAGTCCTTGACAGTCCACCGCCGGTGTGGGTAGAATTTAGCCAATCAAACGTATGTTCGATTGACCACTGGAGGTGGAAAGTTCATGCACCGCGGCCGTGGCGGACCGGGCGCAAGCCTGATTCCCCTGATTCAAGTCCTCTCCCTCGTCCTTTTGTTCTCCCTGCCGGCGCTCTGGGGTTCGAAGGTTTTCACGTCGACGCCGGTGCGTTACGATCGGGTCGTCGTGCGATCCGGAGATACGGTCTGGAGTCTCGTCGCGCGGCGGTCTGCATCGGCTGACGACCTCGGCGAGGCTGTCTATCAAGTCTCGCAGCTCAATCATTTGCAACCCGGCGCGAAGCTCCAGCCAGGCAGCGTGCTGCTCTTACCGGAGAATCGCTAAGCTCTTCACGCCGCCATCGGCTACGAGCGAAGCCGCGAAAGAAAAGGGCGATCGAAAGATCGCCCTCTTTTTTGCCGGAGCTCATCGCTGACGCATCGTACTTCCCCAAACGTGTTCTCTTGGATGAGGCAAGCAGCAGCGTTGCTCGCGACCGTCGCCTTGCTCGGCGCTGCAGCGCAGCCGAGTGCGAAGCTTGTCGAGATCCTCACGACGATCTCGCATTTCGATGATGCCTCGTTGATCGCCATCTCCTACTGGGCGAGCGCTTCCAACCCCCAAGCACCCGACGTGGAGCTCACGGATCTCGATCGCGTGCAGACCGAATCTTTGCAACTCGCGCCGGCCGAGCGCGACGCGCTCTTCACGTGGCTCAACCACGGCGGACGCGACAAACTCTACGCGGTCGGGGCGAGCGACGCGCAGATCGGACAATGCCAGAAACTCATCGATGAGAAGAGCTGTGCGGGCGCGCAGGGGCAGACAGTGGCGGCGCCAGGTCTCGCCACAGCCGGCAGCCATGGACTGGCGCTGCATTTGACGCCTTCCGATCCAAGCAGCGGTGTCGAACTCGAGGGCGGTTTTGCCGCCGTCAGCGGCGCTTCGATCTTGACGGACTGCATCGGGTTCAAGAATACGTCGACGAAGACGGCGGCTGCGATCACCTTCACGTATCAGATCCTTGACCCGAACGGGTCCGTTCTCGAAGCGGGCTCTGACATCGTCGTGGGCTCGTTCACTCCGGGCGCTGTCGTGACCGCACCCGATCCGAGCGCGGCGAACGGCTGGAACGGCTCGGGCGGCACGTCGCCGCAGCCTTCGAATTGTTGGGTGAAAGCATCCGGCCAGTCCGATCCGGCGCTCTCGAGCGGGTCGGGCTTTGCCGTTGAAGTCGCATCGGTGACGTACGAGGACGGGACGCACTGGTCGTTGTGAGAGAGAAGAGGCCGCTCGCGTTTGACGGGCGCGCAAAGCCTGTGGTATTCTGAAGGTCGCTCTACGGCGGTTCCGGCGCTCGCTGGGACCGTTCGCGAATACGGAGGAGATGCAAACCGTGGCGCTATCCAAAGAACACAAGTCATCCGTCATCGGTAGTTTCAAGCGGACCGACAACGACACAGGTTCCGCCGAAGTGCAGATCGCGTTGCTCACCGAGTCGATCAACGACCTCACGCAGCATCTGCAGACCCACAAGAAGGATCACGCGAGCCGTCGCGGCTTGCTCATCAAAGTCGGCAAGCGCCGTCGCCTGCTCAAGTACCTCGAGCATGCCGACCTCGAACGCTATCGCGCTATCGTGGAAAAGCTCGGCCTGCGCCACTAAGCCCACCGTCCACGATAGTACGCGCCGCCCGATTGCTACATTAATGCGAGGCCGCAAAGGTCCGGCCTCGCCGCTTTAGAAGACCGTTCCGTACACAAAACGAGAAGATTGAATTTAGGAGGTTTCTCCCTTTGCCAGAGTCCGTCAGCATGGAGCTGGGCGGGCGGCAGCTCACGCTTGAAACAGGCGAGCTAGCCCGTCAAGCCAACGGCTCCGTACTCGCTCGCTACGGCGACACAGCCGTCCTCGTCGCCGCCACTGCGAGCCCCAATCCCCGAGAAGGCATCGATTTTTTCCCGCTCACGTGCGACTACGAAGAACGCATGTACGCCGCCGGCAAGATCCCCGGTGGCTTCATCAAACGCGAAGGACGTCCATCAGAGAAAGCCACGCTCACCGCGCGGCTCATCGACCGGCCGATCCGGCCGCTGTTCCCCGATGGTTTTCGCAACGACATCCAGATCATCGCCACGGTTCTCTCGGTCGACCCCGAGGTGGATCCCGACGTCGTCGCGCTGACCGGCGCCGGAGCGGCCTTGGCCGTCTCCGACATCCCGTTCGACCATAATATCGCCGGCGTTCGCGTCGGCATCGTCGACGGCCGGCCTGTCATCAATCCGACGAAGAGCGAGCTCGAGAAGAGCGTCCTCGACATGATCATGGCTGGGACCAGCGACGCCGTGATGATGGTGGAAGGCGGCGCGAAAGAGATCTCCGAGGAGCAGTTCCTCGAGGCGGTCGAGTTCGGTCACCGCCACATCCAGGAGATCCTCAAGAACATCGAAGCGCTGGCTGCACGCGCCGGCAAGCCGAAACGCCAATTCCCTGTCTTCCTGGCGGCCACGGCGATGCAGAACTTCGTGGACGAGGTCTTCGGCTCGGAGATCGCGCGCGCGATGCGCGTGACGCGCAAACTCGAGCGCAACGCCGCGTTCGACCGGATCAGCCGTGACGAAGCGCTCAAGCGGGTCGCAGGCCACAGGCTCGAGGCCGAGGTTCGCCCCATGCTCGAAGATGCGCGCAACCACGACTTCGAGAAGAGCGTCAAGATCCGTCAGGAAGAAGAGCTCCGCACGATGGTGGTGGACGAGGGGTTGCGACCTGATGGTCGCGCGCTCGACGAGATCCGCCCGATCAGCGCCCGGACCACTGTCGTGCCGCGCACGCATGGCTCGGGGCTTTTCACGCGCGGCGAGACGCAGATCTTCACTGCGGCTACGCTCGGCTCGTTGTCAGACGAGCAGCGCATCGACGGTCTCGGCCCGCAGACATTCAAGCGTTTCATGCACCATTACAATTTCCCACCGTACTCGGTCGGCGAGACGCGCCCGATGCGCGGACCTGGGCGGCGCGAGATCGGCCACGGGCACTTGGCCGAGCGAGCGCTCGTGCCCATGTTGCCCGCTCCCGATGCGTTCCCGTACACGCTGCGACTCGTCTCGGAGACCTTCGAAAGCAACGGTTCTTCGTCGATGGGTTCCGTGTGCGCATCGACGCTCGCGCTCATGGACGCGGGTGTGCCGTTGCAGAAGCACGTCGGCGGCGTGGCGATGGGGCTCATCCTCAAGGACGGGCGTCCAGGCATCCTCACGGATATCCAGGGCCTCGAAGACGCGCTCGGCGAGATGGATTTCAAAGTCGCGGGTACGACGGACGGCATCACGGCCGTGCAGATGGACATCAAGGTCCGTGGCATCACGATCGAGATCATGCGGCGCGCGATGGAGCAAGCCCGGCACGGTCGACTCTTCATCATCGACAAACTGAAGCAGGCGATCGCTACACCTCGGCGCGGACTCTCGAAGTTCGCACCCCGCATGTTCGTCCTCGAGATCCATCCCGACAAGATCAAAGACATCATCGGGCCAGGCGGCAAGGTCATCAACAAGATCGTCGCCGACACGGGCGCGAAAGTGGACATCGAAAACGACGGCCGTGTCTTCATCTCGTCCCCTGACGCAGAGTCCGGCGAGCGCGCCAAGCGCATGGTCGAGGATATCGCGCGCGACGTCGAGGTCGGGGAAGTCTATACGGGCGTGGTCAAGCGGATCATGAACTTCGGCGCTTTCGTCCAGATCTTGCCGGGCAAAGAAGGCCTCGTGCACATCTCCCAGCTCGCGCCGCATCGGGTCAACCGGGTAGAGGACGAGGTGAAGATCGGCGACGAGGTCACGGTCAAAGTCACCGAGATCGACAACCAAGGGCGTATCAACCTGACCCGCAAGGGCATGCTGGAAGAAGCCAACACCTAGAAGCCAAGGTGTAGGGGCGATTGACAATCGCCCTTCGCATTTAGCCGAGCGTAGGGGGGCGATTGAAAAATCGCCCCTTCGCTCTTAGGTGCCGGTCGGGATGAGCCCGGCCGCCCGTTGCAGGGTGACGAGGCTTATGCGCAGGTCCGCGAGCGAGCTGATGTATTGGTCTTCCGCTTGGGTCTCGGACAGCAGGGCATCTGCGAGCTCGAGCGAGGTGCCGACGCCTGCTCTAAAGCGGATGGCGTTCACGCGATAATTCTCTTGCGCGGCGGTCTGCGCGTCGCGGGCGGCGTCCACTTGCGCCAATGCCGCGGTATAATTGAAGAACGCCTCCCGCACCTCGAGATCCACGCCGTTGTCCAGCGATTGCAGCTGGATCTTCGCTTTGTCCACGTCGGCCGACGCCTGTTGCACTTTGCCGCGCGACAAGCCGCCATCCCAGAGCTGCCAGGTCACGGCGAGCGTCTCGGTCAGCTGCGGTTGCGGCACGTTGAAGAAGTTCGGCTTGGACGAGGCCTCTTGGATCTGCAGCGCCACGGTGGGCAACACGCCGGCGCGGGCCAGCTTCACCGCGTCGTCCGCGATAGCGACTGCATCGTGGGCAGAGGCGAGCTCCGGCCGCGCCTGCGCGGACGATAGCAGCGCATCGAGCGTGTAGGTCGGAGCGGTCATCTCCAGCGTGTCGGTCGGGTTAACGATGCTCGAAAGGTTGATGTTGAGGATGTTCGCGAGCTGCGCGTTGGCCAGCGCCGCATCGTTGTGCGCTTTGATCGCGTTCACGCGCGCATCCGCAAGCGACACTTCCGTGCGCAACACGTCGACCTTCGCCGAGGTGCCGGCTTGATATTGCTCGTTGGCCGTCTTGAGATCGTCGCCGGCGACGGACACCGCTTCATCCGCGACGGCGGCCGAGCGCGTCGCCTCGATCAGCTGGAAATACGCGCTCGTGGTGTCGCGGATGATGGTGGCGCGCTGCGCCGCCACGTCGGACTGCGAGGCGGCCAGATTCGCGGAGGCTTGACCGACGGCCGCCACATTGGCGCCGCCGTTGTACAACGCGTATTGCAGGGTCCCGTTCACGTTGTTGATGTCCGTGCTCGAGAACAGTATCTTCTGAAATCCAGCCGGTGTCGGAAATTCGAATGACTCGGCCGTCTGCGTGTGCACGTAGGAATAACCGCCGGACAAACTGGGCATGAGCGACGCGCGCGCTTGTACCACCTGCCCCTCGGCGGCGCGCTCGTCGGCGAGTGACGATTGATAGTCCAGATTGTTAGTGAGCGCGAGCGCGAGCGCATCGTGCAGCGACAATGAGACGTGCGGAGCCGAGCCGTTCGGGATCTGCTGGACTTCGCTGTTTGTCTGGGCTGCGGCAGGGCGGCAGGCCAGCACCCCCGCGAGCCCGCAGGCGAGCAACGCCAAGATTTGCGATCGCACAGTGTTACCTCGGGTGTGTAAAAGTAGTTTAGCACCATATTGTTAAGTGGTTCACTATTTTCCTGCTCGCGAGAAGCAGCAGCGGCTGCGGCCGCGCGAGAGGCCTTGTCTGAAGCCGCTGAGAACGCGAGTCCGATGCATGCGAGTTTGGGCGACTTCATCGCCCAGTTGCGCGCGCAGGGCGAGCTCAAGCAGATCGATGCTCCGGTCGACCCGTATCTCGAGATCACTGAGATCGCGGATCGCTGCGTCAAAGATCTCGGCGGCGGTCCGGCGTTGCTCTTCACGAGCGTCAAGGGCTCTCGTTTCCCACTGCTCATCAATGCGGTAGCGACCAAGCGGCGCATGGAGCTCGCGCTCGGCGTCGAGTCGCTTGACGATCTCGGCGAGCGCGTGCGTGACCTGCTCAAGATCGCGCAGCCGAAAAGTCTCACGGACAAGTTGGGGCTCGTCATGCGCCTAGGGGAGCTCGGCTCGCTGCAACCGCGCATCGTGCGCGATGGCCCATGCCATGAAGTCGTGGCTGCGGAGGCCGATGTCGATCTCGGCTCGCTGCCGGTGCTGACCACATGGCCGCAGGACGGGGGACCGTACATCACGCTCCCGCTTGTGTTCACGAAGAACCCGGTCACCGGCACGCGCAATGTGGGCATGTACCGCATGCAGGTGTACGATGCACGCACGACCGGGATGCATTGGCAGCGCCACAAGCACGGCCGGGAACACGCAGACTCAGCTGAGCGCGGCGCGCGCATGCCGGTCGCTGTCGCGATCGGCTCGGATCCCGCCACGGTCTATGCGGCGACCGCACCGTTGCCGTCAGGTATAGACGAGATGCTGCTCGCGGGCTTTCTCCGCGGCAAGGCGGTGCAGATGGTGGCCTGCAAGACGGTGGATCTGGAAGTGCCGGCTAACGCCGAGTTCGTGCTCGAGGGTTACGTGGACAACGCCGAGCTGCGGCGCGAAGGACCGTTCGGCGATCACACAGGCGTCTATTCGCTTGCTGACGACTATCCCGTCTTCCACGTCACCTGCATGACGCGGCGCAAAGAGCCCACCTACTGGACAACTATCGTCGGACGTCCCCCGATGGAAGACTACTGGCTAGGCAAAGCAACGGAACGGCTCTTCTTGCCGTTGCTCCAGCAGATGCTGCCCGAGGTCGTGGACTACAACTTCCCCGCCGAGGGCATCTTCCAGAACCTCGTGCTCGTGTCCATTCGCAAGCGCTATCCTGGACACGCCAAGAAGGTGATGTACGCGCTGTGGGGTTTGGGCCACATGATGATGCTGACGCGCAACATCGTCGTCGTCGATGCCGACATCGACGTCCACGACCTGAGCGAAATGGCTTGGACCGCGCTCAACAACTTTGATGCGGGCCGCGACCTCGTGCTCGCGCCAGGACCGGTCGATGCCTTGGACCACGCCGCTCCGCTCCCAGCTTTGGGCACGAAGCTGGGAATCGACGCGACCCGCAAGAGCGCCGAAGATGGCTACATGCGAGAATGGCCTGAGGCGATCGTGATGAGCGACGACGTCAAGCAGGCTGTGGCGCGGCGCTGGAAAGAACTGGGATTCGACCGCATCACACCTGCATGATTAGCTCGCTCCGCCGCTTCTTCGAAGAATTGAAGGTCGAACACACGCTGTTCGCGCTGCCGTTCGCGTATGCGGGCGCGCTGCTCGGCGCGCGCGGCATTCCTTCGCTTCACGCGCTCGCCTGGATCACTATCGCGGTGCTCGGCGCGCGGACCGCAGCGATGGCTGCCAACCGGCTGCTTGACGCTCGCTTGGACGCGAAGAACCCGCGGACCGCGCGACGGCATGTGGCTTCGGGCAAGCTGCCCGCGGCGTGGATGGTGTGGGCCATCGTCGCCGGCCTCGTGCTGCTGACGATCGCCGCCTGGCAGCTCAACCCTTTGTGTCTCGCGCTTCTGCCGATCGGCGTCGCCGCGCTCGTCATCTATCCGCTGGTCAAACGCTGGACGTGGGCCGTCCATTTCGTGTTGGGCGCCGTTGACGGTCTCGCGCCTTTGGGTGCTTGGATCGCAGTGACCGGTAAGATCGAGCTTGGCGGGATCCTCCTCTTCTGCGCCGTCACCATGTGGGTGGCAGGCTTCGACATCTGGTACGCATTGATGGACCGCGACTTCGACCTGGCGCAGGGCGTACGCTCGATCCCTGCGCGCTTCGGTGTGGTCGTCGCGTCGTGGCTGCCCGAACTGCTCCATGGCCTCGTCGTGGTCGCGCTTGCCTGGCTCGGCTTTGTCATCCATGCGCGACCGCTCTATTGGGTCGGCATCCTCTTCGCGGCCATGCTTCTCGTCTATGAAACGGTGCTGGTGGCGCGCCAGCGCGACACGCGGGCGCTCAACACCGCCGTCTTCAACGCGAACATGCTCTTCTCTGTCGCCTTCTTCGTCTCGACCGCCGCGTCGGTCATCGTCACGTAAGGAACGAAACGCAATGCTCCTCCGTCTTGCCAAATCGCTCGCACTCGCATCGCTGCTCGCCCTTCCGCTCGTCATCCCGCGCGCGGCCGGCGCCGACGACGAATTCCCGCCGTACACGAAAATCGTCGGGATCGCAGTGGTGGCCCCGCTGTCCGGTCCCGAGCGCCAGCTCGGCATCGACCTCTCAAACGGCGTCCAGGCGGCCGTGGACGACGCCAATGCGTCGAGGTCGCTCACGGATTTCGGCTGGGTAATGCGCAGCTTCGACGACCAAGCGGATCCTGGCATCGCCGAGCAAGAAGCGCAGTTCGCTCTCGTCGACCCGACGAACGCCATCGTCATCGGACACATCGGCGGCGAAGAGACCTATCTCGCACTGCACGTCTATCATGAATCGGAGATCCCGATCATCATCCCGACCTCCTCGCTTGGCGCGCTCACGCAGCAGGGCTACGACAACGTCTTCCGCCTATGCCCGCCGGACACCATCGAAGGCGCGCTCGGCGCGCGCTATGTCGAGCGGAACATCAAACCGCAAAACGTGGCCGTGGTCTGGGAGCAGGACGATTACGGCAACGCCACTGCAACCGCGTTCGTCGCATCTTTGCAGAGCAACAAGACGAAGGTGACCGACTATTCGATCGACGTCGATCTCAAGACGCTCAAGGACCAGGTCGCCAAAATCGCGGCCGCGCAGCCCGACTACCTCTACATCACCGGCCGCGGTGACCTCATGGCCAAGGTGCTCATCGCGCTGCGCAAGGCCGGCGTTACCGCGCCGGTGCTCGGCTCGAGCCCGTTCTACGACAGCGGGCTTATCGCGCAAAAGGATTTCGCGCCCGTGGCGGACGGCATGCTCGTCGGCACCTGCGTGCCCCCCGTCGAGTTCATCCCCACGGCGCAGGTCTTTCAACAACGCTATCAGGCGCAGCACGGACGGCTTTCAGCCTACGCGCTCTTCGGTTACGTCGCAGCACAGGTTGCGATCAATGCAGCGGTCGAGGGTCGCAGCGCGGACAAACGGTTGCTCATCCGACAGCTCGGCGAGGACATCTTCCGCACGGTGATCGGCGACATCTCGTTCCGCTCGAATGGCGACCCGACAGACCCGAACATCTACTTCTACAAGGTCTCGTCGGGTGGTTTCAGCTACGTGGGTTCAGCACTCCCCAACCCGGCCGTCTTGCGCTGACGGCGAAAGAGAAAGCCCCGCATCCGCGGGGCTTTTCGCTGTGGGTTTTTTCGGCCGTTGACTGGCGGGGCGCCTAACGGCGCTTTGCGAGGACCCGCTTATGTCCGGGCGCGCTGCCCGCGCTGAAGCCCACGAGCACGAGCGCGCCGAGCAGACCTCTGACGTCGTCTTCCGTGTAGTATTGCCGGCAGCGAGCGATCTGACGCATCTTGCCGTCCGCGGTCACGATGTACGAGCGCGTGACCTCCGCCTTCTCGTCTTTGTCGTAGAGGCGCTCGTCAAGCTGCAGGTGCGCGGCATCGGCGAAGAGCGACGTCTCACCGGACACGAAGCGCCACGAGCGCGCATCGGGGACGGCCGAAGGGCTTTCCTCGAGAAACTCGGCGACGAACATCCCGCCGGGAACGAGCGCGCGCTCCACGCGAGCGCAGAGGTCCTTTGCGGCTGTGGGGCTGAAGTCGGACAAGCCCCCACAGGTCAGCAGCACCGCGTCGTAGGCATCTTCGAACGAGACGGTGAGCGCGTCGAGCTGGCGATAGTCGACCGTCAACCCGAGGTTGCGCGAGGTCTCTTTCGCGAGCGCGATCGGACCCGGGCCGACATCGACGCCTGTCATCTTGCATCCACGTAGCGCGAGCGCGATCGAATGCCGGCCGTTGCCCGAGCACAGGTCGAGCACGCGCGCCTTTGGTTTGATGTTCAACAGCGCGATGAGCTCGTCGACCTCTTCGCCCGTCTCTTTCATGCCGTACAGATCTTGGTAGTTCGCGCGGCGGACGTAGCGCGCGGAGAACTCATCCTCGCTCCACGGATACGAGCTCGCGTCGGTCCACGCTTTGGGGCGTTCTTTCAGCCCGGCTGCGGCACGCATGAGCTCCTCGAGCGGACCTGAACTCGTGCCTTGCGCGCTCACCGGCGCTCCGTTTTGCGAGACGCCGTCGGATGTTTGTGTCGTGACCTCAGCGGCCATGTGTGTGCTTTCCCCTCATACGTGAATAACCAGCAACAGCCACGCGCGGACCCTTACGCTGCGAGGCTTCTACACTTCTCATCGGTCTGTCCCGGTAGCTTCGTTAAGGCTGTGAGCCACGTTACGCCCGCGCGACCAATGCGCCGACCGCCGCTCCGAGGACGGTCGCGAAAAGGTTGACGCCATCATTGTCGAGCCACGCCCAGCCGCGGACAAGCTGGGGATCTGCCTTGCAGGCCTCGTGGCGCGGGCTTTCCATCGATCGCCCGCACTGCGGGCAACGCCAAAGCGCCTGCAAGCTCGCGCCGACGATCGAATCGAGAAGGCTCCCTAAGAACCCGCTGGTACAGGCCAGTGCTATCCATTTGATGGCGGCATATGCGGGATCGGACAGACCGGCGAGTCCAACGAACGCGCCGCCGGCAGCTGAGGCGACGAGACCTATCGCGGTGACGCCACCGCTTGCACCACGTTCGACAGGCCGCAGCGTGAGAATCGAGCGCGGCGTTCCGCCGACGAGCGATCCGATCTCGGTGGCCCACGTGTCGCCGCTCGCGGCGGCCAACGCACCTACGCTTGCGGCAAGCCACATCCGAGCGTCATGACCTGCGAGCGCTGCGATCTGTCCGGCCGTGGCACAGCCGATGGCCACCCCGCCGTTCGCGAAGACCTGAAGCGCGTCGCGCTCACCTTGCTTTTGCGCGTGGCTGCGCGCCTGTTGCGCTTGTGCCGTCGTAATGCGGCTGAGGACGCTGCCGCTGACGAAGAGCAGGATGAGCGCCAGCGCGACGACGGGTCCGCCGCAGGCGAATCCCAGCGTGCCGACGGCAATCGTCGCGAGCGCTCCCGAGCGCGCCAATGCTTGGGCACGCAGTCCGACGGCGGCGATCGTGACAGCCACGGCAGCGCCGATGGCTGCGCGCAGCGCTATCGCGCCGGTGGTCGCGCCGAATAGTAAGTGCACAGCGCTTCCACGAGCGCCGGAAACGTGCTCGATTCAGGAACCACTTCGACGTGCAATCCGAGCTGGTGGGCTTCGAAGAGCGTCACCGGGCCGATGCACGCGATCAGCTTTCCGCGCAAGGCTGCGGCTGCGGTCCCTCCGCCCAGCGCCTCCACGAGCGCGTGGGCCGCGCTCGGTGATGTCAGCACAATCGCGTCGGCTGAGCGCAGTCTCTCGTGCAGATCTCGCGGTCGAACGGCGACGGTGGAATATGCCGCGATCGTCGTCACGGAGCGGCCCGCGCCACGTAGACGTGCTGTCAGCGCGGGGCGCGCATCCAGAGCTTGTACGACGAGGATCGACTCCGTCGCGGCGACCCGCTCTACGAGCGCATCCGCCAGTGCTTCGCCGGAATAGATTTCCGGCACGACTTCGGCGGCCCGCTCAAAAGCCGCCTCGAGAGCACGAGCGGTCGTCGGTCCGACCGCCGCGAGGTGGGGCAATACTCTTGGCAGCGGCTGCGCGCGGCGCCGCGCGAAACTCTCGACTCCCGTCGAGCTCGCGAAAGCGATCCAGGCGAAGCTTTCCGCAGCATCGACGGCCGCTTGCAAGGCGCGCTCGTCGGGAGGGGGCCCGATCTCCACGAGGGGCAGCCTGTCGACGGTCGCGCCGTGCCGCTCAAGCGATGCGACGAGGTCAGATTCAGGATCCGTCGGGCGCGTGACCAAGACGCGCACGCCCTCGAGCGCAAGCGCAGCCATATGTCAGCGAGGGAACTTGATGTGGTCGCCGAGCTGGCGCGCGAGACGATCGCTGAACGCGTCGGCATCCAGCAATGCCTCGGCAAGCTGCGTCCGATCGGCATCAGGTCCTTGTGCGACGCTCTCGCGGAGACGGGTGACCGGTCCATGCAGCAACCGATTGATGATGGACACGCTGGCCGCGACCACCATCTGGCGTTGCGTTTCGTCGAGCTCCGGCATGCGATCGAACAAGCGCCGGATCTCTGCCGCCCGGATATCCTCGGCTTTGCGCCGCAGCGACGCGATGAGCGGCGCCGCGCCCCGCGTGCGGTACCAGTCGAGATACGACGCGACGTGTGCCGCCACGATCGCCTCCACGTGCGGGATCTCGCCGCGCCGGCCCTCGAGCGTGCGATCCACGACCTCGCGCAGATCCTCGATGGAATAGATGACGACCCCGGCCAACAGCGCGGCGCTTGGCTCGACGTCGCGAGGCACGCCGATGTCCACCAAGAGCAGCGGCGCGCGCTGGCGTTCTTCGACGGCCGCGCGCACCATCGGCTCCAAGACGATATACGCACCAGATCCGATGGCCGTGATCACGAGGTCGTGAGCTGCCAGGACGCGCGGCAGATCTGCGAGCGGCGCCGTGGCTGCGTGGACCTGGCGCGCAAGCGCCGCCGCGCGGCGTTGCGTGCGGTTGACGATCGTGAGCGAACGCGCATCGCGCGCGCGCAGATGTTTGGCGACCACGGTACCCATGCGGCCTGCGCCGATGACGGCGCAACGTGCGCGCGCGATCTCGCAGTGATTGCTCGCGAGTTCGACAGCAGCGGCGCCGAGCGAGACGACGTCGCGACCGATGGCGGTCTGGCTCCGCGCTTCTTTGCCCGTCTGCAGCGCCGCGCGGAAAAGGCGCGCGAGGTGCGGCCCCATGGAACCGGCGCTGTCGGCCAGGCGAAGCGCGTCTTTGACCTGGCTAAGGATCTGCGGCTCCCCGATGAGCATCGAGTCGAGCCCGCTCGCGACGCGGAACAACTGCTCCACCGCCTCGGCGCCAAGCATGGTGTAGAGATACTTGTCGAAGTCCTCGACCGCCATCTGGCGGTATGCAGTGAGGAACTCTTTCAACTGCGCGACGCCGGTCTCGTACGTCTCGACGTCGGCATAGATCTCAAGGCGATTGCAGGTTGAGAGGATAGCGGCTTCGCGGATAGCGCTGTACTCGCGCAACGCGCTCAAGGTCTCTGCCAAGCGATGCGTCGGCACCGCGTGCCGATCGCGCACATCGAGCGGCGCGGTGCGGTGGGAAAGGCCCAGCAGCACAACTGGCATGGGACGGTCCGTTTTCTCCCGCCCCAAAGCCATCCCTGTGGCCCGGAGCGTCAAATGTCGTCAGGCGAGGTGGTGCGTCAGGATCGACAGTTCGGACGCGAGGTCGATCGAGCGGATCGCGACATCGCCGTTGAGGGCGAGGCTCGTCGGCGCGAAGTTGAGCAGCGCCCCGACGCCTGCTGCCACGAGCTTATCGGCGACCGCTTGGGCCGCGGATGCAGGTGCCGTGATGATCCCGATGCCGCAACCCAGCACGGGCAAGATGCGCGCGAGATCGTCCAGATGGCTGATCGAGAGATCGCGCCAGCGGGTGCCCACGAGATGCGGATCGGTGTCGAAGATCGCGGCGATGTGGAACTTCTCTTCGCGCAGCTCGAGAAAGGTCGCGAGCGCACGGCCGAGGTGCCCGAAACCGACGATCGCGATGCGCCAGTCGCGATCCAACCCGAGGATGCCGGCGAGCTTGCGCACGAGCGATGCCACATCGTAGCCTTGACCGCGCCGGCCCAAACTGCCAAGCGAAGAAAGGTCCTTGCGGATCTGCGTCGAGGAGATGCCGCGCCCGACCCGCCCCGCCAACTCGTGCGAAGTCATCACGCGGGCTCCCTCGCGCAGCGCATCTTCCAAACCCCGGTGATAGAGGAAAAGACGCGGGATGCTCGCGTCGAGGCTGCGCTGGCGCGCGCCGCGCGGACGCCGGATGCGCGCCTTCCCGTTGCTCGCCTGCATCGCTCGTCGCTTCACCGATCGCAGCGCGCGCATGTCAGCGGTGCGACCGTTCGTGCAAAGCGGAAAGCGCGTCCGACGCCGCCGCGACCGTGCTCTCGACATCGATCGGGCTGTGCGCGAGCGACACGAACCCCACCTCGAAGGCCGAGGGCGCTAGGTAGACGCCGCGTTCGAGCATCGCGTGGAAAAACCGCGCGTACGCCTTTGCGTCCGCTGCGCGTACGGTCGACAGATCCTTGACGGGCTTCGCGGAGAAGAACACGCCGAAGATCGAACCTACGCGATGCAGCTGGACCGCGACCTCTTGGCTCGCGAAGGCGTCGCGCAAACCTGTCTCGAGCACGCTCGCGGTCTGCTCGAGACGCTCGTAGACGTTAGGCTCCTGCAGCAGGCGGAGCTGAGCGGCGCCGGCGGCCATCGCGACCGGATTGCCCGACAGCGTTCCCGCTTGGTAGACATCGCCAAGCGGTGAGAGATGCCGCATGACATCCGCTCGCCCGCCGAAAGCGCCGACCGGCAAGCCGCCGCCGATGATCTTCCCAAGGCACGTCAGATCCGGCACGATCCCGAAGCGCGCTTGGGCACCCCCAAGGCCGATGCGAAAACCGGTGATCACCTCGTCGAACACGAGCAACGTGCCATGCTGCTCCGTCAACTCTCGGAGCGAGCGAAGAAAGTCGGGATCGGGGAGCACGAGTCCCATGTTCGCCGCGATCGGTTCGATCATCGCGCATGCGATCTTATCACCGAGCTTGGCGAACAGATCGCGCAGCGCTGCGGTGTCGTTGTACTCGATGACGATGGTCTGTCCGGCAGCGGCAGCCGGCACGCCGGGCGAGCTTGGACAACCGAAGGCAAGCGCGCCTGAGCCTGCGTCCACGAGCATGGCGTCCGCGTGGCCATGATAACAGCCGGCGAACTTGAGCACGAGATCGCGCTTTGTGTACGCGCGGCAAAGGCGCAACGCGCTCATGGCAGCTTCGGTACCCGAGCTGACGAAACGCATGAGTTCGAGCGACGGCATCGCTTGCTGGATCAGACGCGCGAGCTCGAGCTCGCGTTCGTTTGGGGCGCCGAACGTGGTGCCGTCGGCGGCTGCGCGGGCCACCGCGGTCACGATGGATGGATGCGCGTGACCCGCGATGAGCGGCCCCCAGGACATGACGTAGTCGATGTACTCGCGACCGTCGGCGTCGAAGACGCGGGCGCCCTCGCCTCGCGTGAGAAAGCGCGGCGTGCCGCCGACGCTCCGGAAGGCGCGCACCGGCGAGTTGACGCCGCCAGGGAACAGCTGTTGCGCCGCTGCGAAGAGCGCGTCGGATCGAGTTTTCGTCATGGGCGTTCGATGTGCTCGAAGTCTTCCGCGGTATTGACGTTGTGGTAGAGGCTTTCCTCGACCGCCGGAATCTCGCGATAGACGACGCGCAAGGAGCGTAGCGTGTCGCTGACGCGCAGTCTGCCGTTCGCGATCGCGCGCTCCGCGCTCGCGCGCAGCGCGTGGGTATCGTACAAGGCGGCCAAGGGTTCGATGGTTCCGTCCGGATGGCGCGGCACGACGGCTTCGACCGGCGCGGTTTCCGCCTCGTAGCGCTGCACGACGGCATCGATGGCGCGCGCATCGAGATGCGGCAGATCGGCGGCCGCGGCGAAGAGCAGCGGCGTCGTCACGTGCGCCGCGGCGGAGGCCAGGCCGCCCAGAGGGCCTGCATCCGCGTACGCATCGGATATGTGCGGCACGTCCGACAGAGCTCCCGCGAGTGGAGCCGCGGAACGGACGCTCAACACCAAAGGACACCCGGATAAGCGCAAGCGGCGCGCCACCCGTTCGAGCATCGACTCATCGCCGATACGCAGGTCGAGTTTTCCAGGCAGCCGAGTCGCGCGCCCCCCCGCGAGCAACACGATCGTCAGTCGCACGCCGTTGCCCACGACGCGAGTGCTCTACTGCCGCTTGGCGAAAGCGCGCGCGAAATACGTGACGATCGCGTCGGCCCCGGCGCGCTTGCACCCCACCAACAGCTCGTCGACCACGCGCTCTTCATCGATCCACCCGTTGCGCGCGGCCGCCTTGATCATCGAATATTCGCCGCTCACATTGTAGACGGCGACTGGTACGTCGACCGACTGCTTGACCCGCCAAAGCACGTCGAGGTACGGCAACGCTGGCTTGACCATGATCATATCCGCGCCTTCGTCCACGTCGAGCGTCGCCTCCCGGATCGCCTCGCGCGCGTTGGGCGGGTCCATCTGGTGACTGCGCCGGTCGCCGAAGGTAGGTGCGGACTCCGCCGCCTCGCGGAACGGGCCGTAAAAGGCCGAGGCATACTTGACCGCATACGAGAGGATTCCGGTCTCCTGGTGGCCGTGCGCATCGAGCGCATGACGGATCGCCGCCACGCGTCCATCCATCATGTCGGAGGGGGCCACGAGATCGACGCCGGCATCCGCGTACGAGAGCGCGCCTCGCGCGAGCAGCGCGAGCGTGCTGTCGTTGTCCACGACACCGCGCTCGTCAAGCAGCCCGCAGTGGCCGTGCGAGGTATACTCACACGCGCAGAGATCGGCGAGCACGAGGAGCTCAGGCGCGGCCCGTTTGATCGCGGCGATAGCGCGTTGCACCTCGCCGGCCGGGTCGGCGAGCGCGGAAGCGCGTTCGTCTTTCGTCTCCGGAATCCCGAAGAGCAGGAGCGCACGGATGCCGAGCTGCGCCGCGGCTTTTGCATCTTCAGCGATGCGATCGACCGATTGCTGAAAAACGCCTGGCATCGAGGAGATCTCTTGCTTCACACCGGTGCCCGGCACGACGAAGAGCGGCTCGATCAGATCCTCCACATGCACGCTGTGCTCCGCGACCAGAGCGCGCATGGCGGGCGTGCGTCGCAGTCGTCGGGGGCGCTTCACCGGGATCGGCATGGCGCTCTCGGCCGCGGCGGGTTCGCGTGGCGGCCGTACCGATTTCATTGGTTTCATCCTTGGCCTCGCTCCGTATGCCGTGCGCGCGCGATCAAGTCGCCTGCTCCGCCTTGCAGCATGTCGGAGGCGACGGATTCGACGCAGGCCCTGGCTTCCGCTGCGTCGCGCGCGCTGCCGCTACGCATTTCTCGCAATGCTCGGGTTCCGTCTGTCGCGGCGACGATCGCCCACAGCTGGTACGCTTCACCCTCGATCCGCGCATGCACGCCGATCGGCGCGACACACCCGCCCCCGACCGCGGCGAGGAAGGCACGCTCCATGCTCGTCGCGAGCGCGCTTTGGGCATGTTCGAGCGGCGCGATGGTGCGCCACGTGTCTTCGTCGTCAGCTCTGCACTGCACGAAGAGCGCGCCTTGACCGGCAGCCGGCACCATATCTTCCGGCTCGAGCGGTGTCGGCGCGAGCACGTCGACCAGATCCGCTCGGCGCAGGCCGGCGTAGGCGAGGACCGCGGCGTCGCATGCCCCTTCGCGCAGCTTGCGCACGCGCGTGTCGACGTTGCCGCGCAGCGGAACGATCTCGAGATCGGGTCGTCGCAAAAGCAGCTGCGCAGCTCGGCGCAAGGAACTCGTTCCGACGCGCGCGCCGTGCGGCAGCGCATCTATCCCCTCGATCGGAGCGTCGCGCGACACGATCGCGTCGCGTGCGTCATCGCGTTCCGGCACGACGCCTGCGGCCACGTCCGGCGGCAGCTCGGTCGGCAGATCCTTCAGCGAGTGGACGGCGATGTCGGCCGTGTCGTCCGCGAGCGCAGCGAACAGTTCGCGCACGAACACGCCCTCGCCACCGATGGCCGTCAAACTGCGCTCCGCTTCGCGATCGCCCTTCGTCGTCACGGGGATTATCTCGACGTTAATCTCGCCGCGCGCGCGCAACGCATCGACCACGAGCCGCGTTTGTGCGAGCGCGAGGCGGCTCGCCCGCGTGGCCACGCGCAAGGTGTGTCGGAGGGACCGCGATGGAACGCTCGCCACGGCAGGTATATTCCGCGGTGCGTCCCAAGTTCTTTCGCGTGCGTGGTGCGGTGCAACTTTCGGCGTCCACCTTGTGGCTGCTGCGGCTTGGCGTTTTCACCTTTATCGCGTCCTTGTATTTCCTGCAGCTCGGCGCCGGCGCGCTGTGGGATAACAGCGAGACGACCTACGGGGAGATCGTCAAGGAGCTGTTCCGCACGGGCGACTTCCTGACGCTGCACTTCAACTTCCACCCGTGGCTCATCCATCCGCCGCTGTGGTTTTGGATCGCGGCCGCGTCGGTGCGCGCTTTCGGTCTCAACGAGTTCGCGCTGCGATTGCCCAGCGCGGCCTTCGGCATGTTGACGGCCCTCGCGGTCTATCTCGCAGGCCGGCGCATGTACGGAGAGATCGCGGGACTCATCGCCGTGCTCGCGGCGGCGGGTTGTCTCGAGTGGGTGATGCTCGCGCGCATCGCCATCCTCGACACGATGCTCGTCACGTGCATGACGGTGGCCACGTTCTGGATCTTCTTCGCGGTCCACGACCGCGATCGTGGCGCGTTTTGGATTGCCGTGGTCGCGGCGGCGCTTGGGACGCTCGCGAAGGGTCCGGTCGCGATCGTGCTGCCGATCCTGATCCTCGCCGGTTACTGGGCTTGGCAGACGGCGACGCATCGCCCGGTGCGCATCTTCGAGGGGCTGCCTTGGCTCGCGGGGACGGTGGTCTACATCGCGATCGCTGGCTCGTGGTTCGCAGCTGCTGCCTTGGTGCACGGCGCCGGCTTTCTCTCGTACTACTTCGGCGTCAGCAACGTCGGCCGTTTTCTGACGCCCTTCGAGAACCAGCCTGGCCCCTTCTGGTATTACATCCCAGTGGTCGCAGCGGGCTTCTTCCCGTACATCGCCTTCGTTCCGAAGGCCATCAAGACGGCCTGGCAGTCGGGTGACGATGCGGCGCGGTATCTGCTCGTCGCCACGATCCTGCCCTTCATCTTCTTCTCCGTCGCGCAAACGAAGCTGCCCAACTACATCGCGGCGATCTTCCCGAGCTTGGGCATCCTCGTCGGACGCGTCGTCAGCGACGCGCTCGAGCGCAACGACGTCAAGGCGCTGCGCGGCGCGCTCATCGTGCTGCCCGCCTCGCTCGTGCTCATCGCGATCGTCGCGGTCTTCTACGGCGAGACGCAGGTGGCCGGACCCTTCCACGCGCTCGCTCCAGCGCTCGAACTGCTCGCCTGGTTCGTCATACCGCCCGCGATCGCCACGTGGCTCGTCACCTATCTGACCAATCGCGTGTGGGTCGCGCCTGTGGGGCTCGCGGTCGTGATGGGCGGTCTGATCTATGCGGTCATCTTCTCGATCTTGCCGCGCGCCGAGGCGTTCAAGCCGATGAAGGGCATGGCGCAGACGGTCATGTCCTACTACCGCCCAGGCGATCAGATCGGCACGGCCGGATTGCCCGGCGGGATCTCGCTCTTGTTCTATACCGACGGCGACGGCGTCACATGGGTCGGCGACTCGGAAGACGACGCCCATCCCAAGGATTTCTTCGACCAGCCCGCGCGCGTTCTGTGCGTCGTCCGTCCGCAAGACGCAGCAGACTTCGAGCAGCAGGGCGTGAAGCTGTGGGTGCTGCGACGCGAGCCGAAGCTGTGGCTCGTTTCGAACCGGCCGAACTGACCGGGGATGACTCGGACGAAAAGCGGGCTATTTGTACGAGTGCAGGCCGCTGATCCAGATGTTCACGCCGAAGTAGCAGAACAGGATTGAAAGAAAACCGATCACCGAGAGCCAGGCGGTGACCGGGCCCCGCATCGATGGCCGCGTGTGCAGGTGCAGGTACGCCGCGTAGATGATCCATGAGACAAGCGCCGCCGTCTCTTTTGGATCCCATTGCCAGTAACTACCCCAGGCCATGTGCGCCCATACTCCACCGAGTATGATGCCCACGGTGAGCAAGATCTCGCCGACCGCGATCACGCGGTACGAGATGACATCCAAACGCGATGAGGCCGGAACCGTGTCGAGCCAGCTCAACCACGCCGGCCTGCCGAGGGCCTGCGGCTCTGCGGCGACCGCCGCGCCAACGGATTTCCCCGCGATCGCAGCGATGCGATCCTCATCCCATTTCTTGAGCAAGTAGAGGATGCTCGTCGCGAAGCCGATGAGGAATGCCGCATACGAGGCGAGCACGATCGGGACGTGGATCAAGATCCAAGGACTTTGCAGCGACGGTACGAGGGGTTCCAACCCTTTGTTCCAACCGCGCGCGTAAGCGAGAAGCGCATCCGTGAAACCGAGCACGAGCGGGCCGGCGTACCACAGCTTGAAGCGCGACCCGAAGATGAGAAACAGCAAGACCGCCCAGAAGGCGACGACCGAGAGCGAGCCATAGAGATCGTTCCACGGCACGTGATGCGCGTAGGCCGCGCGCAGCCCGAGGCTTGCGGCCTGACAGCCGAGTCCCGCCACTGAGAGCGCGATCGCCGTGCCGAGCACCGCGTTGCTGCGGAAAAACCAATACGCGAGGAACGCCGCGGCGGCCAAGATGTAGACGACGACGGCCGCTTCGTACCAGCCCATGTATTGCAGCGTGTGCGCGGTTATGGATGCTTGTTCGTTCGTGTTGTACTGCGAGTACAAACCGCTGTTAGGCATATGCCTCCACCTGTCGATCGGGTCGAGTTCTTGGGTTCTGCGTGGTCGCGACCGCGCCGCGTAAGCCCGCGATGAGCGCGCCGAAACCGTCTTCGTAGATGGCGTTGCCCTTGGTTGTGGTCGCCGCCACTTCGACGCTGCACCCAGCGTCGCTTTGCGCGACTTTGACGTAGAGCTTCACCGGCACGAAGAACAGCGCCATGACGAAACCCGCGACGAGGATGAGAGCCCCAAGTCCCACCCAGCCTTGTCCGGGGTCGTACCGATAGGTGAAGCCGCTCGACGGCGTCGGCGGCAGCGCCGTGATCGTGTAGCCGTCCCCGACTGACAGGCTCGAGCCTACCGGCAACAGCACGGGCCGATCGGTCGTGGGGATGTTGTCATGAAAGACCCACAAGGCGTATTCGTCATGCGACGGCAGCGGAATCCCGGGCGGCGTCTGCGAGGGGTCTGAGGGACCGAGCAGCGTGCCGTACTCGATCGCTCTGCTCGTGCCGGGCAAAAAGATGGCGTCTTGCGGACCCAACTCGGCGCTGGGCGTTTGCAAGGTCGCGGGTTTGCCGTTGCGCGTGACCCGCAGATTACCCGCAAAATTGTACGATGCCTGGTAGACGTACACGCCCGCCGACGTGACGTGCGGGTGGTTCACCAGGATTTGCGCGCGCTCCGTGGCGCCGCGTGCGTCTGTGAACGTCACGTTCGATTGGAACTTCTGCGCTTGATAGGTAGGACCGTTCGGCGTCTGGATCGGCACGAACGTCGCCGTGAAGTCGTCGAGGTGCAACCGCAGACCCGCGGGTGCGATCGACGCGCTTTGTCCTTTGAAGACGAGCGCCTGTCCGGAAAAACCGCGCAGCCAGCCGAGAAAGACGCCGAAGGCGATCACCGTGAAGCCGAGATGCGCGACGAGGACGCCATAGCGCGCCCATTTCTGCTTGTCGCCAAAGATCCAGTGCGCGCCGTCGATGCGATCGTGGCGGACTCCGAAGCCCTTGGCGGCGAGATAGGCGCGCGCCGCTTCGTCCGCACGTTCCGGCGTCTCGGCGGATGCGAGTTCGGCATGCAAGCCGAAGTTGCGGATCGGCACTGCGCGATCTTTTGGAAACCGCTTCGGGATGACGCGCCGAAACGTGCACACCGACATGGAGACGAGCAGCAGCACGACGAGCGAGATGTATGGCACGGAGTGGAAGACGTTTGTGAGATGCAGGCGCACGATGGCGTTCGCCAGCGGCAGCGGATAGAAGTCGTAGTAATGCTGCTCGGGTTGGTTCTGATCGACCACCGTGCCGATCGTCGTCGCGACCGCCCAGATGAGAAAGACGACCACGGGGAACATGACGTTGCTCAAGAGATCCAGGATCTCGTCGAGCAACGGCCGGTTCGAAGACGCGAGCGTGCGAGCGGAACTCACCAAATCGGCCTTCTCGCCATAAAAAGGGCTCTCCTATGACCATACGACGCGCAGGCGCGCGACTTTAGTCAAACGCTTTTTGTCCGCCCGCGAGAGCACGCCCTCGCGTTCATAGGAAATTCAGTCGAGGTTCAGCGCGGCGAGATTTTGGGCTGCGTGAAGCGCACGACGATGACGCTGAGCGCATAGAGCACGAGCAACGGCGCCGCGAGCAGGGACATCGTCAGCGGATTACCGTCGGGCGCCGCGATCGCTGCGAGTATCACGATGATGATCGTCGCGTAGCGCCACTGCCGCGCGAGCATGCGTGCGTTGACCAGCCCGACGCTCGCGAGGATCGAGAGCACGATCGGCAGTTGGAACATCACGGCGAAGATCGCGAGCAAGAGCGTGATGAACCCGACGGTCGGCTCGAGCTGATACGTACCGACGAGACCGGACGCCTCCGTGATCCGCAGCAGCGCGTGCATGACGAGCGGTAACACGAGGAAGCCGCAGAACGCGATGCCCAACGCCGACATCGCGAAACTGGGCAGCGCGTACCAGACGACGCGCGCGCGGACGCGACGATCGAGCGCTGGGGCCACGAACGCGTAGATCTGGTACAGGATGATAGGGAAGGACGCGACTACGCCGATGAGGATCGAGAGTTTCAGATAGACGCGGATGATCTCAGTCGGCGAGAAGACGTGGAGCGGGATGCCGCGCAAAAAGGCGTTCTCGACGAAACGCAGCGCGGTGCCGTTGAACATGAACGGTAGCGCGACGAACGAGATGATCGCGACCGACGCGATCGAAATAAGCAAGCGCCTGCGCAGTTCCGCGAGGTGCTCGGTGAACGTCATCTCGACGTCGTCGGACGCTGCGGCAGAGCTCGCGCGCGGCTCGACCGCTTGCAGCGACATCGCTCGGCCGCTTTTCGGTCAGGACTGCGGGGCGGCTGGGGGCTGGGGTGGGTTCTGGGCGGCGTTGGCGTCGGGCTGCTGCGGCGCGGGCTGGCCGCGCTGCGCTGCCTCGAACTCCTTCTTCGCTTGCCCCATGGATCGTGCGAGCTTGGGGATCCTGTCCGCGCCGAAGAGCAGCACCGCGATGCCGACGATGATAGCGAGTTCCGTCGGGGAGAGGAAGGCAAAGATCGGGCTCATGGAAGGGTCAGCTCCTTTCGGCTTCTCTCATTAGAGTATCGGCGGACCTTGCCTTCGCCCTGCCGGTCACGATGAGTATTCGCTGAGCGTACGCGTGAGTGCTTGCAGTTCCGCGGTCGCTTCGGACAGCGGCAGTCCCTCGATGGCGGCGAGCGCCTGGTTTTCGTACTGCGCAACAACCCGCTTGGTCTGCGCCACCGCGACACTCGAGCGGAGTTGCTCGAGGAGCACGGCAAGCGTTTGCGACGCGTCCCCTCCGCCGTCGCCTCTGAAGTACCGGACGGCCAGCTCCTTGATCGTCGGGTCGCCTGATTCAAGGGCGGCAATCAGCGGCAGGGTCACCTTGCATTCGCGCAGGTCGGATCCCGCGGGCTTGCCGATCGTGCTTTCGCTTGCGATGACGTCGAGCAGGTCGTCGCGCACCTGGAAGCCCATACCGAAGGCCCAACCGTACTCCCGGAGCGCGCGGACCGTCGGGTGATCGCGCACCTTAGGGCCGGAAGCGCCGGTGGCGCGCTGCAGCGCGACGATCGATCCCACCTCCGCGCACGAGGCGAACAGTTCCGCGGTCTTCTTGCCGATGATCTCGAAGTATTCGTCACGGCGCAACGCGAGGTTGCCGGTCGCCTTGAGCTGCTTGACCTCGCCGTTGCAGATCTCAGAAAGCATGGACGCCAGAATCGTGGGCACTGGATTGTCGTAGCCCTGTGTGATCTTCTTGAAGACCCAGGCGAAGAGATAGTCACCGGCGAGCACGGAGAAGCGGTTGCCGTGGACGCTGTTCGTGGAATCGCGTCCTCGCCGCAGGGCTGCGTTGTCCACCACGTCGTCGTGGATGAGGGTGGCGACGTGGATGAGTTCCATGTAGGACGCCAAGATCGGATCGGGCGACGCCTGCGAGTTCGTCGCGCGCGCGGCGAGCATGGTCATGCGCGGACGCAGCTCTTTGCCGCCGGCGTCGAGCATGGCCCACACCGCCCCTGCGATCTGGGCGTTCTCGAGCGAGAGCTCCTCGCGCACGAACTCTTCGACGACGCCGCGGATGGCGCTCTGCGTGGTTGTGATCATGCGTTCGACACGACCAGCTGCGGCACGGCGCGCGTCGCGCGGCTTGTCGCGGTCACGCCGGCGTGCAGATATGCCATCCCGCCGAGGAGCGGCACGCAGCGGACGAGCGGGAAGCCGTTTTTCTTGAACAGGTCGGCGAGCGCCCGCGCATCCGGAAAGTTGACGAGCGATTGGGGGAGGTAGTGGTAGGCTGCACGATCTCCGCCGACGACCCAGCCGACGAGTGGCAGCGCGCCATAGAAGTACGCGTAGAACGCGCGCCGTACGACTGGGTTCGGCGGCTTGCCGATCTCCAGATTGACGAACGCGCCGCCTGGGCGCAGGATACGGCTGATCTCGCGTAAGCACGCGCCGATATCCGCGACGTTGCGCAAGGAGAAGCCCATGGCCGCTGCGTCGAAGCTCCCGTCTTCGAAGGGCAGCGACAGCACGTCGCCTTGCACGTAGGTAACGTTGGCCGGCGTGCGATGTGACCGGGCGACGGCGAGCATGTTGTCGGAAAAATCGATGCCGGTAACCGCGCCATCGGGAACGTGACGAGCAAGTTCGCGCGTCAGGCCGCCCGTGCCGCAGCACAGGTCGAGCACGCGGGCGTCGGGTGCGAGCGCTAGGCTTGCGACAGCCTGCTTGCGCCACAACACATCGAGGCCGCAGGACATGAAGGTGTTCGCAAGATCGTAACGCCGCGCGATCCTTTGGAACATCTCGCGAACGGAGCTTCCCTTGTCCATGGTGTCCCGCAGGCTTCGGACGGCTGAAAACGCTTTCCTGGAGCCGTCTCGCGTCGTTGCGACCTAGCTCTAGACGTTCGGCAGCCTCGCGTGATAACGCGCGCGATGGACGGACTGCAGATCGCGGTCGGCGATGGCGCGCGAACGATGTTGTGCGACGCGTTCGCGAACGCTAAGTCCGCGATCGACGCGGAATACTTCAGCATTTCCGATCGAGACATCGTCGCCTCGCTCAACGATGCGGCGGCTCGCGGCGTCCACGTGCGGCTGCACGTGGAAGGGCATCCGGATCGTTATGACAAGTCGGCGAGCGACGCAGCCAAATCCGAACGCGCGCTTCGCGCGAGCCTTCGCCGGCTGTTCCCAGCGTCGGTAGACATCGTCGTCGAAGACGATCCCATGGTGCTGACGCATTGCAAGGCAGCAGTCGTCGACGGTGCGACGGCCTACGTCGGCACCACCAATCCCACATGGTTCAATTTCGAGAATCCCGGCGCGGTCGTCGTCAAAGACAGCGTGGCAAGCGATGTCGCTGCCGTCACGCAGAGCATCGAGCACCAGACGCTCGCCACATCGGATCGGATCGTCGCTGGACCCTCAACGCAGCTGCGCGGACGGTTGTGCGATATGCTTTCCTCGTCACACGACCTTTCGATAGCGTCCGAGGATCTTTCCGATCCGCAGGTCGTAGGCCAGCTCGTCGAGCGCCGTGCGCAGGGCCGTCACGACCGCGTGCTCGTCGGCGATCGCGCAAGCAGCCCCCAGCGAAAGGCGATCTCGTGGCTCGAACATTCAGGGGTGGAGGTCCACACGCTCGCGTGGGGTTTCATGCACGAGAAGTACGTCGACGATGGCGACGCGTTCTATATCGGCTCCGCCAATCTCACGCACAACGGCATCGATGAATCGCACGAAATCGGGATTCTCGCCCGAGCCGCAGATACGCCGGGTGTCGCTGCGACGCTGCGATCCGGCTTCGATCGCGACTGGACGAACAGCAGACCTGCTTGAATCTCCGGATGTATGTAGCGGCGCACCTCCAGGTGCGCCCGGCTCTGATTGGCCGACCTGAAGGTCGGCCGCTAGAGCGCGAGTTTGGGGAAAAGACGGGCGGCGTTCGCGCTGGTGGCGGCAGCGATCTCCTCGTAGGTCGCGCTGCGCAAGCGAGCTACCGCCTCGCAGGTGAGCCGGACGTACGCGGGCTCATTCCGCTTGCCGCGATACGGCACGGGCGACATGTACGGGCAGTCCGTCTCGAGCACCAGCCGTTCCAACGGCAACCGCGACGCGGCGTCGTGCAAGTCCGTCGCTTTCTTGAACGTGACCGCTCCGCCGATACCGAGATATGCGTCGCACTCGCCGATCAATCGCATCCCGACGTCGTACGACTCCGTGAAGCAATGCACCACGACTCCTGCGCTCTTCGGCCGGTGCGCGCGAAGCGAACGCACGATGTCTTCGGTCGCCTCGCGGCTATGGACGATGGCAGGGAGGTGGAACTTCGCGGCGAGATCGAGCTGCGCCGCAAACACCTGTCGCTGCACCTCGGGCGGCGAGAAATTGTAGTGATAATCGAGACCTATCTCGCCGACCGCGACCATGCGAGGATCCGACAGCAAGGCGGCGAGCCACGCCAGGTCGCCCGCATCCTTCGCGAGATGCGGATGAACGCCCACAGCCGGCCGGATCTGCGGAAAACGTGCCGCGAGATCCAACGTCGCTCGACTCGTGACCTCGTCTTGGCCCGCGCAGACGATTGCGCCGAGCCCGGCATCCGCTGCGCGCAGCAGCGTCGCATCGAGGTCGTTCGCGTAGTCCGATCCGTCCAGGTGCGCGTGGGTGTCGACCAGGACGTTCACGCGACGGGCGTCTCGTCCTCAATACGCGGGAAGAGCGCGGGCGGCACGGTCGTCGGGGTGTCAGGCTCGAGGCCGCCCCAGCGCAACGACTTCTCCCAAGGATCGCCGGGCGTGCCGGTCTGGCCGAGCGCATCCCAGATGGCCTCTGCGGTGTTCGGCATGAACGGATAGATGAGACCCGCGCACAGACGAACGCCTTCGCAGAGGTTGTAGAGCGTCTCGTCGAGCAGCGCGGCATCGCCGTCCTTGGCGATGGCCCACGGCTTGGACTGCTCCACGTAGAGGTTCAGCGACGTCACGCGGTCCCAGATGAGCGTCAGCGCGCCGCGGAAGTCCACCTGCGTCAAGGCATCGCGCGTGGCGCGGACCGCGCCATCGAACTCGACGTTGAGCTCGTCCCCTGCGGTCTTCTTCGGCACTTTGCCCTGACGGTAGCGGGCCAGCATCGAGAGCACCCGCTGCACGAGGTTGCCGAAGTCATTTGCCAGCTCGGCGTTGTAGCGGCGCACGAGCGCCTCTTCGCTCAGCGAGAAGTCGACACCGAACGGCGCTTGCGCGAAGAGGACGTAACGGGTGCCATCGACCGTATAGCGCTCGATGAGCTCCGACGGCCGGATGATGTTGCCCACGCTCTTGCTGATCTTCCGCCCCTCCATCGTGATCCAGCCGTTGGCGAAGACGAGCTTCGGCAGCGGCAGATCGAGCGCGATGAGGATGGCCGGCCAGATGATCGTGTGGAAGCGCAAGATCTCTTTGCCGATGAGCTGCACGTCCGCGGGCCAAAGCCGCCCGAAACGCTGCATGTCGTGCGGGTATCCCGCCGCGGTGATGTAGTTGCAGATCGCGTCGAACCAGACGTAGATCGTCTTCGACTCGCCGGGAATGGGGATGCCCCACGTGACGGAGGCGCGAGAAACGCAGAGATCTTCGAGCCCACCCCGCAAGAGCGATGTCATCTCGTTGTAAGCGCTCGCCGGCCGCACCCAATCCGGAAAGGCGTTGAAGTGGTCGACGAGGATGTCGCGGTACTGCGAGAGCCGGAAGAACCATGCGTCCTCGGAGACCCATTCGACCTCGCGCCGGCACTCGGGGTTGGGGCAACGGCCGTCGACGAGCTTTGATTCAGGCCAGAAGGTCTCGTCGTTGCGGCAATACCAGCCCTCGTATTTTCCCGCAACGATATCGCCTTGGTCGCGGAGTTTGAGGAAGATCTGCTGCACTGCTGCTTCGTGCTCGGGATCGGTCGTGCGGATGAACTGGTCGTAGGAGATGTCGAGCTCGCGCCATGCCGTCTTCCAGCGCTCGACGATCTCGTCGACGAACTGCTTCGGCCCTTTGCCTGCCGCAGCCGCTGCGTCGGCCACCTTTGGTCCATGTTCGTCGGTCCCGGTCAAGAAGTGCGCCTTGCCATTGCCCGTCACGCGGTGGAAGCGAGCGAGGATGTCGGCCGCGATCGTGCTATACGCGTGGCCGATGTGCGGCGTGCTGTTCGTGTAGTACAGCGGTGTTGTGAGATAAAATGTGTCTTTCGCCATGCGACGTGTGTTTTTATGAGGAACGCCGAGGGAAGCCTGCTATGGCCGCCGCTCGCGTCTGAGCGCCAGTCGATAGAGCTCGTTGCGTGGCGCGCCGGTCGCAAGACGGATCGCTTCCGCTGCGTCTTTCGCGCTTAGCCCGGCAGAGCGCAAGAACGCGATAGCAGCGGCGAGATCCCCGCTCCTTTGGGGTAGCGACGCATCGGCGCCTTCCATCACGATCGTGAATTCGCCGCGTGCGCGATCGCCGAAGCGTTCCAGCAGTTGGGCGGCCGTTCCGATGGATTGTTCCTCGAACTTCTTCGTGTATTCACGCACGACGAACAAGCGTCGTTCCGGCAAGGTCGCGTGCACCGCCCGCAGCAGCGCCGCGATGCGCGTAGGAGCCTCGAACCACACGACCGGTGCTTGCTCGCCACGCAAGCTCTCCAAGTACGCAGCACGCTCGCCAGCCTTGCGCGGGAAGAACCCGTCGAAGCGAAACGTGCTCGCGTCGAACCCCGACAGCACGGCGGCGGCGGGCACGACGCTCGGCCCGGGAAGCACCTCGACCGTCGCACCAAGCGAGCGAGCTGCGCGCACGAGCTCGCTGCCTGGATCGGAGATGCCGGGCATGCCCGCGTCGCTGACCACCGCAACCGTGTCACCTGCTTTCAGGCGCTCGCTCACCTCACGTGTCCTCGCTTGCGCGTTGCCCGCGTGAAAGGAGCGCAGCGGCGTGTGGATATCGTGACGCGCGAGCAACGTGCGGGTGACCCGCGTGTCTTCTGCGATGATGACGCTTGCTTCGCGCAGCGCGCGCAGGCAGCGCAGCGTGATGTCCTCCAAGTTGCCGAGTGGTGTCGGACAGAGGATAAGCGTGCCGGGTCGCGTCACGAGGATCGTTGCTCCTGGGCTGCGCTGACGAATGTGGCGACGTGTTCTGACCCCGGTGGGCGAGAGATGCAGCTCACGGCTATACAGACCATGCAGTTCACGACGAGCGCGACGAGCCCGACGTTTACCCCGTCAAGCGTTGCAAGCTCCAGCCGCGAGAGGAGGATCAGGACGAGCAGACCCGCTACGATCCCGCTGCCCACGCCGAGCGCGGTTGTGCGCTTCCATGCGAACGCGAGCACGGTGCCGGGGAAGAACTGCGCGACGCCGTTGTAGGCCAGCAGCAGCAGATCCACGATGGTCGTCTGCTCTCGTTCCCAAAACCATAATGCGAGGATCGCCACGATGAGCACGAGCAGACGAGTCGCAAACGTACGGGCGCGGTCGTTCGTCGCAATGTTAAGCCAATCGCCGAGGACGTTCTTCGAGACCACGCTTGCTGCGGCAAGAAGTTGGCTCGAGACCGGGATGAGCGCGGCAAGGCAACCGGCAGCGGCGACGCTACCCAACACCCAGGCCGGGTAGTGCCCTTGGACGAGCAGCATCGTCGCACGGTCTGCAGCCGCCCCGTGCAGGCCCGGCGCGATTGCCAGCGCGGTGAAGCCACCGAGGATCACGAGCACGAGCATGACGTTGTAGACCGGCATGAAGATGGCGTTGCGCCGCAACGCCTCGTCGCTCTTCGCCGCGTACGCGTTGGCCATCGCCTGCGGCCAGACCATAAAACCTACGGCTGTCAGCAGCACCGTCGTGACGAACCAGCGCGTGCCGTACGCACTGCCGCCCCCGATGAGGGTCATCCACTGCGGATGGGCGGCGACCACGTGCGAGACGAGGTCGCCCGGTGAGCGGAAGAAATGCAGCGGAACGACGATGCCGATAAACCCGACGGCCGCCAGGACGAGTAAGTCCTTCGCGACGCTCGCCCACGCCAGACCGCGAAGGCCGGAGGTGTAGACGAAGATGGCCGTGAGCAAGAAAGCGATCTGCACCGCTAGCAGCGTACCGACGTGGCCATACCCAGCGATGCCCAACAAGATCTCAAGCCCTGTGAGCTGCAGGGTCACATACGGGATGAGAAAGACAAAGCCGGTCAACGCCACGATCACGCCGAGCGCGCGGCTCTGGTAACGCTGGGCGAAGAAATCCGGGCCGGTGAGCAGGCCGAAGCGTTTGGCGACACGCCAGATCGGTGGTTGCAAGAAGTACGAGATGATGTACGCGAGCGGGCCATAGCAGAGGATATAGAAGGCGGGCGCGCCTTTGCCGTAAGCCCAGCCCGAGGCTCCCAAGAAGGTGAAGGTCGTGTACACCTCTCCGGCTGTGAGCAGCCACAGGAATAAGACGCCGAACGAACGCCCGCCGACGATGTACTGCTCCGGATCCATCAAGATGCCGCGAGCGCCGAGCGAGGCCAACGCCATCACGGCCACCACGACGACTGCGACGATTGAGAGCGCGATCGCGGCCTCGCTCACGGTCGGCCTTCCGTACGGTGCGTCAGGTAGAGGAAAGCAGGCGTGAGGAGCATCCAGAGGACGATCCACGCGAGCAGAAAGGGCAGCCCCGCGACGCGCGGCTCGAGGTGATTGACGAACGGTATCGCTAGCGAGAGCGCTACGAACGGGACGAGTGCGAGCAGCGCGGGTCCAAAGCGCCTCAACGGACTCACGAGCGGCGGTCTTTTTCCTCCGCGTGATACTTGCGCCGGATCGCGTCCAGATCGACGCTCGGCTTCGGCAGTTTGATCCCCATGTCGCTCATCGCTTCGATCAAAATCTGCGCCACGTTGAGGTGGCAGGACCACTTGTGATTCGCTGGGATAATGAACCAGGGCGCGTGATACGTGCTCGTCTCACGGAACATCTCTTCGAACGCCTCGGTGTAGTCGCGCCACAGATCCCGCTCCGTATAGTCCGATTCGCTGATCTTCCAGTTGCGCGACGGGTCGTCCAACCGGCGCGCAAAACGCGCGAGCTGCTCTTCCTTTGAGATGTTGAGGAAGAACTTCAGGACGGTCGTGTCGTTATCGCGGTAGAGCAAGTGCTCGAACTCGTTGATCTCACGATAGCGGGCTTTCCACACTTTCTTGGGCACGAGCCGGTGCACGCGGGCCGCTAGCACGTCTTCGTACTGCGATCGGTTGAAAACCGCGACCGTACCTCGGGCGGGCGACACTTTGTGGACACGCCAGAGAAAGTCGTGTGCGAGCTCTTCGGGCGTCGGCTGCTTGAAGCTCGACACGACGCAGCCTTGGGGATTCATGCCGCTGATGACGTGGCGGATGAGGCTATCTTTGCCGGCGGCATCCCGGCCTTGCAGCACGATCAGCAGTGCGTGTTTGTGCTCGGCCCACATGCGCGATTGGAGCTCGTCCAGCCGTTCGAGCGCCTTCTGCAGTTCGGTCTTTGCGTGCCGTTGTGACTTCTGCTGGCCCAGGGCATCCGGATTCGCGTGCTTCAGCGCGGCCTTTTCCCCGGGCTTGACCATGAAACGTCTCATCGCGGTGCGCGCCATCGGCCTTGGCTTCACGCCCGCGCCCGGGTTCACATCCACGCGTCCAGGGCCCAGGGCCGAGCGATGCTCCGTACTGGGGCGCCGACTCTCCGTACTTCAGGTCGCACAGAATCGGTGGCGCCACGGATTCGGGCCGGGCTTGCGCCGCGCTACCATGGTGTCTGGAAGCGGTCGCACTTCGCCGGCCCTCCACAACTGAGAAGGAGCCTATGATGGAAGCCAAAGCACGCGCCGAGCACAAGGACCTCGAAGATCAGGACGGCACCGACAGCCGAAACCGTCTGGTCCGCGCGCCGAAGTTCGTCGACACCTCGATCTTCGGCGGCTGGGGTATCAAGCTCTAAGCAGGAGACGCTCCATGCACGCACCACAACGACCTCGCGGCGAGCAACGCTGCGAGGTCTTTTTGTTTGATGCGGAAACGGTCGAAGTCGGATAGCGCGCTCTTGATGCGCGTTCGCACGGCTGAAGGTGCTCCGTCACCGAGCAGTTCCTCGAGAAGCGCCACTGTCCGGTCCCCGTACCAAAGCCCTTTGAGCGCTGCGATCGCCCGGCTAGCTTTGGAACTCGTCGCGAGCCCACGATCGGCCAGATACGCGGCGGCGACGCGCAGATGGACCAGCGGCTCGCTTGCGGGCCGGTATGGCGGCCGCCGCTCATGCAAGAGGGCGACTTCGTCGTCTTGGAAATCCTCGAAACGCTCGAACATCGCATAGACTCGGCCCCAGCCGCGCATCCCGAAAAAACGCATTTCGAACGCCCTGATCGCGCCCATGGAGGATACGCCCCAGACTCGCCACCCGCGCTCGAGCGCTTCGCGCAGCTCTGCGTGACCCACCGCCATCGCCTCGTGGAAAACCCCGTCCGCCAAGATGATGGTGCCAGCGGGCCGCGTTACTGCGAGCCGCAACACGTCGTTCCGTGCCGCGGGGGGCAACACGCGCACGCCGCGCGCTTTGGCGGATGCGCAAGCGCGCTCATCAAGCGACGGGCCGGCGAAGACGAACGCGTCAAGCATCGTTGACGAAAGCCGCCAAGCGCGGCCCGACTCTCGGTTGCCGAGGGCTGAAATATTCCAAGCCTGGGACGATGACGCGAACGACGGCGACCGGCGATCCGGGCGGCGTCATCTCGACGCGTAAGATGCGCGAGAGCCCGGCGTCGTGCAGCCTGCAACGCACGCGCGCGAGCAGATCCTCCAAACTCTGCGCTCCGTCGCTCCAATCGATCGCCTCGCGCAGGTCGAAGGCTTCTGTCTGCCGTCGCGCGCGCTGGACGAGCGTGTGCGCGTAGACACGCTTGCGCGCGCGCGGCCAGCCTGAAAAGTCGTGATGCCGATCCTGGATGTCGTCGCGCCCGCCGTGGATGAAGCTCAATCTGCCTTGCACGGCTTCGGTCATCGCCCGGGTGAGCGCGATGTTGGGATCCAGGTGACATCCATAGCCTTCGGTCATGAAGATCGGATCGAGCATGGCGCGTTCCCAGACCACGGCGTGCACGCAGGCGATGTCGAAGTCGTTCGGGATCCAACGGAGCGCCATGTCGAGGCCTTGGCGTCGGATGCGCATGACGACATCCGCGTGTGCCTCGGGTAGCGAGGACTCGCGCACTGCGAGCGATCGTGGCAGGACGGCGTCGAACGACGCGGCGTCGCGCTCGATCGCCTCGAAGAGGCCGTGGAGCGTCGCCTCTGTCTGTGTCGAGCCGGACGCGAGACCGTTGGTGCTCGCTTGGAATAGCGTCTTGCCCGGCGGCAGCGGAAACGGGAAAAAGACGAGTTCTGCAGGGACGAGCGTCTTCTCTCCGTCGAGATCTTCGGCGACGACGCACTCCATGGGTTCGTCGAGATAGATCTTGGCGCCGGCGAGCGGGCACAGGTCGACGATCGAGAAGCGCGCGTCGTGTGCCAGCACTTCACGCGCGGTAGCCAAAACGCGCTGCACGGTCGCGAATCGTACCTCGCCAAAGGCAAACTCAATGGCTTCCATGAGTGCGCCGACGCGCGCCTCATCGGACGTCAGTCCCTTGCCGGCGTTGACGCAGAGCGACCCCGTTGCGGCGCCAGGGCGCACGCTCGCGAAGACAGGCACTCCAAGCCGGTCGAGCCGTGTGATGTCCGTAACTCGTGAGATGCCGAATTCCGGTGCGATCGCGCTCGCCCGGCGCAGCGCCTCGTCGAGCGGAACCGCGCGCCAACTCGATGCGTAGCGGATCACGAGCGACGCTGGTTATTTCCTCGCAGTGCGCCGTCCCCGAGGCTTCGATTTGCGCTTCTTCCGTTTGACCGGCGGCGGCACGAACTTCCATCCAGCGATTTCGGCGAGCTGCATCGCATCCTCGCCGGAGAGCACGAGGCGGGCCTTGCTGAAATTGATCCGCCTTGAGGGCGGATGCCCTGGGAAGCCCTGCGAGTACATCGCACGCTTCGCGGCAACCGCGATCAGCCGTTGCCCCGGCTCGGTGAGCAGCACGCAGACGGTCTTGCGCGATTTACGCTTCATATCGTCCTCTTCTCAAGCCGGAAAGGACATGAGTTCTTCGGGGTTCGCCGTCTTGGCGTTCTAGCTCCGCGAAGCCTTGAGCCGCTCGGCCAGCTCGCGCCGCGAGCCGATCGCGAGCTTCGCAAAAATCGAGCCGACATGGCTTTCGACCGTGCGTTCGCTCAACACGAGCTGCGCTGCTATCTCTTTGTTCGTCTTGCCGGCGATGACGAGCTCGACGATCTCCTGCTCGCGCGCCGAAAGCTCGTACTTGCGTCGCCCGCGTCTATTGACCGGGGAGATGACCTCAGCAAGGCGCTGCGCGTTGCGGACATCGCCGATGCGCGCATAGATGTCCGCCGCGGCCTGTAACTGCCCTGAAAGTTCCAGCGCCCTCGCCTGATGTGCCGGCCAGCCTAGCGCCTCAAAGGCCTCTGCCGTTAAGCTCGCGCGATGTCGTGCTGCCGTGGCGTCGCCGAATCGTTGCTCGCGCCACGCGTCTGCAAGCGCCTCATGGGCGAGCGCCGTCGGGATCGCACCCGCGGTCGACATGTCGTGGAGGATCGCGCAGGCGCGTTGCGCGTGCTCGCGGTCGGCGATCTCGGCGCCCATGACGAGCGCCGCATCCCAATCCCCAGCTGGCGGCGGCGCCTCGAGCGTGTCGATGGCGCGTTCTAAGAGGGCCGCAGCCTCAGTCACCCGGTCCTTGGCGATGTAGTATTCAGCGAAGGGGCTCGCCACGACACCGATGAGCGTGCTTTTCGAATTGAATGCGAATTCGATCAGGTCTTCGTCGGCGCAGCGCCGCACCATCGCGTCATTTCTGCGGCGCAGGCCGAGCGGTAGAGCGACGCAAGCGACGATCGCGTCGAGGCTCGGCACGTCGAGGATCGCGCCGAGCGCGCGATCGATCGTCAGTTCCGCCTCGGGCAGCAGCCCCCAAAGCACTTGCGCGCATGCGTAGAGCGCCAACGTCCAAGGAGCTGGCCAGCCGAACGGGTGCTCCGCGTCGATGAGCGCGATCGCTTGACTGAAAGCCTCCTCGGCGATCGGGCGTGCTCCGCACTGCGCGCTGAGAAGGCCGATGTTGCCGTAACAACGGACCGATGTTGCGACGTCGCCGGCGCCGAGAGCGAGTTCTGCTGCTTCCCGCGCATCGGCAAGCGCATCGTCGGATTGCGCGCGTAGCGTGCGCACGAGCGACCGGCACTCGTGGAACTTGATCCGGTCTTTGATCGGGGCAGCAGCCTCGAAGGGCGCGGCCTGCGCGAGCAAGTCTTGCGCTTCCTGCGGTCTGCCCGCTTGGCAGGCCGTCGTCCACGCCATCTCCACCCGGGCAGCGAACCATGCGGCGCTCGCGGTGCGATCGCCTATCATCTCGATGGCCTGCTGCGTGGCGCTTCGATGCCCTGGTATCTCTCCAAGCGTCCAACGCAAGCGCGCCAGGTCGACGAGCGTGCGCGCCGCCTCCTCTTCGTCGCCGGTCGCGACGAAGGCCGCGATGGCCGCGTCATACGCGGTCTTGGCGCGCGCCCCAAGTCCGCTGCGATACAGCGCAGCGCCGAGCTTGCGGAGCACGATCGCGCGGCGTGGATCGTCCGAGCGCATCGCCTCGAGCGCACGCTCGAAGTGGATCGCGGCATCTTTCGAAGCGACCACAGCCTCGGCCGCGTCGCCGGCGCGCTCGTTGTACGAAGCGGCTTTGCCGGCGTCACCCGCCGCCCACCACTGGTATGCGAGTTCCTCTGTGCGTCGATCCGCATCGGGTAGCGCTTCGAGCGTCCGAGCGATCGTCGCATGTAAGGGACGGGCTTCCGCATCGAGCAGCTCTGAAGCTGTGGCTTCGCGGGTCAGCTCGTGACGGAACTCGAGCGTCCCATCGTCGCCTTGCTCGATGAGCTGCAGGTCGATTGCGCGTTTGAGCGCGGGAATCACGCTGGCGAGCGGCCGTTGCGCGATCGTCGCGAGCAATTCTGCGGAAAATCGGCGCCCGATGGCAGCGGCGGTCTTGACGATGGCCTGGTCCGCGTCGCTCAATTGCGCCAGCCGCGCGAGCACGGCTTCGCGAACCGACGCGGGTAGCGCCGCGGCGCCATGCCTGCCTCCCGCGTCGCCTATCGCCGAGCGGAGCAGCTCCTCCGCGAACAGCGGGCTTCCCTCAGAGCGCCGCGCGATGACAAGCGCGAGTTCGGGAGCGATCGCGGAGAGGCCTAACGCCTCCGTGATGAAGCGCTGCATCTCTTCGTCGCTCAACCGCTCGATGCCGATGCGCCAGCATGCACGATTCCGCTCGAGCCGTGCGACGAGCGCGCGCAACCGGTGCCCCTGCGGCAGCTCGTCGGCCCGATAGGTGGCCGCGATGCACAGCCCCACCGACGACATCGCATTCGCGAAGTGCTCGAGAAATTCGGTCGTGGCCTCGTCGGCCCAGTGCAGGTCTTCGATGACGAAGAGCGTGGGTTTCTTGCCGGCGGCGTTGCGCAGCACTTCGGCGAGCACTTCGAAGTGGTGAAGCTTCTCCGACGGGTCGAGCGGTAGCGCCACTGGGGGCGCATCACCGAGCTCAGGGATCAGGCGAGAGAGGATGACCCGAGCCGCTCGATCGGCTGGGACGAGTTCCGCATCTTCCTTGAAAAGCGTGCGGCCGGCTGCGACGATCGGCCCGAACGGCGCGCGCGCGTACTGATAGCAGCGCCCGTCCAGGTGGCGCAAGCGTTGTGGATCAGCCGCGAACCACTCGCTCACGAGGCGCGTCTTGCCGGCGCCCGAGTCGCCTTCGACGAAGACGAGCGAGCCGCGACCCTGCGCCGCGGCCTTCGCTCGCTCGAGCAAGAACTCGAGCTGCGCGCGCCTTCCCACCATGTGAGGACAATGGACGGGCCCTAAGATCATGTGCGGTCCTCGTTTGCAGGGTTCGAGTCCACCGGAGGGTATCCATTGGCCTGGATGTGTGACGGCGATGCACATTGATTTCGGCAAGACGGCACAGGATTACGGAACGCATAGGGCAGGCTTTCCCGACCGCTTCTTCGAGCGTCTTTTCGCCGGCGGCATCGTGCGGCGTGGCGATCGGGCGCTCGATCTTGGAACCGGGACCGGCACGATCGCACGCGGTCTTTCGCTCCGCGGGTGCGAGGTCACGGGACTCGATCCATCCGCCCCGCTGCTCGATCAGGCGCGGCGACTCGATGCAGCGGCCGGCGTCAACACCGAATACGTGCAAGCTAAGGCCGAGGCGACCGGGCTTCCGGATGCGTCGTTCGACGTCGTCACCGCAGGTCAGTGTTGGCATTGGTTCGATCGGGCCACGGCCGCCCGCGAGATACGCAGAGTGCTGCGTTCAGGCGGCCGACTCGTCATCGCGCATTTCGACTGGATCCCGCTTCCGGGGAATGTGGTCGACGCCACCGAGAAGTTGATCGAACGCCACAATCCTGCGTGGAAGCTCGCAGGCGGCACAGGCTTGCACCCGCGTTGGCTCGCCGATGCGGCGACGGCCGGGTTTGAGGACATCGAGACGTTTTCGTTCGACGTGCCGCAGGCATATAGCCATGAAGCTTGGCGCGGGCGGATACGCGCGAGCGCCGGCGTGGCGGCGAGTCTCTCACCTGAAGCGGTTGTGGCTTTCGACCGCGCTCACGCCGCGATGCTCGCCGAGCGTTTCCCCGACGATCCACTCTTAGTGCCCCATCGCGTCTGGGTCATGACGGCGCGGTCGCCCGCCGGCTGAAGGCTTCCTCGGGTGGCGCGCCAATTGCGTGACGGACATGCACGAGGGATATTCGACGCGCGAAGCGGTGCATCACGCAGAGCACACGCATCACGCACTGCTGGAGAGCGGCAACGAGAAGTTGCGCTACGTGCCGGTCGTCGCTGCGATTCTCGCTGTCTTAGCCGGCCTCTCCGGAATCCTCGCTGGCCGCATCGGCGCCCAGGTGCTCTCGCTGCGCAACGCGGGGCTCTTGCACGAAGTGAACGCGTCGGATGCTTGGAACGAATATCAAGCGGAAAGCCTCAAGGCGCACCTCTACGAGATCAGCTCGCTCACCTCGGCGCCAACGGCGCGGGCCTCGCTCGAGGCGCAGGCGCGCAAATATCGCGCAGAGCAGCCTGCGATCATGGCGCAAGCCAAAAGCGAGGAGCATGCTCGCGACAGCACGCTCGCCCAGTCGACCGTGCTCGAGGGGCGCAGGTCGAACCTTGAGGTTTCCCTCGCGTTTTTCGAAGTCGCGATCGTCCTGACGTCGATCGCAGCCATGATCAGACGGCCCGCGCTTTTCTGGCTCTCGGCCGTGGTCGGCGCGGTGGGCCTGTTCTTCGGACTTCGCGGGACCATCGGGTTTTAACGCCTATGCGCCGTCAATCGTTTGTCGCCGTTCCCCTCATCTTTATCATGGCGATGCTCTCGATGAGCTGCACGAAGATCAGCACGCAGACGGGCGTATCCGGGCATCGGCACAGCTGGACGCAACCCGGCGTATTGCGCGTTGCGTTACCGCAAGATGCGAAAACCTTGAACCCGCTGCTCAGCTCCACCACGATCGATGGCTTCGTCGATCGTCTGATGTTCGAGCCCTTGATCAGCGCCGACGATCGTGGTAATCCGGTGCCTATGCTCGCGCGCGAGGTCCCGAGCCGTGCCAACGGGGGGATCAGCGCGGACGGCCTCACCATCACATATCGCTTGCGCCGCGGCATGCGATGGACCGATGGCGTGCCGCTCACGAGCAAGGACGTGCAATGGTCGTGGCAAGCGATCGAAAATCCGGCCAACGACGTCATCTCACGACACGGCTACGACGTCATCCGCTCCATCGACACGCCCGACCTGTTCACCGCGGTGATCCACCTCCGCCAGCCCTTCGCACCGTTCGTCAACACTTTTTTCGCGGAGAGCGACCAACCGTACGATATCGTGCCGGCACACGTGCTGAGCCGGTACCATGACGTGAATCAGATAGCGTTCAACACGGCGCCGACGGTCAGCGACGGGCCCTTCCGGTTCGTCGAATGGGTGCACGGCGACCACATCCTCGTCACCGCGAACGACGCCTTCTTCCTCGGTCCACCCAAGTTGCGCCGCATCCGCTGCGACATCGTGCCGGACGAGACGACCCAGGTACAACTCTTGCAGACGCACGCGCTCGACTATGTCTTCCAGCCCTCCGTCAACACCTATCGCGAGGCGAGCACCGTGCCCGACATCCACATCATCTGGAACAACATGAACGGGTACGAAGGCATCGGCTTCAACCTCACCCACGCGCCGCTCGGCGACAGGCGCGTCCGCTTGGCC